>CAMWJL010000033.1 GCA_947174565.1 uncultured Prevotellaceae bacterium | reverse complement strand
TCAGTGGTGTAGTCGTAGGTGGTCGTGCCGTCTTTCTTCATGAACATCTCGCGACCTGTGGCAGGGTCGATGCCCAGCGAGCGAACTGCCCAGATGGCAGTCATGGATTGTCCCTCTTCGTAGCGGAGAATGGGCGAGGTTGTCTTCTCGGCATCCTGTTCGCGGTTGAAAGAACTGAGCGCGTCGCTAATCTTGGTGACTTTGTTTTTGTTGTGGGCGATGCTACCAGTAAGGCTCATGAAGGACTGTCCCTTCTGGAAGAAACGCCAGTTGAGGGTGGCTTCGATGCCTTTGTTCTGTACATTGCCGAGGTTCTCCATGTAAGAGGTGAAACCCGTAGATGTGGGGATGGACATGGCGATAAGAGCATCGCGTGTGCGGCTGTCGTAGTAGTCGAAACGCAGGTTGAGCCGACGCCAAAGGGAGAGGTCGAAGCCGACGGTGAAGTCGCCTGTCTGCTGCCATTTGAGGTTGGGGTTAGGCATGCCCATGAGGTAAGCACCTGAGATATTATCGTAGATGATGTTGTCGTAGAATTTGTAGGTCGCTTTCGACTGGTAGGGAGAGAAGTTCTGGTTACCAGTCAAGCCGTAGGTGACACGGAGCTTGCAGAGCGTCAGCCAGTCAGCCCATTCCATGAAGGACTCTTTGTGGAGATTCCAGCCAGTACCAGCACTCCAGAACGTGCCCCAACGGTTGTCGCTGCCGAAGACGGAAGAGCCGTTGAAACGGAGGCTGAGGTCAATTAGGTAGCGTTCATCGTAGGAGTAGTTGGCTGCGCCTGTGATACCTAACGAACGGGTAGTGCTTTCAGAACCAGATGGTTTGCCACCTTCTGCATATTGCTTGGCGAAGGTGATGTAGTCAACGTGGTTGTTGAGGAAGCCCCAAGCAGTCATGCCCTCAGAGATGGCGTTGCCCGACTGGAGGGAGTAGGCGGCATTGGTGAGCAGGAGGTGCTTGCCCCAAGTGTGGGAGTAATGTCCCGTGATATCGACCGAGAGATTGCTGTTCTCTCCGTTGTTGATGTAGTAGCTGCCACGCTGGAAGTAGCGGTCTCCTGTCCAGTCGTAGAAGCGTGTGTGGTCGCCCGGATAGAAATCTTCGCGCTTGTTGTTCTGGTGTGTGTAACCCAAACGTGCCGTAAAGCGGAGGTCTTCGATGGGACGGTATTCAATGTAGAAATTCTCCACCACTTCGTTATACTTGGAGAAGTTCTTTGTGCCAATGGAGGCATTGTAGAGAGGGTTGTAGTAGGTGGTGGTGCTACCGTTGACACCTGGTGGGGTGTAAGTACCCAACACTTTGAGAATGTTGCCGTTGCTGTCGTAAGGAGAGAAGTAGGGATTCACGGTAACGTAGTCGGAGAAAGAGCCATAAGGGCTGTCATCGGCTTGGTTTCCAGTGACAGAGAGGGAGTTGCGGAACATCCACTGCTTGTAGCGGTAAGAGAGGTTGATGTTGCCAGAGGTAGTGCGTCGTCCCGACTGCTTCATCACACCTGCCACATTATTGGACATGATGCTGGCAGAATAGCGCATCTCCTGTGTACCGCCTTCGAGATAAGCGGTGTGCTTTTGTCCCACGCCTGTGCGCAGGGGCTGGGAGAGCCAATAGGTATTTACGCCACGCGCAATGTTGGCGGCAATGGCGTTGTACTGCTCGTCGAGCAGGGCTTGGTAATAGGGAGAGCTGGAGGTGTAGCGTCCTGAGTTCTTCTCCACTTGCAGTTTCTCCTCGGCGTTACAGATGTTATAGGAAGTGAGGTCGGGGGCTTCGAGGTTGAGGTCGCCCGTGTAGGTGATGCGCAAGCGTCCAGCCTCGGGCAGAATGGTCTCGACAACGATGACACCATTGCTGGCTTTGGAGCCGTAGATAGCCTTTGCCGCTCCGTCCTTCAGGATGGTGACGGACTTGATGCGGTTCATGTCGAGGTCGAAGATTTGTTCTTGTGTCGCTTCAAAACCATCGAGGATGAAGAGAGGGGCGTTGGGGTTGCCGCTGTATTCGCCCTGCAAGCCACCGAAAGAGGCTTTACCGCGGATGGTGATGTCGGACATGTGGTTCGGGTCAGAACCATTGATGCTGTTCATATCCACGACGAACGAAGGGTCGAGCGACTGGATGACTTTCAGCACGTTGCTGTTGCCGACAGTCTTCAGTTCTTCCTGTGTGTAGGAGGAGGTTGAGCCAGTGAACGTGGAGGATTTGTAGTCGAAGAGACCCGTCACCACTACGTCGCTGAGCATGCCGTCTTCTTGCAGCACGATGACTTGGTTGACATAGTTCCGTTTGCCGTCGTAACTCTTGGTTTGTGACTTCATGCCGACGAAAGAGTAATCGACAGTGGCTTTCTTGCCACGAGGAATGGAGAGGGTGAACTTACCTTCGGCATCAGCCACAGCTCCTGCTTTGGTCTCGCGTACATAGACGTTGGCACCAGGCAGGGTCTCGCCTTGGGCATCCTTGATAGTGCCTTGCAGGAGCACGACGTTGGTTTGTGGCTCACCTTGGGTCTTCGCCACCTGCATGGTCTGCGTGGGCACAGAGGTGGGCTTGTTGTCTTGGGCGTACAGAGGGGCGTTCGCTAAGAGGCAGAACGCCAATGTCGCCACGGTTTTGTTTGTGTGTTTGTTGTTATACATAAGATAGAATTTGTTCTCGAGCAAACGGAAGGACTCTCGCCACACTCTTGTAGCGAGAGCCCATCAGATGGATATGTCTTATTTCACCGACCACTCGAATACACCAGCACTGTAGTCGCCTTGCACGATTTCCAGCTTCATTGCCGATGTCTTCACGGGGTCGAAGTTTACGATGTTGGCAGCACCTTTCACGGTTTCGTAGGCAGTGGGGTTCTTTACTTCTGCCCAGTCGCCAGTGGAAGTCTTATAGTAGAGCTTCCAGCTGTCGGGCACACGGCAACCGCCCCATGGACCGTCGTCGAACCAATAGACGGTGGAAGTGCTTACTGTCTCGGGCTGTTTGAAGTCGTAGATGAGCCACTCGGTGGAGTTCTTGGCAGGCCACCAGTGGGTATAAGGTACAGAACGGTCATTGCCATCGGCTGGCACGAGACGGTCGTTGACAGCCGAGAGGGCAGGCAGGTTGCGCTTTGAGCCAGTTACCTTGCTCTCCGATGCGATGGAGGCTGGCTGGGTGGGTGTAGTGGCGTTCAAGTCTTGTGGAATCCACACGGTCATCTTGCCCGGACCACGGTGTGCCCATGCGTAGTAAGGAATGAGGACAAGGCGTTCATCCTGCGTCTGCAACTTGCCTTGCTTGTCGAAGTTGAGGGTTTGTGCATCGGTGGTGAGCGTCTGAACAGTGGTGTTCATGATAGTCTTCGTACCCATCTGGAACTGAGGCTCTTGGTTGATGAGCACAGAGAGGACATCGCACTGGTTGTCGGGGTGCTCGGCACAATAGACGATAGGACCGTGCTCGATGGCGATGCGTCCCTTGTCGGCAGCCACTTGTCCGTTGGCACGCACGATGCGAGGCTCCATGTCGAAGTGGATTTCCACCTTGTCGCCCTTCTTCCATGCGCGGTCGATGACGAAGTAGCCCTGCTTCAGCTCGCTTTGGACGGGCTGACCGTTCACCTTGATGGTGTAGCCGAGACGCTTGCCGTCGGCATAGGTGTAGAGGTTGCTGGGCACCACCTCGCCCTTCACCCATCCGGGAATGCGGATGTTGAGCGCATACTTGCCAGCCCCGTTGTCAATCTTGAGGGTCACGTCGCCGTCCCAAGGATAGTTGGTCTGTTGGCTCAGTGTGACGTTCTTCTTGCCCACTTTCACGTTGACGGTGTTGGAGTTGAAGAGGTTGATGTAGAGGGTGTTGTCCTTGACGGCATAGATGTATTGTGGCAATGAGGGGATGAAGCGGGCTGCGTTGGAAGGGCAGCACGCACAGCCGAACCATGCCTGACGCTGATGCTGACCCATGCTCTGGAGGGGGTTGGGATAGAAGAAGCTGCCACCATCGATGCTGATGCCTGAGATGACACCATTGTAGAGTGAACGCTCCAAGGCATCATAGTACTTGGAATCGCCGTGGAGCAGGAAGAGGCGGTAGTTGAGATAGACCTGTGCAATGGCGGCGCAGGTTTCGCAGTAGGCACTCATGTTGGGCAGCTCGTAGTTTGCGCCGAAGGCCTCGCCGCTGGCTGTGGCACCCACGCCACCTGTGATGTAGAACTTCTTGCTGACGATGTTGTCCCAAATGCGGTCGATGGCGTCGATGTAGCTCTTGTCGCCTGTGAGGGCTGCCACGTCTGCCATGCCTGCATACATGTAGCCAGCACGGACGGCATGACCCACGGCCTCGTCCTGTTCCAACACTGGCTTGTGGCTCTGGCTGTAATCGCTGAGGGAGTGATAGTAGCCGTCGTTGTCGTAGAGTCCGTGGCGAGTCTCCTTCCACGAGGCATCGCGCTTGCCGCGCTTGTCGAGGAAGAACTTAGCCATGTCGAGATACTTCTTGTCGCCTGTGGCGATGTAGAGCTTGGCTAATCCCATCTCGGCAATCTGATGGCCTGGCACGACGCTCGCCTGACCAGGCTTGTCGCCCACTTCGCGTGCCACGCAGTCGGCATACTTGGTGGCCACGTTGAGGAAGTTGCGCTTGCCTGTGGCATAGTAGTGCGCTACGGCTGCCTCGCAGAGGTGTCCGAGGTTGTAGAACTCATGGCTGAGGTCCTCCACGCGTTCCCAACGCTTCGTGCCAGCCCACTCGTGGGGATGCTCGGGGTTTTGGGTACGAGAGGTATAGAGGTAGCCGTCGGGTTCCTGGCCCGAGGCGATGACGGCAATGACGCTATCGACATATTTGTCGAGGCGACCGCCCTTGAACTTGGCGTTGGGGTAGGTCTGCAACAGGTAGCTGGCTCCCTCGATGGTCTTGTAGGGGTCTGTGTCGTCGAAGGAATACGTTCCTTTCTTAATTTCAAATACTTTCGATGGGTCTTTGATGTGCTGGGCCGCATTGCTGAAGTTCGTGTAGCGTCCAGTTTCTTCGCTCTTGGAGAAAGCCAGCGGGATGGTGACATCCTGACTCGCCTGAAGACGCTGTCCCCAGAATGTGTTCTGTGCCACTTTCACCTTCGTGAAGGACACTTGTGTGATGGGGTAGCCTCCATTCTTGTCTTGGGCTACCGCTCCGATGGCTGTTGCTGCAACCATGGTCAATGCGATAAGTTTTTTCATCAATATAGGTATAAGTTGTTAGTGATTCGTTTGCAAAGATAGGTCTTTCTTTTCGTTCGTTCCTAAAAATAGGGCATAAAATTTGCGCCAAGCCATTGATTCACGCCATTTATGCCCTTGTTAGGGACATGGCGAGTCAAAACCGAACAGGGTGTCTTGCCTTGTCGTGTGTTGAACGGGAATGTTGGACGAATAAATGGGGCTTCGACCTTCGTGCTCCGCCCCTCGCTTTTCACCCCTTGAAATGCCCCCAAAATCGATGTCCCCGACTCCGACCAATCGGAGTCGGGGACATCGGTCGGTCGGAGTCGGGGACTCCGATTTAGAGGCTGTGAAAGCGCATCGCACGCCGCAGTGTCTTGTGGTACGTTTCGTGTCTTCCTGTCCAAGGGAAAATGGAGCGTTTCTGCCCTGAACGGAGGTGTTTTTGTGCGAAGTGGGCGGTCTGCGGTGCTTTGTTGGCTGATTTTTGTATTCTCTCTTCTTCTGATTTGGTCAGAATGGAAAGAAGACGTAACTTTGCAGTCGCAAAGTGACAGCGAGACGGCTGTTTGACCGTCAAATCGTTGTTGAAGCAAGTTTTCAGGAGTAAAAAAGAAACAACATAAACGATAAAAGCTTATGGCAGAAAAATTGGAAATGAAGGAACTCGCCGAGGTGGTGGTTCGCTTCTCGGGTGATTCTGGCGACGGTATGCAGTTGGCTGGAAACATCTTCTCCACGGTGTCGGCCACTGTGGGCAACAGTATCAGTACGTTTCCAGACTATCCAGCCGACATCCGCGCTCCGCAAGGTTCGCTGACAGGCGTGAGCGGTTTCCAAGTACACATTGGTGCCAGCATGGTCTATACGCCTGGCGACAAGTGTGATGTGCTCGTAGCGATGAATGCCGCCGCACTCAAGACGCAGTATAAGTATGCCAAGCCGGGTGCTGCCATCATCATCGACACGGACTCGTTCGGTCCTGCCGACCTGAAGAAGGCTGCCTTTGCCACAGAGGATTATCTGGGCGAGATGGGCATTGACCCCGACCGTGTGATTGCCTGCCCCATCACGCAGATGGTGAAGGATTGTCTGGCAGACAGCGGCATGGATGTGAAGGCAATGCTGAAATGCCGCAACATGTTCGCCCTCGGACTTGTGTGCTGGCTCTTCGACCGCGACCTGAACATCGCGTTCAACTTCTTGAAGGAGAAGTTTGCCAAGAAGGCAGGGGTGGCAGAAGCCAATATCAAGGTGATTCAGGCGGGTTACGACTATGGTCACAACACGCACAGCTCGGTGGCTAATGTCTATCGCATCGAGACGAAGAACAAGGTGCCTGGACGCTATATGGACATCACGGGCAACAAGGCCACGGCCTACGGCTTCATCGCTGCCGCAGAGAAGGCGGGCTTGAAGCTCTACCTTGGCTCTTATCCCATCACGCCTGCAACCGACGTGCTGCATGAGCTTTCTAAGCACAAGTCACTGGGTGTCACCACTGTGCAGTGTGAGGACGAAATCGCTGGCTGCGCCTCGGCTGTCGGTGCTTCGTTTGCTGGCGCATTGGGCGTGACCTCCACGTCGGGTCCTGGCATTTGCTTGAAGAGCGAGGCGATGAACTTGGCTGTCATCATGGAGCTGCCACTCGTGGTGCTCGATGTTCAGCGTGGCGGTCCTGCGACGGGTCTGCCCACGAAGTCGGAACAGACGGACCTCTTGCAGGCACTCTTCGGCCGCAACGGTGAAAGCCCCATGCCTGTCATTGCGGCTACTTCGCCCACCGACTGCTTCGATGCTGCCTACGCTGCTTCAAAGATGGCACTGGAACACATGACCCCTGTCATCCTCATGACGGACGCTTATGTGGCGAATGGTTCGGCTGCTTTCAAGCTTCCTGACCTCGCGGAGTATCCTGCCATCAATCCTCCATACGTGCCCGAAGAACTGAAAGGACAGTGGACACCATACCTCCGCAATCCAGAGACGGGTGTGCGCTACTGGGCAGTGCCTGGACGCGAAGGTTTCCAGCACATTCTCGGTGGATTGGAGAAGGACAACAAGACGGGCGCTATCTCTACCGACCCTGAAAACCACAACCTGATGACTCACCTGCGTCAGGAGAAAATCGATAAGATTCAGGTGCCAGACCTTGAGGTGTTGGGTGACAAGGACGATGCCGACCTCCTCATCGTGGGCTTCGGCGGAACTTACGGACATCTCCACGCTGCCATGGACGAACTCCGTGCAGCTGGCAAGAAGGTGGCTCTCGCTCAGTTCAAGTACATCAACCCGCTGCCGAAGAACACGGCTGCTGTCCTTGGCAAGTACAAGAAGGTGGTCGTGGCTGAACAGAACATGGGTCAACTGGCTGGCTGGCTTCGCATGAAGGTAGATAACTTCGTGCCCGAACAGTTCAACCAAGTGAAGGGACAGCCCTTCGTGGTGAGCGAACTCGTCGAGGCATTTAACGCAATCATCAACAAGTAAAAGAAAGGACATTCACTTATGGCATATACAGCTCAAGACTTTAAGAAGGGACAGCCAAGATGGTGTCCTGGATGTGGCGACCACTTTTTCCTTTCATCGCTCCACAAGGCGATGGCTGAGATTGGTGTGGAATCGTGGAACACTGCCGTGATTTCGGGCATTGGTTGTTCTTCCCGTCTGCCGCACTACATGGCAACCTACGGCATGAACACCATCCACGGACGTGCTGCCGCTATCGCGACAGGGTGCAAGGTAGCTAACCCCAACCTGACCGTGTGGCAGGTGAGTGGCGATGGCGACGGTCTCGCCATCGGTGGCAATCACTTCATCCATGCCAACCGCCGCAACATCAACCTTAACATGATTCTGCTTAACAACCGCATCTACGGTTTGACCAAGGGGCAGTATTCTCCCACCTCTCCCCGTGGCTTCGTGTCGAAGTCCAGCCCTTATGGTACGGTGGAAGACCCCTTCCGTCCAGCAGAACTCTGCTTCGGTGCGCGTGGTCATTTCTTTGCACGTTCTGTTGCCACCGACGCTCCCGGCACGGTGGAGATTCTGAAGGCGGCTTACAACCACAAGGGTGCTGCTGTTTGCGAGATTCTGCAGAATTGCGTCATCTTCAACAACGGTACGCACGATGCTGTCTATTCCAAGGAGGGACGTGCCAAGAATGCTATCTATGTAGAGCATGGAAAGCCCCTCATCTTCGGTGAGAACGACGAGTTCGGCCTCATGCAGGAGGGCTTCGGCTTGAAGGTGGTGAAGATTGGTGAGAATGGCATCACGGAGAAGGACATCCTTGTGCATGACGCACACTGCGAGGACAACACCCTCCAGCTCAAGCTCGCGCTGATGGGCAATGGCGACGGTTTCCCCGTGGCACTCGGTGTCATCCGTGATGTGGATGCGCCCACCTACGACGACTGTGTAACGGCTCAGATTGAGGAGGTGAAGGCACAGAAGAAGTACCACAACTTCGCTGAGCTCTTGGAAACCAACGACATTTGGGAAGTGACGGAATAAGAAAGGAAACAAAAAAGCGTAAGGTCGAGTATCGTTGACCTTACGCTAAGTTCAAGTTTAAGATGCGCTCTTTAGCCTCGTCCAGCAGGTTGAAGAGCGCATCTTGTGTCTCCGCCTGTAGAATCTTAATACGGGTTTGTCGGAAGTCGGGAATGCCCTTGAACAAAGGGCTGTTGGCTAAGTGTCTCCGTACATGGATGATGCCGCCGAGTTCAGTGCGTTTGTGTTCTTTCAGTGCGTTATCCTCACGCAGCGAATAGGCCACGCTGGTGCGCACCTGCCGTTTTAGCACCTCCATCTTCCAATCTAAAGTCATGGAGTCATCGTGGTGACCCGTGTCCAAGTAGGTTCTCACGTCCTTGAAGAGCCACGGCTGACCGAACGTGGCGCGTCCTATCATGACGGCATCGACTCCGTAGCGTTCAAATGCCTGTTGCGCCTGTTCAGCGGTGCAGATGTCGCCGTTGCCGATGATGGGGATGTGCATGCGTGGATTCCGTTTCACTTCTCCGATGAGCGTCCAGTCAGCCTCTCCCTGATACATTTGGCTGCGAGTGCGTCCATGAATGGTGAGTGCCTCAATGCCGCAATCTTGCAGGCGTTCAGCCAGTTCCACAATGAAAGCTCTCCCCGACTCGCTCTGCTCGTCAGGATGGAAAGGGTCGGCATAGAGTGTCGGTACGTCCCAGCCGAGACGGGTCTTCACGGTCACGGGAATCGAGACCGCTTTCACCACCTCGCGGGTGATGTCGAGCATTAGTTGTGGGGTGCGCAGCATTCCTGCCCCAGCCCCTTTGCCAGCCACCTTCTTCACGGGGCAGCCGAAGTTGATGTCGAGGATGTCGGGCTTTGCCTCGCTCTCCACGATGCGAGCCGCCTCCACCATGCTCTCCACGTCGCGTCCGTAGATTTGGATGGCGACGGGGCGTTCGCTGTCATCTACCCGAATCTTCTCCAACGAGCGATTCACGTTGCGAATCAAGGCATCGGCACTGACAAACTCCGAATACACCATGCTGGCGCCGAACTCTTTGCAGAGCAGACGAAAAGCCTGATCTGTCACGTCCTCCATCGGGGCTAACAGAACAGGCTTTTCTCCTAAATTGATGTTGCGGATTCTCATGCCTCCGAGAACTCGCTCTTGCCTACACCACAGAGTGGGCACTCGAAATCTTCTGGAAGGTCTTCAAATGCTGTACCAGGAGCAATTCCGCCTTCTGGGTATCCTACCTCTGGGTCATACTCCCAGCCGCAGGTGTCGCAAACGTATTTCTTCATCTTACTTAAAGTATCTGTTATACAATCCTTGGAAGCCTGCGCCGTGGCGAGCCTCGTCCTTTGCCATCTCATGAACGGTGTCGTGGATAGCGTCGAGGTTCAGCTTCTTAGCCATCTTCGCAATCTCCAGCTTAGCGGCACAAGCACCCTCTTCGGCCTCCATGCGAGCCTTCAGATTCGTCTTCGTGTCCCACACCATTTCGCCGAGCAGTTCAGCGAAGCGCGAAGCGTGGTCGGCCTCCTCGTAAGCGTAGCGACGGAAAGCCTCAGCCACTTCGGGATAGCCTTCACGGTCGGCCTGACGAGACATAGCCAAATACATACCCACTTCCGTGCATTCACCTGCAAAGTGGTCTTTCAGACCCTGCAACACGAAAGCACCTTCTTCGCCTTCGGGGATGGCTTTCGCTACACCCAGTTCATGTTCTGCCACAAACTTCAGTCCATCAGTCTCTTCCTTCAGCTTGAACTTTGAGCCAGGAACCTGACACTGTGGACACTTCTCTGGAGGGTTATCACCCTCATGCACATACCCACATACGGGGCATACCCACTTTTTTGCCATAAATGTTAGAGTTTTAGGGTTCAGAATGCTTATATTTGAGTGTTGCAAAGGTAGAGAAAAGCCGTGAACCTCCAAAACATTTTCCGCATTTTTTTGCTTTTTTATGAAAAACCTTATCTGCCCCGTGCTTCATCGGTTGGGATACACCACCTCGTTGCTCGGGTCGCCCAATCCGCCGTAGTAGTTGGCGCAGCGCACCGAGTAACAAGAGCCTTCGGCCGTGCCACGGGGCACATTATAATAAGGTTCGGTGGTGAACGCCACCACGTCGCGGTTCTTGCACACGGCATAGAGGCAAGCCTCTGGGATGTCCTCCCAATAAATGTTGCCTCTGTTCCTAATCTGCACCACAGGTGGGTTCACCTGAATCGCACGTTCGTCAGGCCGCCAGCCAGGGAACACGTCGTCTATGTCGTAGCGTTCCGCCTCCTCCGTCGATAGGGTGGTGGGATGGCCCATTGTCCTTGCCGTCCCCTCCGTGTCCTTGAACTGCATGCGGCGTGCTTCCGTCGGCACCAGCTGGAAATTCTCGTCCATGCTCTCATATTCCGCAAACAGCGTCGGCAGCGTTCCGTGCATCTCCGTCCATCCCGTCGAGTCGGGTTTCAGCTCCATCAGCGTGCTCAGGAACACCGCCCGTGGATTCCCCTTCCAAGGTCTCCCCAGCCAATAGCGTCCGTCCTGCTCCTCAGCCCCGTAGATGCGGCAACCGTTGAACACATAGCCATACTTGCGTCCCGCCTCCGTGGCTGGCGCACAAATCACGTCGCGCTTGCCATCCTTCCCTCTGGTGCGCAGTTCCAGCTCGCAGCGGTTGAAGTAGATAGTGCCACCTCCGCAGATGAAATCCACCGTGCCCTTCACCACACAATCCTCCAGATAGGTCGTCCCCCCATCGTTCGTGTAGTATGTGTCCTGCGTGCTCATCAGCGAGAGCCGCTTGAAGATGTTCCCCTTGCAGTTCTTCTCGTTCAGGGCCACCGCACGATTGGCAAACGCATTCAGGTCGTTGCGGTAGTTCGACCACAGCTCCAAGTCCTGAATATATGTGCTGTCCGCCCCTTTCAGAAACAGCGTCGATGTGCAGCTGATGCCCTCGTGCATCGGCATCGACTCAATCTGCGTGTGCTTCATCCCCTCGCCGCAGATGCTGGTGTTTGGAGCTGTCAGCACCGTCATCGGACTCGGAATCTCCAGCTCCTTCCCGTTTTCCTTAATCTTGATGGGATTGCCCTCACCCTTGATGCGGTACATGCTCGACTTGATGAAGATTCTGAACCGCTTCGTCTTGTCCGGTCGGTTGTTCGCCGCATGGATAGCCGCCACAAAGTTGCCGTTGGTCGGCACCACAAAGTCATACTTATATCTGATGCGCCCCAGCGAGTCGGGCCTCTGTGCCGCCACGCCCATTGTCAGCATGGCTGCCATCACCGTCACCGCTGTCCGCACCGTCTTGAAACCGTAAAATCTCATGTCAATTCTTATAAACACTGCAAAAGTAAGAAGAAAAAACGAGACGGATGCGCTTGAGCCTGAAAGAATGTGCATTTTTTGAAATGTCATCCATATAGACCAACCTGTAAAAACTTTGGCGTTTTCTTTACAAATAAAGAACGATGTGTAAAGAAAATGCCAAATTCTTTACACGTTGGATTGATATGTAAAACTGTTTTACATGTTAATCACCCTCCATGTTGGAATTGACAATATCTGTTTCCATGCCTTCGTGACCCAAATGGCGGAACGTCTTGAAATTGGGAGTCTCCATGAAACCGAAGTTGTGGGGCTTGATGCTGAAAATGTCGTACATCAGCATCCAGCGGTTCTGACCGATGAGTTTGATGGGGCGGTCGTTGTTAAGAGTTGTCCATTCGTACCCGTCACGGCTGAGGACCATGTGTAAGCCGTGGTCAGCATCTTTGTGGTAAACCATCAGGTAAACTCCCATTCAGGGCATCTCGCCTACACCTTTGGTCGTGGGAGGAATGGGGCGTATGCGCTCTTCGCCATCATAGTACATAGGCTCTGCAATGACAGAGCGGCTGTAGCTGCTTCCGTCGGGCAGACCTCCGTTGTGGGAGAAGAAGAGCCATTGGTCTCGGAATTGTACAATGGCAGGGTGTGTGGTGTTGGAGTTGCCTGCAATTTCACTGATAATGCCCATCGGGCGGTAAGGACCGCCTATCTCGTCAGCCACGGCGTAGGCTATCTTTTCGGGCCAGCCTGCGGCGTAAGTCAGGTAGTACTTCCCGTTGTGCTTATGTATCCATGGTGCCTCGGTGAAGTCGGGCACATGAATGCGGTGTACGGGACCGTCGATTTCCACCATGTTGTCTTTCAGTCGGGCATAATAGCACTCGCGGTTTCCCCATATAATATAAGGTGTGCCATCATCGTCGGTGAAGATGGCGGGGTCTATACAGGCCCAGTTGTGGCGGGAATCGAAACAGTCTTTGTTGGTGAGCAGCGGTTTGCCAAGGGCGTCCTTGTAGGGACCCGTAATTTTGTCACTCACGGCTACACCGATGCCGCACCAGTTGGTCGAGACGTACCAGTAGTACTTTCCGTTTCTCTTTGCCACATGTCCGGCATAAGCCTGTTTGCTCTTAGCCCAAGCGAAGTCGTTGATATGCAGGGGAGAGGGGTGCTCCGTCCAATGCTTCATGTCGGTGGTGGAGTAGAGCAGCCAGTCACGCATGACGTATCCTGTCTGATTACCCGCAGCGTCGTGACCGGCAAAGAGCCAAAGTGTGTCGTTTTCCACCCATACGGCAGGGTCAGCGGTGTGCTTGTCGCGGATGATGGGGTTTCCGTCCGACACGAACGTGTGGGTCAGCACATAGCCCCAGCGTTGCTGCACATGGTCCAGTTCCTCTTGAGTCACGGAAATCACCGAGCCGTGGCGGGGGAAGAAATCCTTGCGGAACGACTGTGGCTGGCGAGTGAAATCCACCAGATTCTTCGATGTCTGGTATTCGTAACGTCCGCTGCTGTACAAATCGTACATCAGCACCCAGTCACCGCTGCCGTCGTGCAGGGGGAACACGCTGCTTCCCTCTACGTGCGTCTGTGTGCCAGCATAGGCATCGAGGTATTTGAAATCCTCTTTCCACGGGCCTGTCAGTCGTTTCGAGGTAGCCTGTTGGATACCGTTCTTTATCTCCTTGCCGTTCTCGTCCTTCGTATTCCCTTTGTAGAACAGGTGGTAGATGCCGTCCTTGTACACGATGTCGTTGTCGATAGAGCCATACTTTGCATCGAAGAGTTGGCGAGGCTCGCTCTCGAAGGCCGTAAAGTCCTTGTTGGCATACGCATAGTAGGTAATCAGGCTTTTGCGGTTGTCGCCCGTGCGTTGTAGTGTGAAGTATATCATGTACTTGCGTGCCTTCTGGTCATAGATGGTCTGCGGAGCCCATACCCAATAGGCATCGCTGAAGTTAGGCCAGTCCTTGCCCAAGTTGATTTTGGCATGCGACCAGTTCACTAAGTCGCTGGATTTCATCAGCACGATGCCAGGGTTCTCTTTCCAGCCGTTCTTTGCCGTCATCATGTCGGTGGCTACGATATAGTAACAGCCATCCTCGCCTCGCAGGATGTGTGGGTCGCGGATACCACCGCTCTCGCTGATGGAATCGCTGCCCACCACGGGGCGATTTCCGTTGAGTGCATACCAGTTGCGGGCATCCTCGCTCACAGCGAAGCGCAGTTGCTCTTGCAGGTTTGGGTTTCCGCCACCTTCAAAGTAGGCAAACAGATAGCCAGCAAACTGCTGTTTCTTGACAGGCTTCTTGGCCAGGCTGGGGAGTAACGCTCCCAGCAGTAGGATTGTTGTCAGAATTTTTTTCATAAATAGGTTTGTTAGTTTTGTATTTGGATGCTTCTTGTGCGGATGTGTCGCCCTTGAATTGTCCGCACCGACTTGACGAGTCGTCTTATAAACGCTACAAAGGTAAGAAGAAAAAACGAGACGGATGCGTTTGAGCCTGAAAGAATGTGCATAAAAAAGAATATACGTCAAAACGGGGCTTTCAGCACTACAAAAGAGGTCTGAGTCAGACCCCAAATAGGGTGTGACTCAGACCCTGAAAGGGGTGTGACTCACACCTCTTTAGAGGCATAAAAAGGGGGCAATCAAGCTAACTTCATTTGTCGTCAAAACGCTCCTTCTTTCACCGTTTCTTGGCACGTTTTTGTCAAGGTTTTGTTTAGTGTAGTTTATAGCTTACGCAAAGCATGGCATAACGGGGCAGTGAATTGTAGTGGGTGTTGGTGTATCCTGCACTTGAAACACTCCAAGTGTTGTGTGTCGTGCGATTGAGAATGTCATGGACAATGAGATTGAATGTTAATCGATTATGACAGATGGATTTGGTAAGCAGGGCATTCCACATGGAGCTATGGTTATTCATCGTGCCGCTTTCGTAACCACTGCGGTGGAGCATCGCCCAGTTGGAAGAAAGGTGGAAGCCGAGAGGCAATGACCAACGAACGTCGAGGCCATAGGAGAAATCGGTGACACGCACATCTTGATAAGCGGACAGGTCGCTCCATGACCGACCATGCACGATGCCTCCGTTCAGGCTTGCGTCAAATCTGCTGCCGACACGGAAGGAAAGCCTCAACGTCTCGTCCATCTTGACGTGGCGTGTCTCGATGCGTTGCATCGTCGTATTGATGTCTGAGAAATCCTGCCCTCGCCAAACCATGTTTGAATAGGTTATCCATAGTGCATTTTCAACACGCCAGCGGTGGCTCTTGTCAATGGTGCGGTTGAAGGTGATGCCAGCCCGTGCTCCCCAGTTGCCGTTGATGTTTTCGTCGCGTCGGCTATAGATTCCCGTCGTGCGGTCGTAGGTGACCGATGGCATTATCTGTTCCGTTGTAACGGAGGCGTCAAGGTAAGTGTAGAGTGTTTGTTCGCACTGTGGGCGGTTCTTCGTGAAATATGCCACGGCCTTGTAAGTGTGCTGCGGTTTGAGGTCGGGATTGCCGATGGTCGTGTTCTGTGGGTCGTAGTGGCTCTCATATCCCACCAAATTCGTGATGTCGGGTAAAACAGTCTCTGTCGTAACCCACACATAGTATAATATATTGCGTTGATGGAGTTGTCGTACCCAATTGATGCTGGGGGTGAAGTAGGTTTCGTTTCTCCGTACTTTGGCATCCACATCGCCACGCCGGTAGTGCTGATGTCCCCGTTCGTATATCAATGGCAGTTGCAGTTCAAAGTTGGTGTACGATGCGGCATTGCTTCTCGGGTAAGAAATGTGGGCAAAAAACTGGTGACGTTTGGTCTGTGTAACGATGTCGAGGCTATTCTCTTTGTCCAACAGGTCGTTAGACAGCACGGGAGGCAAGGCTTCAATCGACGAGGCTTGCATCAGCCATGCGGCATTGCGGTCTAAGCGGTAAGAGGGTGCATCGTCTGTATTGCAGCTTTGATGAAATTGGTAACCAATGCCCACATGCCAGTCGTTCGGAAAGTGGAAGACGTACTCTGCCTCGGTCTGCCAGTAGTACTGATTGAGCGCACGGGGTTCGTGTCGGCGACGAAGGTCTTGGCGCTGCTCGCCATCCGCATATTGCAGGAGGTAGTGGGAAAAGTTCTTGGCTCTCTGTGTGCTATAGACACCATCAAGACAAAAGTTCAGGCGGTCGCCCCAAGGTAATTTGACCAAAATGTGATTGGTGGTGAACGCTTGGTGGTTGTGGCTGTGGAGTTTGGCTTTATCGTCCAAGCGGTATAGAGCCTCGGTGTCACCGCTCACCCGTGCATTGTCCTGTCGCTCTGTGTTGTTGTAACCATAGTTATAACCAACCATGGAAGTGGAATATACAGGCGATGTGGACTTGTCACGGGTAAAGGTATTCGTTACATTAAACTTTCGGCCATGCGCCAGTTCGTTGTGGTCGCGATGGGCGAACTCACCACCGCCCTGCAAGTAATACTCGCTATCCTGTTGGCTCCGATTGTCGTTTTTGTCGTCTGTATATGCCACGGCAAGCTCATTCTTCCATCGCTTGTAGCGGTCTTCGCTCCTCAAGTTCGCGTTCACCTCGCCATGCCTCATTATTCCATTGGCAGGGTCTGTCCTTTTCCATTCACCACTCTCTTCGGGACGACCCGTTTGGTTGTTATTGTTGCTGTTGCCAAAGATGGTGAGGCGCGAATGGTCGGAAAAGCGCAGACCGAAAGCGCGCGCCATCCACCGTTCCGCAGTGCCTCCCCCTGCTTCGGCATTGGCGGTCAGCCCAATGGAGTATTCGCGTTTCAGTACCACGTCCATCACATATTCTTTCTTTTCGGCATCATAACCTAAGAACTTGCTCACGTCTGTACTCTTGTCGTACACCTTAATGTTTTTCACCGTGTAATATGGCAGATTGTCGAGCATCATTTTGTTATTGCCCCTGAAAAAATCGGCACCATTGAACATAAGATAATCCACTTTGCGCCCATTCACCAGTATCTCTCCATTCTCTTTTAGTGTCACCCCAGGCAACTGACGGATAAGCCCGTCAAGCATCGGACCCCTGTGGCACATTGAAGGCATCGGCATTAAAGACGAGCGTGTCGCCGTTCCACACCATCTGCACTTTCGATGCCGTCACCACCACCTCGTCAAGCGACCGGTCCTGCATCAAACTCTTCTTTCTCAGGTTTATCCATGGTGCATACACATTCCTCTCTCGTTTGTGGTGTCTTACTTTCATCGCCATGCAATTTGACTCATATCCTTCATGTTCCGCCCTTAGGATGATGTTCTGCGTTTTCGTTGGCAACGAGAAGTGAAACAGCGCATTGCCGTCGTACATATACGTGCGAATTGTGTCCACCACAGTGCTGTCAGCTGTCATCAGCGTCACTTTTGCCCCTTCAAGCCCAACTTGCAGGAACGAGTCAACCACATAGCCCCACAGGTTTATCTTTGCTTCTTTGTCGTTGGTCTGTGCCAAAGCGGAGAGGGGCAAGAGCAATGCGATAATGAATGTAATCCGTATCCTTTGTATCATGATTTGGAGTTTTGATGCAAAGGAATAAACGAATCAGGGAAATGCCAATTTTTCCAACTGACATTTCCCTGACATTCATCTAACATTTGCCTAACTATTTTAGTTTCAGCGAGTAGCTTTTCCCTCTATCGGACTCTATTTTTAGTTTGCTATTGGCTTCTATGATGGGTTTTATGCGGCGGACAAGCGTGTAGAGAGTATCGCTGGCATCTGGTTTCTTAGGCCACAAGCGATTGCAGATTTCCTGTTTTGACAAGGAATGGTTTTCCGATGTCATGAACATTTCAAGCAAAGAATGTTGCATCGGGGTAAGGTGAATCTGCTTCCCCTCGGCTGTCATAAACAGGCCATTGACATACGTTATGCCACCATAAGTCTGACCTTGCACAAAAAGTTCAGACCGGCGTCTTCGCATATACCACAGGCTAACCATCATCCATAAGATTCCGACACAAAAGAGTGTGCTCGAAGCCCTTTGGTCAGACAGCATGAAGACCGTCATGAAGTTGCAGTTGGCTTCTGCGACCATTTCTGTTTGTTGTTCTTCTCCTCGACGGACAATCCTCATGGCGATACATGCAGTTTCTTTCAATTCGGGGATGGTCAGATAGTTGCGATAGCAACGAATGGTGTCTGCTGTAACAATATCGCAAGGCATCTCAACAAGTGCCAAATTGAGCGCATTGTTCACATCTTGATTTATTCTGCTCTCTGCACGGCGGTAACTGCAAATGCCCGAACACAATGCAGACATCATTATAAAGAGGAACATCACGATAGGGAGCTTTTTCATGATTGTAGAGGTATTGTTTTTATCTCAGTTGAACATCTTGGTTGTCTGTTTGTCGCCTTTGGGTTGTCCGCATCATCTTGTGACCTAAAATCTCATGCCACTTCTTATAAACACTGCAAAAGTAAGAAGAAAAAACGAGACGGATGCGTTTGAGCCTGAAAGAATGTGCATAAAAAAGAATATACGTCAAAACGGGGCTTTCAGCACTACAAAAGAGGTCTGAGTCAGACCCCCAAATAGGGTGTGACTCAGACCCTATTTGGGGTGTGAGTCACACCTCTTTAGAGGCATAAAAAAGGGGGAAAATTAAGCTGACTTCATTGTTAGGTGATTCGTTCCCTTGCTTAGCACCCTATTCTCCCATCTTGGCGTTCTTCTCGATGGTCCAGCCTTCGCGCTTCGAGAGTTCGCAGTCGATGCCCTTGAACATCTTGGCTGCCTGTTGGTCGCCTTTGAGCTGCCAGTTGAGCCATGCGAGTGCCACGATGGAGTATTCGCCGCCGTGGGGCTGTCCGTATGTGCCGCCATGGCCTACGGGGAAGTTGGTGGCACAGGCTGGCACATGGTTGATGCGGTGGAAGTCGTCCATGCCGTTGCCATAGGCGATGTCTGTCTCGCCACCTAACATATATATGACGGGGGAGTGGATTTCTTTCAGTTTCGACTTGGGGGGCATGGGCATGCCGCCCACTGCGCTGCTGGCGTTCTGCTGGTTGAAGAGTCCGCTGTTGCAAATCATCAGGGTCTTGATGCGCTTGTCGGCGCAGTTGAAGAGTGTCTGCAAGCCGCCACACGACATGCCTGCCACGCAGATGTTCTTTACGTCAATCTTTTTGTAGTAGGGGGAGTTCTTGTCGGAGTTCTGTGCTTCCACCCAGTCCATTGCCTCTATCTGCTGCTGGGTGGTGGACATGGGGCCGTGGTAGCTTTCGCCTTCTTTGGGCATGTAGCCTGTGGCGACGACGATGTAGCCATGGGAGGCTATCTCGTTGAGGAACTTGTAGTGCTCAAAGGGCGAGTTGTTGCAGGCTCCGTTGCCCCACACGAGGACGGGAAGGGGATGCTTCTTGTTGAAGGCGGACAAGTCCTGTGGCACGAAGATGGTGTGGGCGTCAAGCGTTGGCTCTTCCTTCATGATGGCTTTGTAAGGGCCTGTGCCACCGTCTTCTACCACACGCGAGGCGGCGTTGTCGTCTGGTGCGGTGAAGCTCATGCTGATGATACTCATTGCCATCAACGCTGTTGTGGCGATGGCTGAACACAGATGTTTTTTTACTTTCATAAGGCTGTTGTGGTTTTGTTAGAAATAGGTGATATAGAGTATGTTATTTGTTGATGATGCTTTCGTGTTGACCCGACTTTTGCGTCATACGCCCCAGTCCTCACGGTCGAGGTTGCGGTAGCCGATGGCTTCGGCGATGTGGTGGCTCTGCACTTGGGCGACACCTTCGAGGTCGGCGATGGTGCGGGAGACTTTGAGGATGCGGTCGTAGGCACGGGCGGAGAGGTTGAGTTTCTTCATCGCTGTGCGCAGAAGGTTGAGGGCTTGGTCGTCGGGCTGCACGTATTGCTGGAGCAAGGCGGTGGTCATTTGGGCATTGCAATGGATGCCCTTGTAGCGTTCGTTCTGTATCTGTCGGGCACGGAGCACTCGTTCGCGGATGGTTGCGGAGGATTCGCCTTTGGGGGCTTTGGCAATGTCTTCAAAAGGCACGCTTTCCACTTCCACCTGAATGTCGATGCGGTCCATGAGCGGTCCGCTAATCTTGTTGATGTAGCGTTGAATCTGAGACGGGGTGCAGACGCAGTTGCGCGTGGGATGATGGTGGTAGCCACAGGGGCAGGGGTTCATTGATGCCACGAGCATGAAGGAGCAGGGGAGCGTGAGGTTGTAGCGAGAACGAGAGACGGTGATGGTACGGTCTTCGAGGGGCTGGCGCAGGGTTTCGAGCACGGAACGGCTGAACTCTGGAAGTTCGTCGAGGAAGAGAACACCGTTGTGAGCCAAACAGATTTCACCAGGCATAAAGGTGTTGCCGCCACCGACAAGTGCCACGTCGGAAACGGTGTGGTGGGGCGAACGGAAGGGACGCTGGCTGATGAGCGAAGTCTCTTTCCCGATTTTTCCTGCAATGGAGTGTATCTGTGTGGTTTCGAGGCTTTCGCTCAGGGTGAGGGGTGGGAGGATGGAGGGAAGACGTTTTGCCATCATGGATTTGCCGCAACCTGGCGAACCGACAAGGATGATGTTGTGCCCTCCTGCGGCTGCCACCTCGAAAGCGCGTTTGACGTTTTCTTGGCCTTTCACTTCGTCGAAGTCGTAGGGGAAGGTGTATTGTTGTGCGTAGAACTCCTCTCGGGTGTTGACAAGGGTGGGGGGAAGTTGATGCTGCTCGTTGAAGTGGGCGATGATGTCGTTGAGGTGTCGGATGCCGTAAATGGTGAGGTTGTTCACCACTGCGGCTTCACGGGCATTGTCTTCGGGTACGAAGAGTGCCTTGTAGCCGAGTTCTCTGGCTTTGATGGAGATAGGCAGGATGCCTTTGACAGGCAGGACGTTACCGTCCAAACCGAGTTCTCCAACGAACATGTATTGGTCGGGCTGTGGGATGGTGAGGAAATGGTAGGACAGGAGAACTGCGATGGCAATGGGGAGGTCGAAGCTTGCCCCTTCCTTGCGGATGTCGGCAGGGGAAAGGTTGATGACGAGGGAGTTGCCAGGTGTTTTGTAGCCGTTGGTGCGCAGGGCTGAAAGGATGCGGTCTTGGCTTTCGCGCACGGCTCCGTTGGGCAGACCGACGATGGTGCATCTTTGGAAGCGTCCGTCGTCGAAGTTATCGACTTCGACGGTGACGGGCAGGGCGCTGAGTCCTTGCAGGGCGGCTGTATGTGTTTTGGCGAGCACGGGTGATGGGGGAATAAATGGAGGTGAGGTTATTTGAGGTGTTTTTGGAGCATGTGGTCGAGTTGGGAGGGGTTGTCGGTATGGTCGATGACCGTATGGTGGCGGTCGGTGAGCAGGAGGAGGGGAATGGTGGTGATGCCAAGTTTCTTGACGATGGGCGACTCGAAGCTGAGTCCATCGGAAGTGTGGAGGATGGGACGGAGGGAGTCGCGGCGCACGGCTTCTTGCCAAGTGCGCTGTTCTACGTCGAGGGACAGGGTAACAATGCGGAGCTTGTGCTGTTCCTTGTATTGGTCGGCGGTGCGTCCGAGTTTCCACAGGAAGTCATAACCTCCTGGCATCCATGTGGCCCAGAAGGCTATGAGGGTGTAAGGTTCAGATGATTTTGTCCACAGTGAGGTGTGAGTGCCGTCGGGACGGGTTAGCGTGAGGTTGGGCAGTTTCTTCCCGATGGCGCGGCGTTGGGTTTGGGTGATTTGTGCCTCAAGGTCGAGGAGATAGTGGTTGTGGGGATGGTGGGGCTTGAGGACTTTGAGGAGTTTGTTGAGTTCCTTGGTGCTGACGGTCTCTTCCTGCACGAAATGGCGGTCGAAGAGATAGATGGAGACGGGAGATTTTGGATGGTTGATGATGTAGGCACGAGCCTCGGCTGTGAGGGCTGTGGAGCTGAGATTGTAGGTGTCGGTGTGGAACTGGGTGAGGGCTTTGTTGGCATCGTTACCGCTGACGGCATAGTGGCGAAGGTCGTTGGCAGCGGCTTCATAGGTAAGGTCATCGCCAGGACCGATGAAGACGACTTGTTCCATGCCGTTGGGGAAGACGAGGTAGTAGGGGGTGAGCTGGTTGGTCTCGCCCCGATAGAGGAAAGAGCCGTTCTTGATGGTGAGGGTGTCAATGCGGGCGTGGGTAGCGGAGAGGTTATAGAGATAGAGTTCACCTGCCTGCATATCGGCGATGTGTCCACGAAGACGGAAAGCATCACCATTGGGACCACAGGCTGTGAGGAGTAGCACGATGGTTCCGAGGATGAGGGTGTGGAGGCATTGGCGATTGTCAGCTGGCAATCGCCAATGCTTGCCATTCGGTCTGTTTGTCATTCGTTATTTATTGTAGTCGGAAAACTCGGCATCGTTGGCGGCACGCTGAGCGAGGGTGGGGTCAAGGGCAATGGCCTTGGCGAGATGCTCTTTGATGTCGGCTGGTTGCTGCATGCGTGCGGCAAGGATGGCACGGAGGTAGTGGGTGGTGGCATCAGGATTTTTGATGTTGGCAAGGGTCTTGCTGGCATCAGCGTAGTCTTGTGAGAGGATGTAGGCAAGAGCGGCACTGTTGTTGACCGACTTGGCGAACTTGGCACTGCCTTGATTGTATTTGCCTTGGGCTACATAGAGATGACCAAGGGCTTCCTCAAAGTTGTTGGCACCCACACCTTTGGCGATGTACATTTCTGCGTCCTTGAACTGTCCGTTCTGGAGGGCGAGCATGCCGAGGTTTGTGTTGGGTTCGGGGGCATTGGCATCGATGCCGAGAGATTGGCGGAGATAGCGTTGTGCGCTGTCGTTGTCGCCTTGTTGCATGGCGAGCATGCCAAGGTTGTTGTAGGCGCGGTAGTTATTGGGGTAGTACTTGGTAGCGTTGATGAGAATGGACTGCTTTTGGGTGTCGGTGTTGACGAGGACATTGGCAGCATAGAGAAGCTCTTCAAGGCTGAGTTTGGCTGGGTCGGTGTCAATGAGGGCGAGGATTTCATCGTCGCTACGACCAATCACGTCATAATTGATGACCATGCGAGCACGACGGAGTTCGGGAAGAACGGCATCGGCAAGTTCTTTATAAACGACTGCCACATTACGGATTTCACGCTCGCGCTGTTCTGGGTCTTCGTACATGGAGAGGACACGGAGAATGAGGTCTTTGTCGGGCAGGTTGGAGGCTGTAACGAGGGCTTGGAAGCCTTCCCAGTCTTCTGCCGTGAACTTAGTATCGACGTTGGTAGTGAGTTTCTGCTGTTTGAGCTGTTGGTTTACATAGTTTTCGGAGACAGAAGAACGTTTCTCGGCAAGTTTCTCGTTGAGGGCGTAAGCACCATCGGGTGAGGCGTAGGCACTGACTTCGATATTGTTGAGAACGAGGCTCTCTTCATCGTTCTTGATGTTTTTGAGGGTCTTGATGAAGTCCTGAATGGTTTGGCTGTTCAGCTCGCTGCCACGGAGGTTGGCTTGTCCGATGAGGAACTTGACGGCAGCCTCCTGCTTTTGGTTGATGACACGCTGGAAGTTGTCGGGGGCAAGACCGAAGTTGGCGGTCTTGGCAGTACGGGTGATGAGGGCTGCGGTGTGTTGTGTGCCGTAGCCTATCTTGACGGTGGGCATCTTGAGAACTTTGCTACCTTTGTGGGCAGTGAACTGCATGAAGAGTTCGCTCTTTTCCATGCCTTCTTGGAAAGGGACACAGAAGCGCATGGTGGCGTGACCTCCGTTCTTGTAGGAGATGATAGTGTTATTGGCTTCGACTTTTTCGCCTTGCAGGGTGAAGGATTCGCCAGCTACAGCCCCCCCATTCCACTTGAGGACTGGGGTACAAGCCACGATGGCTTTCTTGGACATGACTTTTGTAGGCACGTTGATGCTGATGGTCGCGGGCACTTCGCCAGCCACATACTCAAGGGGTGTGGGAGATACGGAAAAGTTGTCGGATACGAATGTTTTCTGCTTTCCACAGCCTGTGAGCAGCACTGCTGCCACAGCTGATAAGAGACTGATGGTTTGTTTCATTGTTGTATGTTTTTGTATTTTCTAATTCTTTAATTTCTTTTTAGTTAGATAGCGTACAGGATACCACACGGAGAAGAAACCGACAGCGATGACCGTGAGGAGGATGAGGAGAATGTCGGTGGGATGTACACTGACAGGATAAGCATCAATGATGTAGCTGCCCTCGCTGTTGCCGAAACGGATGAGTCCGAATGTTTGTTGAAGCCAGCAGAGAAGGAGACCGAGGGTGATGCCGATGAGCGCACCGATTAGGCATATCATGTGGCCTTCCATCATGAAGATGCTACGGATTTGGTGCTGAGTGGCACCAAGGTTATGGAGCGTGGTGGCATCTTGTTTCTTGTCGATAATGAGCATGGAGAGAGAGCCTACAATGTTGAAGCAGGCGATGAGGAGAATGAAGGTGAGGAAGATGTAGGAGATGAGCTTCTCTATCTGCATGATTTTGAAGGTATCTTCCTGCTGCTCATAGCGGTCAAGCACCTGATAGCGTGAACCAAGCAGGGTCTGTAAGCGAGCCTTGACTCGTTGCAGGTCTGCACCAGCTCGGAGGCGCATCTCAATGGCTGAGATTTGGCTCGGTCGCTCGAAGAGTCGGCGAGCAAAGGAGAGGTTGGTGATGACGTATTGTGAGTCGTATTTGTTTTGTTTGACCATGAAACCTACGCCAGGGGAGAAGAGTTCTGCTTGGTTGAGGCTTTGGCGAGGGTCGTTGAGGTCGATACGTTCGCCTTTGCGTGGCGCATAGACTTGAATGGGGTCGGAGAAGTCTGTGGAGAGACCAAGTTGAAGGAGAAGATTTGAACCAAGGACGCCATAGTCGATGACATCGGCATGTAGCTCAAAGACACCGTCTCCTATCAAGATGCGGTTGATGTTTGTGAGTTCTTCAAAACTGTCTTCCACGCCTTTGATGGTGACCATCACTTGGCGGTTGTTAATCATGAGAAGAGCGTGGTCTTCGAGAGTTTCTGACAGAATCGCTATATCTGGGTCCGTGCGTAGAGCTTGAAGTTCTTTCGTATTTGTTTTCATGAACTTGCCTTCAACGGGCACGACCTTCAACTGGGGGTCGAAGGAGGTGAAGAGTCCTGCCACCATGTCCTGAAAACCATTGAAAACAGAAAGAATGCACACCAATGCTGCTGTGGCGATGGCTACACCACAAACGGACACGCCAGAAATGATGTTGATGGCGTGGTGTGACTTCTTGGAGAGAAGATAGCGGGTGGCGATGTGGAAGGGAAAGTTCAACTTATTGAGTTTGATGAGGTGAGTTGGTTACTGCTGAAGAAGCCTGTCGATGTTGTCCACATAGTCGAGGGAATCATCGAGGAAGAACTTGAGTTCAGGAATGATGCGAAGCTGGTGACGCTCCAGTTTGCCCAGTTCAAAACGAATCTCAGAGGCGTGGTCGTTCACGTTCTGTAACACTTCCTGCGCTTTCTCCGAAGGGAAGATGCTCAAGTAGGCTTTGGCTACGCTGAGGTCTGGGCTGATACGCAC
>CAMWJL010000032.1 GCA_947174565.1 uncultured Prevotellaceae bacterium | reverse complement strand
CATAAATAATATACCCATTTTTTAACATACAAACTATTGTAAATAGAAGAGATGGAAAGGTACAGTAGAAACAGAATATATCTTTCAAAAGAAGAACAGATGAAAACTAAAAATTTTCGGATACTCTTGGGAGGTGCTGGTATAGGAAGTGTCATCGCAGAATGTGCGTTACGATTTGGTTTTGAATGCATAACAATAGTAGATGGAGACAAAGTTGCAATGAGCAATCTCAACAGACAAAATTATGTCAATGGAGATGTCGGGAAATACAAGGCAGAATGTTTAGGTAAAAGATTGAAAAGAATAAATCCACAAGCAGAGATTCATATCGTAAAAGAGTTTATAAACCATGATAATATTGATAAGATTATTTCTGAAGGTGATATTGCTATTAACGCATTAGATTTTACTTCAGATATTCCATTCCTTTTTGATAAAAAATGTTCAGAAAGAGGGCTATATGTACTTCATCCTTATAATTTGGGTTGGGCTGGAATGTTGACAATCATTAAACCCGATGGCTACCCTATTTCCGAACTGTCAAATGGTGAACACAAGGAGTTTGAATTAAAAGTTGCAGAATATGTTTCTCGCTATTCCACATTCTGGAACATAAAGAAAGAATGGTTGGAAAATGTTATTGAGCAATACAAAAAAGAGAAGGGACAACTCCCTCCACCACAGCTTTCTGTTGCCTCATGGATTATTGCGGGTCATTGTGTAAATGCTATGTTCAATATCGCAACGGGGCGTAGCGTGAAATGTTTCCCGCAATTTTACATGTCATCCTTACTGTGTGATTAACCTGGTATTACAACATTTTATAATTAGCGGCAAAGAATAATGCTTCTGCGATATTCTTGACCTCCAATTTTGCAAACAGTGCTCTTTTACATGCTTTAATAGTATCCACTGACTTGTATAATTTATCAGCAATATCTTTCATGGTATAACCTTGGGTGGACAGGCGTAGAACATCCTTCTCTGTTGGACTTAAGGTTATACATTGTTTTGTTATCCAGTTTCTTCGTTCAAGACAATACTCGTAGTACATATCGCAATTCTCCTTGCGCATAATTATCTTTCCAGGTGTATTTCTCGCAGATAAAGACATAGTACATAAAGCAAGCCAAATACGTCCATCTTTGGTGAGAACCAATGGAGTCAACTTATGATTGACCAAATGCTTCTTCCTTCCATTTATAATATGGAAGTCATAGGTTATCGTATAATCCATTCGGTCAGCGTAGGGGATATTATTAAAAAGAGCAAATCCTTTGTCATTAATCTCTTTAAGCATAGCCGTTTCTCTTGGTGGAACATGCTGGATATACAATTCATAACCAAAGTCCTTTATTCTCGATGTCGGCTGTCCACATAAATATGCCAAGTTATCTGAAACATATACAAATCCCTTTTTAAAATAATCTATTATATACACACATTGATATGTACTTCTTGCAAAGGCTTTTGCCGCATTGACAAGAATTTTTACCTGTTGGTAGTCCTCGTCTGTAATACTTTCAACAGAGTTAGTCAATGTAAAAAAATCACCTATTTTTGTTTCCATATAATATATTTATTTGATTGATTATCTATTTTGTGGACACAAATATACTAAATAAAATAGAAAACCACAAAAACAATCATATTTTAACACACAATAGTGTGATTTTCCGTGATTAGATGCATCAAATACACTTTTGTGTCAATATGGGAATCATCTATATCTATATTTTTGTAGAAAAAACAAAAAATGGAGCAAGTCGTTTATTCCAATACAAACTACTGTATTTATGAGGCTGATGAAAGATGTCTCATGGAGTTATCAGAATTTATTGTGCGTGAGAACTATAAGCACCATTCTATGGATGCCATAGATGCGGACATTGCTATTGAGACAAACGAGGTGTTCAATGAGGAACATCACTATATTCAGAATTCTAAAATTTTCATAGCAAGGAATACCTGCGGCAAACTAATTGGTTCTATCAGAGTCTTTAAATGGAACCGAAAAGACATTTTACCGATACAAAAAATCTTCAACATAAATCCACTGGAATATATAGGAGCGGATTGTTCATATTCCTATTGGCATATTGGCCGGTTTGCAATAGATTCATATACAGGGCTTTCAACTGTAGCATTATTCAAACAGTTGATGAGCCTTGCCATTGAACCCATAGTACATGACTCCAACAGTTTTATGATTGCTGAAATAGATAGCAAATTACTAAAGGTGATGAATGCATTAGGTATTAGTACTGTTACGATAGGAAAACCAATGCTCTATCTTGCCTCTGAAACAATTCCTGTCTATTCAACCAAACAAGGGTTGTCAAACTTCTATAACAAACATGAAAGATTAAAGTATCCATTTAGGCCTACACAAAAGTGTAATCTTTCATGTATATAATGACAAATACACTTTTGTGTCAAATCTATTAGGTTATATTAAATTAGATTTGCAATAAAAAATATCAAAATGAAAGAAAATTTGAGGAAAATCGCAGATTACCTGCTTTTGTATAGCCCGTATATGCCTGACATTGGCCTGTTCCACGGCAAGATGGGGGTGGTTGTCGCCATGTATCTGTACGCGGGAAAATATCGTGACGGGCTTATTTCGGAGTATGCGTGGGAACTTTTCCAACAGATATATGATGGTATCCATTCGAGCATGTCCGTAGGATTGGAATGCGGGCTGTCGGGAATAGGATATGGCACTACTGTCATGTACAAGCAGGGGCTTATCGACTGCGACCTGAACTCGGTATTAGCGGAAATCGATTCCAAGATAATGGAGCATGACCCAAGACGGATGAAAGACTTGTCTGTTCGTACTGGCATGGGAGGGTTAATGCGATACATCGCTTTGCGTCAAAGCACGGGTGAACCACTTGAGACATTTGATGCACAATACCTTACAGAATTATATGCCACTGCGGAGGGTATTATCCCCTGCTGTCAGGAGGCAGGCATCATGAGCATTCTGAATGCCCCCCAGTTCTTCATTGAGGAATATCTGGAGCAACCGCTTGGCATAGATGGCGGGGGTGCGTATTACATCTTAAAAGACACTCTGACATGAGGACACTGGTTTTCATATTCAACAACGCAAGCCGTGCCGCCAATTATGGCGTAGGCACGTATGTAAGACAATTGTCCGATGGTTTGGCGGCTTTGACAGATGCCGAAGTATCTTTCGTGGAGATGTTTGCCGACACGAAAGAATTTTTTATTGCAACAGATGAACAGGGGCAACGACATTTTCAGATTCCCGCATTGGCATCGGGCATGGAAAGCGAGCTTTATTGCCGCAGCATCTTTTATTTCATAGCAAGGAATATAGAAACTGATGATGCCGACAATCTTGTCTTTCAGTTCAATTATTTCCAGCACCGCCAGCTGGCAGCCCTGCTCAAAGGGAAGTATCCGTACAGCAGGATAATTGTGACAGTCCACTATCTCAGCTGGTGTTTCGAGCTAAAAGGTAACGTCAGCCACATGAGAAAAATTGTTGCCAAGGAGCATGAGGCAAACGATGACATGGAACGCCGCGTAAAATCGAGTTTCACTGACGAGAAAGCGTTTCTCCACCTCGCAGATGAAGTAATCGCGCTTTCGAGAAAGACGGAAGAGATTCTTGTCAAGGACTACGAAGTGTCGGCGGACAAAGTCCATCTTGTATATAACGGCATTGGCAACAGTGCCTGCGGAAGACCTTCTTCTTGTGGTAGTTCAAAGGATGTACTGCGCAACATCCTGTATGTCGGTCGATTGGATGAAATAAAAGGAGTGAAATACCTAATGAGTGCATTTGAAAGGATTATCGACAGACATCCCGATACACACCTTGTGATAGTAGGGGACGGAGATTTCCAGCCATATTTGGTGCAGGGCAGGAAGGTACACGGACATATATCCTTTCTCGGCAAGATGCAAAGTGACGAAGTGGACGAGGTGTATCAGTCTGCCTATGTTGGCGTGATGCCGTCCTTCCATGAGCAATGCAGCTACACGGCTATTGAAATGATGCGCCATGGCATTCCTGTCGTCGGCACGGATTCCACAGGACTGGCGGAAATGCTTGATGCCACGCCGCAGCTGCGAGTTCATATTGATGAGGATTCTTTTGACGAGGAGGCTTTCGTGGCACAGATAGTTTCATGCATGGATCTGCTTCTGTCTGACACAGACGCATACCGCAAGGCTTCCGACGGAGTTCGTAGGCTGTACGAGAAGAGATATCAGTTATCATCTATGACAAATGGGACACAGCAAGTGGTCCTTTCATCATTTGGCAGAAAGGACTATACTGTTTCCCCTGACTATTTCAGGCATCTCGATTCTCGCATGATGCAGCTGGTGAATCAGCGTCCAGACATAGACACCGAATTTTTCGGGCTGAGCGGCATCGGCGTTTATATGTGGTGGAGAATTGAAAGTCTGGCAGGAAGATTGGAAGAAGAACACCAACAGGCACTACTTCAGGAATACCTCATATATTATCTTGATTGGTTGGGCGATGTCGCATCTTTGTATTCCCTGCCAAAGGAAATGGTAGCAACCCTAACGGATATGTACGGCAAGGGATTCTATAAAACAAAAGTGAGAGATATACTGAAAGGACTCCAGTTCGACGGGGATATACAAAACATCATGATGCCCTCAGAAAACGTAATAATCAATAACTGCTTGAGGATATGCAATTGCAAGGTATAAACCATCACGAAACGCTGCATAATATGCAGGATTTGTCAAGCTTGCTGACGATCATCATGCCTGTTCGCATTGAAAGCGATGAAAGAATGGGCAATCTTGAGGCTGTATTAAACCATGTCTGCGGCTTGGGCTGCCGTGTCATGCTGCTGGAAGCCGACACACAATCAGCGTTTAATGACAAAAATAATTTAAGTACGGAATTAAGGAAACACATAAGGCACGAGTTCGTGGTTGACGCATCCCCGGTCTTTTATCGTACAAAATACATCAACAGACTGCTAAATGAGGCCAGCACCGAGATTGTTGCAGTATGGGATGCCGATATACTCGTAGCATATAACCAGGTTTATGAAGCTATAGAAAATATACAGAAAGGCTGTACTATAGCCTATCCCTATAGCGGTGAATATGTGATGCTGTCGGAGAAAGAGTCGAGTGTTGTAAGACAGGGATTTGACGCGGAGTATCTTAAAAGCCGCAAACTGCATCCCGTCTTTGGTCGTCCGTTTTGTGGAGGGGTGTTCCTTGTACACCGACAGAGATATCTCCAATGCGGAGGGGAGAACGAGCATTTCACATGCTGGGGACCAGAGGACGCGGAAAGGCTGCGCAGGGCGTGCATTCTTGGACACGATGTGAAATGGACGCAGGAAGGTCAGGCATACCATCTGCATCATCCGCGAGGAAAGAACTCCGATTTCTACACAGAAGAGGATGCCGTCAAGTTGCGAAAGGAACTTGTCAAGATATGCAGCATGGAAAAGGAAGAATTACAAAACTATATAACAGGAGATTCATGGAACAAACAGAAAAAGAAATGACAATGTGGCTCACATACCACGATGATGCACAAATTGAACAGTACAATCTGAAGGAGGATGACACCATCCGCCTATTCAAAGGCAATAATATGAAAGTTGAGGGAGAGAACATCAACCATCTGAACAAATTTTATTCAGAGATGACAACAATGTACTGGGTGTGGAAAAACAACAAGAGAAGCAGGTATGTCGGTTTTTGCCACTATCGCCGATGTTTCACCCATTTCATGGAAATAGAGCATGGGGAGTGTCAGGTTATGGAAGTTATAAATTTCCCCTTCACTGTATTTCATCACTATAAGGATGCTCACAATTATAATGACTACTATGACATAATTGACATTTTGAATGAGAAATATGGCAAGAATAATAGATATTCAGAATATATGCTACAAAGCAAGACCTTCATTCCTTTCTGTAGCTTTATCATGCATTATGATGATTTCGTATCTCTATGTGAGTTCTTCTTTCCTATACTGTTTGAGTTTGACCACAAGCATAATCTTAACATGGATGCCAATCGATATTGGGCAAAAGCAGAAAAGGATTTCCGATATGACAATAAAACGTACCAATGCCGAGCAATGTCATTCCTTGCAGAAAGGCTTATCAGCTGCTATATCATATGCAACATGAACGCAGTGTGCGTTAAGGCTATAGATACAAAATTGGGATATTACGACTGAAAATAAGAAATATGAAGAATATACTCGAACTGTTTCTTGAAACGATAGACGTTCAATACAACAAGCATTTTGCAGATAAACTCTACTATGAACATCCACACCGTGACAATATGTACGGACTGAAAAGGATGCTTGACGTATATGGTGTGAAATCATTGGGCGTGCGTACAGAATCAAAAGATTTGTCTGTACTGAATTATCCCTGCATATTGCATACATATAGTGGCTTTGTAATTGGGCTAAATTGTAATCCTGATACGATAACATTCCTTCAATATGGCAAGAAGACTACAGTAAGTCATGATACGTTCAGAAGAATGTGGACTGGCAATTCCCTTGTGATAGAAGAAACAACGGAGGCTATTGAGCCGAACTACAAAGAACATAAACGGGACGAACGGATAGCAATGATAAAAACACACATTATTCCGATTGTGTTGATAATGACAGTAATAATTGGCATAATAGTCAATTATAGTGTCATAGGATTTTTTGATTATATTCGTATGGGATTAAGTACAATTGGCATCTTCGCTTGTGTCTTACTTGTAGAGAAACAATTATTTGGAGAGAGCCGTTATGGAGATAGGGTCTGTAGCATATTTCATCAATCCGACTGTAACAACGTGCTTGATGGTTCAAAGGCAAAGATATTCGGTATAAGTTGGAGCGAGATAGGATTGGGATATTTCACCGCAAACATTCTACTCCTTTCGTTCTTCCCAACATCGTCCTGCATCGTTGCGCTAATAAATTGGTTAGCAATGTTTTATGGAATGTGGAGCATCTACTATCAATGGCGCATTGCCAAAAGTTGGTGTGTGTTATGCGTTATAGTACAACTTATCATCTGGGCAATGGGTATTACTGCAGTCTTTTCATGTTTATCAGAGTCCTTTGTTTTGAACATTGTAAACAGCTTGCTATCTTGTATGGTATTTACTCTTAGCATCATGGTGACACATCAATCTGCATTAGTTCGCGAATCGGAAAAGGAACGCATACATGCCGTACAACAATACCGTGCCCTTAAAGCCAATAGTGTCGTGGCTAAAGCGCTGATTGAAAAAGGAGATTATCATGAAACCACAGTAAATGATTCTTCAATTATTTTCGGTAATCCTAAAGCACGAATGCGTGTAACAATACTTAGCAATCCTCACTGCAACCCATGTGCACGTATGCATAAGCAGGTAGAAGGATTGCTGGATATATGTGGAAATGAAATTTGTGTACAATATATCTTTTCGTCATTTAATGAGAAATTGGAGGACAGCAGCCGGTATCTTATATACTGTTACTTTAAAAATGAACAAAACGAAGCACTACATAAATATGGTTTTTGGTATGCTAAAGAAAAGTTTGACTACGAAAGAACCATAAAAAATGTAGAGGAATACATACATGCGGAATTGATAGAGGAGGAGATGGAAAAGCATAAAATGTGGCGTAAAAAAACGTCCCTTATAGAAACACCTACAATCTTGGTAAATGGTCATAAACTCCCACGTGAGTATAAATTGATAGACTTAGCTATGATTGTTAACGACGCAGAAACAAAGAAAAGTATCTTGCAAGATATCAATGGCCGAAGCACTACGCCATTGGGAGCAGAATCGCCATCTGCAGAAGAGACAGTGTGATTGTTGAACAAAAAACGAACGAAACAATGAAAAAACTAAAAAAGTTTACGATTGGTTCTTCTGTAGTTCTGTCAACAACTCAGATGCAGGGTGTGTTGGGAGGAGATACAGATCCTAATGTTTGTCACTCCAAGTCTACTGATGATACATGTTCTGGACCATGTTATCAGTATACGGGTGGTAAAGCGGGATATTGTGAATGGAATTTTACATCACATAGTTGTAACTGTCATGTATCCCAGTAATCATGCGATTCTTTAATGAGAAGCTTGTGGGTGAATTTCACCCACAAGCGTATAAAGCACATAAATCAGAACTATGAAATTTTTATTTTTGTATACACTATTTCAGATTCCGTCAATAGTATTGGCAGCACAGAAAGATAGTATATTTATTAGTCAGTTTGTGAAGGATTCTTTCACGCAGTATGGTGTCAGAAATGCATTCGTGACAGTCATGAATCTTGATGGGCATGTGCTTGATACAGTGCGCACACAATCAGGAAAGGGCAGCCACGATGCTCAGGTATGGCAATTGACTGTTCCACGACGTAATACCACGTTTCGCGTTCGTGTGGAACATTCCGATTATGAAACGAATGAGATGGTCGTTGAGATGAAAAATATGGCACGGAACAACTCGTTTCATTTCCCTGATATGCAGCTTAAACGCACATTCGTAGATAAGGAATTCAGTCTGGATGAGGTCACAGTACGGGCCACACGCGTGAAATTGTGCTACAAGGGCGATACGATAGAAGTTGATGCGAGGGCATTCAAACTGACAGAAGGGTCAATGCTTGAATCGTTAGTGAAGAACGTGCCTGGCTGCGAGTTACACGATAATGGTGACATATACATGAACGGTCGCAAAGTGGACTATCTGACTCTTAACGGCAAGGACTTCTTCAAGGGCAACAATCGTATTGTGCTCGACAATCTGCCTTATTACACCGTGGACAAACTGCAGTTTTATAATCAGCTCAGTGAGCGTAGCCTGTTGATGGGTAAGGATGTGGAGCGTCCAGACTTTATCATGAATGTCAAACTGAAACAAGAATACAGCATTGGCTATCTTGGTAATATTGAAATTGGTGCAGGCACACACGAACGATGGCGGGGTAGAGGGTTCGCGCTGCGATTTACAGACAATTCCAGACTTTCTCTTTTCAGCAATGCCAATAATGTCAACGAGATGCGCCGCCCAGACGGAAACGGGAAATGGGATCTACCAAACAGTCCGGAAGGCGACACGGATACTTACAACATGGGAGGTGAATTGTTGGTCGACGACAAGCATGAACGTTACAAGGAGGTGTTAAACGCTTCGCTTTTGTGGAACAAGTCTCGCGATGAGCGACGTACTACCTCACAGCAATTTATCCAACAAGGTGACATTTTCGAATATAGTAGCGGTGTTGCAACAAAGCAAGGCTTCGAGCTTAATGCCCAAAACACATTCACGCTCAAACGTGTTGGTCTTATTTCCGATACGCGACTTGAGTATTCAGATTATGACAATGATGCGATAACGCTCAGTGCTCAGTTTTTGGAGCAACAAAATGAAGACTTAGCGCAAGTTCTGGACAGCATTTTCTGTACAAGCCTGAGCAGTGAGATACTCGACATCATGGTTAATAATGTGCAGGATGCAGCATTCAATAGCGGAAGAAGATGGACGGCTGAACAGAAGTTCGACTATCATAAATCTCTTCCGTGGGGCGATGACCTCATGTTGACAGCCAGAGGCTTGTGGAATGGTATAAAAGCTAATGGAAACAGCCATTATCGACTAAGATATGCTAATGGGGAAACGCCAAACGATGTTCAGGAACGAGTCACTAGAGGAAAAACACATTCATACAACCTTCATTTCAGTGTCGAATATGCTGTGCATTTTCTGACAGGCTGGCACCTAAGTCTGGGTTTAACATACAACCAGCAACATATTAACGAAAAAAAAGATCTCTACCGCCTGGACTGGGACGAGTATTTCCGTCCATACGAGATTCTGCCGTCATTGACAGACTACCTCCACTTGCGCGATGCAAACAACAGTCCAGATATCGACAATTTCCAGCATGAGGAGCACATCACGGCTTCATTGCACAAACATGATTACGACAGCCGTCGTGGACGTTATTTCTCTTTTACAACAGCACTAAATGCACGATATGTCAGTCAAGATGGAGTCTATACCCGAGGTGAAAATATGTCGCATCCTTCTGACCATCGCTGGCTGTTGAGACCAAGTGTGGACATTGAGTATCAGACTCGCCAATGGCACGAGACATACAAACTTCACTATGACACGGAGATGCGTCCACTCAATCTTGCACAGGTGGCAAATCAGACCGACACATCCAATCCACTTGCCATACGAAAGGGCAATCCTGATTTACATTCAAGCATTGTGCATAATCTCTCGCTCCTGTTCTCATCTCGTTTCGGAACTCATGGGCAGTTTGCCATGATTCGTTCTAGTGCAACAGTCATGAACAATCTTGTAGCCATGAACTCAATCTATGACAGGAATACCGGCGTTTACACGTTCGTGCCAGTCAATGTAAATGGTAACTGGACATACAACAGCAGCATAGACCTACGTCGCTCGCTGACGGAGAGTCGTAATCTTGACATTGAGAGTCATACCTCTTATAATTATCAGCATAGTGTGGATATGAAGGATAATGCCAAAAGCACGGTAAGACAGCACATTGTGGAGCAGAACCTGAAACTAGAATACAAAAGTGGACAGTTTACACTATCCTTTTTAAGTGGAATCTCATGGAACAGAATGCGTATGGTAGGTGTCGATGATATTAATAGCATGAACTTTAATTATGGGGCTAATCTTCAGGCGAATTTGCCGTTTAAGTTGAACCTGTCCACCGATGTCAGAATGTACAGCCGTCGCGGTTATGCAGACAGCTCACTATGTACCGATAATCTGTTGTGGAATGCGCAAATAACTCGTACATTTTTAAATGGTCGTCTGCTTGCATCTGCCAAAGCGTTTGATTTATTGCATCAGATTTCGTCAACCCATACCACCTTCAATTCGCAGGCTCGTATTGAAACATGGTGTCTAAGTCTACCTCCTTATTTCATATTTAGTGTACAATATAAGTTTAACAAATATTCAGGAAGGAAATGATGAGAAATAAATGTTTCCCACACTACAGACAATTGGATGTTTCCGACTGTGGTTCTACATCCTTACACATGATAGCGAAGTTTTTCGCAAGAGATACTACAAAAGCACTGCCACATAACTCGTCGGGGAGTTAAAATGTTGGGCATAAGTGAAGGAGCGCAACATATCGGCTTTGATACCGTTGGTATGATGACAAGGCTGTATCCCATAGGGGTCTATTTATGTGGCACAAACAGTGCAAAATAGGGAGTGACTCAGACCCCTAAATGAGGATAATGATAAGGAAAAAATCTTAACCCGAACTCGGATATAGAGGGTTATTTATTTTAGAGCATTATGAACATAAAACACATTACAACGTTCATCTTTATTCTCGCCACTTTGACATCATGGGCGCAGGTTCAGAGAGAAATAGCCATAACAGGCGACGTTAAGGATGGTTTTCTGAAAATTCCACTCGTTGATGCACAAGTGTCAATATGCAATGCCGATAGTAGCGTGTTGGTAGATTCTGCCAATATTATAGTATACAAACATGACGACAAACCGTTGTATGCCGTATATTCAACGAAGATAACAACGAATGCAAACAGACTGTTGGTTCATGCCCAGTTGAAAGGCTACGATGACGTATGGTCGCAAGTGAATATCGACAAACAGACCAAGGTGGAGGTGCCGACATTAGAAATGCGCAAGATGAAAGAGATGAGTTTGAACGAAGTCGTGGTAAAGACCACTCGCATAAAAATGTTCTATCGGGGTGACACCATCGTCTATGACGCTTCGGCATTCCAATTGCCACAAGGGTCGATGCTCGACGACCTTATCCGACAGATGCCGGGCGTGACGATGAACGAGGCAGGCGAAATCTTCGTCAACGGGCGCAAGGTGGATGAACTCCTGCTCGGTTCGCGCTCGTTCATGGGCGGAAACAAGAAGGTGTTGATGGAGAATCTCCCATACTATACCGTGAAGAACATCAAGGTCTATGACAAGTCGTCGGACAAGAGCATGGCACTGGGCTATGACGTTGACCCGAAGAAGTTTGTGATGGATGTGAACTTGAAGGAGGAATACAGCCGCGGCTATATCGCCAATGTGGAGGCTGCGGCAGGGACAGAGGAGCGGTGGCTAGCACGTGCTTTTGCATTAGGCTTTACTGATAGGCTGCGCCTTACGCTGCTTGGCAACATGAACAATGTGAACGAGTCAAGGCACATCGGACAGTCGGGACATTGGACACCTTCCAATATGTCACGCTCCATGCAGACCACTCGCAGTGCGGCAACGGAGATAGACTACCATGCAAAAGAGGACAAAGTGAAAGAGACTTTCAAAGCAGACTTCATTTCTGCATCAGAAAGCCAAGCGATGCGGCAACGCTATGAGCAGTTTCTCCTCTCCGATGTGCGACCAACCTCCTTGTCTTCATCTTCAAGCCACTTTGGAAACAAGAAACTGAACCTTCATAACACATTTAGTTTGATTAAGCCACTTTATGTGTACACCAATGTGGATTTCAGCTACGCCATTCGTGACGGCTATTCTAACTCAGCCTTTGAGCAGTGGGGCGACACGTTGACAGCCTCCATGCGCACGGCAGGAATGAGTGAGGGCAAGGCTTGGAGCCTCTCAGCTGAAGCACAGGGAGCATTCAATATCAACAAGGAGAAGAAGCAGCATATCAACTTTTACGCCCAAGTGCAGCGCAAGCATGACGAGAGCCAGCAAACAAAACGCTATGACACAGAGCTGTTTGCCACTCCATCAAAGGAGGTGACACACAACACCAACAATATTGATAATGGTACCACATGGGGAATAGCAAGCCTCGGCTACGGATGCTCACTTGGCAAAAATGTGGAGATGGGCATTCAAGAGCGAACCTCTCTAATTGACATGAAAACACACGATTACCTGTACCATCCCGACACACTGCTGCTTCCATCAGAGATGGATGCACTGATAGCCATGACAGACCACAATAACTCCTACAACAGCCACAACAGCATTTTGGAGAACTCTGTCGGGGTGTCTCTGCACAAGAATGCCTACAACAAGCCCTATCCCAATCTGCCCATCTCTATGAGGTATGACAGATGGAGCATCAATTTGAATATGCCCATCCGCCATGAAAAATTGGACTATCAGCGAGGAATGCTTGACACATTGGCAACGCAGAAGTCCCTGTTTCTCAACGCCTCTGCCTCATTCCGTTTCATGAACAAAGACGGCAAGCACGATGTACGTTTGGGCATCAGTCATTCACGCAACAGTGCCGATTTGCTCAACCGCATCACTTTCCGCGATGACAGCCAGCCACTCATTATCAGATTGGGCAATCCAAACTTGAAGGGGAGTGTGACATCCCACATGAATGCCAACTACTACAACAAGGCTGGTCGCAATCAGCAGCAGTATCATGTCGGCGCATCCATCAACTACCAGCACCGCAACATCGCCCAATCAGTCAGTTACAACCCCGAAAATGGTGTCTATACATACAAGCCGATGAACGTGAACGGAGCATATACGCTGAAAGGGATATTCGACATCTCGCGTGCCATAGACGAACACCGCTACTGGACTTGGCAAACCAACGCAGATGCCACCTTGCACCATTCCATAGACCACTCCATAATAACAGGCGAGACGGAAAGCCATGTGAACACCGTGAACACTACGGTGCTACATGATGGGGCATACATTCAGTTCGACAGAAATTCGCTGAACATCCGTCTCACAGGCGATGTGCGTTGGCGGCATTCTGAGGGAAAGATGCGTGACTTCGAGACTTTGAATACGACTGATTTTCAATACGGAATGACGGCACGCTACACCCTGCCTTATCTCAATACAACGCTTGCTGCTGACGGCACAATGTACAGCCGCAGGGGATATGGCAGTCACAACCTCAACACAGATGACTTCATTTTGAATGCTTCCGTCAGCCAACCCCTCCTCAAGGGCAAACTCATCGCTCGTCTTGAAGCCTCTGACTTGCTGCATCAGCTGTCAAGCACTCAGTATGAAGTGAATGCACAGGGTCGCACCGAGACTTGGTATCGCTCTTTGCCTCATTATGTGATGCTACATATAGTGTATCATTGGAACAAAAATCCGAAGAAAAAATAAAAAGAGTATGAATCTATTTACCCGTTTCCCTCATTTTAAGCAGAACAACTCCTCCGACTGCGGTCCTACATCCTTGCGCATGATAGCGAAGTTCTATGGACAGAATTATTCGCAGGAGATGCTACGAAAGCACTGCCACATCACTCGTCGGGGAGTTAACATGTTGGGCATAAGTGAAGGAGCGCGGCATATCGGCTTTGATACCGTTGGTATAAAAATAACGTTTGACCAGTTAGTTGAGGAAGGCGTATTCCCATGCATTCTGCATTGGAATCAAAATCACTTTGTAGTATGTTTCGGTGTTGAAAAGAGCAAGAGACATGGATACAAAATCCGTATTTCCGATCCTGCTTCACAGCGTTTGACATATACTAAAGCGGAATTTGAACAATGCTGGACAGGAAAAAATGGCGATAAGGGTAGTTATGGCACAGCCTTGATGCTTGAACCTGGTGAGAATTTTGGCAAGGTAGAGGACGAATATCGGAAAAATAGTCGTAGCATGCTGTCTTTTGCCAAATATTTTACACCTTACCGAAGTATGATTGTGCAATTGGTACTGGCAATGCTCGTTGGCAGCGCAATACAGATGATTTTACCATTCTTTTCTCAGGCAATGGTTGACCAAGGCATCAACGGTCGTAATCTAAATATCATCACCCTGATTCTCTTTGCTCAACTCGGCTTTTTCGTTGCCACACTCAGTATTGACTACATCCGTTCATGGATTATGCTACACATGAACTCGCGCATCGACATTCAACTCATAGCCGACTTCCTAATAAAACTAACCGCCATGCCACTGCAGTTCTTTGATTCACGCATGACAGGCGATATTTTACAACGTATTGGAGATCATGGGCGTATCAAGAACTTTCTGCTCTCCAACAGCATGCGCATTGTATTCTCAACAATCAATTTTGTGGTGTTTCTGGCAATTTTAGCTTACTACAATGTGCTTGTACTTACAATATTTGTTGTAGGCAATGCTCTGTATGTCGTTTGGATTTCCTTTTTCATGCGCTACCGCAGAGAACTGGACATAAAACGCTTCAATCAGTCTGCTATGGAGCAGAGCAAAATGATACAGTTAGTGCAAGGCATGCAGGACATAAAACTCAATAATTGCGAACGGCAGAAACGTTGGGAATGGGAACGCATACAAGTCCAGTTGTTTCGGATTGGGCTAAAAGGTTTGCGGATAGGTCAGATACAACAGTCTGGTTCGGTGTTCTTCACCCAGACCACTCACATTCTTATCTATTACATAGCCGCTAAATCTGTTGTGGAAGGCTCAATGACTCTCGGTATGATGATGTCGCTCACTTACATCATCGGACAGGTATCGGCTCCCATTAGTGAGTTTATTGGTTTTGCCCAATCATTCCAAGACGCAAAGATTAGTCTCGAACGCCTTAACGAAATCCACTCACAGGACGACGAGGAAACCGATATAGACAAGAAACTATCTATATTACCTGCGGAACGTGATATTGTCATCAAAGACTTGTCATTCAGCTATAGTGGTTCTGAAAATGAGCTGGCTTTAAGAAACATATCACTATCTATACCAGCCCACAAAGTGACGGCTATAGTAGGTGAGAGCGGATGCGGAAAGACCACTCTCATAAAATTGTTACAGGGCTTTTACGAACCCATGTGCGGTAGTATTAAAGTAGGAGGTATTCCGCTTTCTGATATTAATCCGCATATATGGCGGGCTGCAACAGGCTCGGTAATGCAAGATAGTTTCATTTTCTCTGACTCTATAGCTAACAACATTGCCGTAAATTCGGACGAGACGGATAAGAGCCAAATGATAAACGCTGCTCGCATGGCTCGAATTGATGACTTTATAGAGTCGTTGCCTATGGGGTATGATACTATTATAGGCATGGAAGGCAAAGGGGTGAGCCAAGGTCAGCGTCAGCGCATTTTAATAGCCAGAGCAATATACAAGAATCCTAAATACATTTTCCTTGATGAAGCAACCAATTCGCTTGATGCGACAAATGAGGCAATGATCATGGAGAATCTAAACAAATTTTATGAAGGACGCACAGTGGTAATCAGTGCCCATCGCTTGAGTACTGTTCGTAATGCGGATCAGATTATAGTCATGAATGGCGGTGAGATTGTAGAACGAGGCAACCATAAGTCGCTATTGAAACAACGAGGAAGATATTATGACTTAGTAAAACAGCAGATCAATGTTATAGAAGAATAAGATGATATGGAGAAAATAAAAGATATACACCAGCATTGTCCTGAAGTGGAAAACTTGATGGGCGGCAAAATGCCATTTGTAACGCGATGGGGGATTGTTCTTGTTGTGATTATTATTCTGTCTATTGTTGCGATATTTTCATTGTCGGAAGGAACTTCTCAGCATTTGATGAATAATATGATAAAACATACCATCGAACAAATAAAAGTTCAATTATATAGGTTATAAAATGTGTCATAAATAATTGATATAGCGGATGCCGAAAAGCTATAATAGAGTAGGCTAATTAAAAATATTTATTAAAATGAGAAAAATTAAAAGATTCAGACTGGAACAAAATCACGTCCTTTCATTCAAAGAGATGAGTGGATTAAATGGAGGAGTCGATCTCGTGGACTACTGTACAGCGGAAAACGTTGGAGCACGTTGTCTATATGGTGGTGCAGGCTCACATGCTACGGGTATTTGTACATATGTTAATAACCAATCGTCTAATGGCAGTGTAACTGTAATTGTTACAGGTTATGTTTGTGTAAAGGATTAAATCATCCATCCTCCACTTAAAATAGAGATATCATAAACAATAATATTTTTATTCACAAAATAATTATTTATTATAGCTATTTAAGTGGGGGATTAACATATATATATCATGACTCGGAATATAATTACTGTGTTGCTGATAATTGTGTGCACATTAAGTGCGTTTTCACAAACTCTTGTCTTCGGCACAGTGCAGGATGCCTTCTTGAAAACTCCGTTGCCAAAGACTAAGGTTTCACTGCTTCTCGCAGCAGACAGCACGGTGGTAATGGACTCAATCCCCGTCCATAGGAATCTGAGGACGGACGGAACGCTAAAAAGTGTACAATTCCAATTTTATCCGAAGAAAGAGACCTGCAAGTATCTGCTCAGAGGAACACTCGACGGCTACGAGGATGGGTATCTGCCATTAGATATAGACGGAAACAACGGACACGCCATCATACTTGACGACCCTTTGGAACTGCGCAGGATAAGGCAAATAGATTTGAACGATGTGGTAGTGATAGCTACAAAAATAAAGATGTATTACAAAGGCGACACGCTTGTCTATGATGCCACAGCCTTCCAGTTGCCCGACGGTTCGATGCTTGAAGACCTTATACAGCAGATGCCAGGAGTGACGATGAACGATGCAGGAGAGATATTTGTCAATGGCAGGAAGGTAGATGACCTGCTGCTTGGCTCACGCAAGTTCATGAAGGGAAACAAGAAGGTGCTTTTGGAGAACCTGCCATACTACATAGTGAAGGATATCAAGGTATATGAAAAGCAGTCTGACATGAGCGAGGCGTTGGGCTACGACATGGGGGGGCGCAGCTATGTGATGGATGTAAACTTGAAGCAGGAATACCAAGTGGGCTACATTGCCAATGTGGAGGCTGCCGTCGGCACGGAGCAACGCTGGCTGGGACGCGGTTTCCTGCTCGGCTTTACCGACCACTGGCGATATTCGCTGCTGGGCAACGTAAACAATGTGAACGAATCACGCCACATCGGTGGAGATGGTCACTGGTCTCCTGCCACCATGCCCCAGTCGCTCCTCACCACTCGCAGCATGGCTACGAACCTGAACTACCATCTGCCTGAGAAGAAACTGACAAACGACTTCAATGCCGACTTTAGGTCGTCCACCACCAACTCCGAAATGTGGCAACGCCATGAGCTGTTTCTTGGAGGAATCAAACCCGTTTCACAAACGGAGCGCTGTAGCAAATCAGGTAATAGACATCTGACCCTGAATAATGAACTGTTGCTCTTGAAGCCCTCTTATCTTCAATTTATCTCCAACTTTAACTATGACAAATGGGATGCCTCAAGCTTGTCGCAGTTTGGACAGTGGGACGACGGGCTTACCGCCTCCATGCGAACCGATGCGCTGAGCGAAGGGCAGAAATGGAGTTTTTGGCAGTATGCACTGGGAGCCTTTTCCTTGAAGAAACGGTGGTACACGAACTTCTCGTTCTCTTTTAGCCACAACGATGAACAATCGTGGCTCTCCAGCTGCAACAACACATGGCAGGCTTCCACGCAGTCCGATGGTGTTCGCCATAATGCCAGCGACGTGTTAAACAAATCAACAGAATTATCCTTGGGCAACCTCTGGAAGCTGAGCGGACTGCCCAGAAAAATGGAGTTCATAGTCAGCGAAGGAGTGAACTATTCCGACAGACGGGGTCATGACTATCTGTATCATCCAGACACGCTGCTGCTTGCCTCGCAGTTCGAACTGCTCAGTGCCATTACCGACCTGTCAAACTCCTACGACAGCCATCTGCGCCAACTGGAGAACAATGTGTCTTTTAAGGTGCAGCAGCCAGGACATGGCAAGTATGCCACATATGTCCGTTGGGAGATTGGGGTTGATGTGCCAATCCTTCATCACACGCTTGACTACCAGCGAGGCGTTATCGACACACTGATGCACAACACATGGGTATATCCCAACCCTCATGCCGCCTACCGCTACCTCTCGACCGACGATAAGCACCGCTTTGAACTGACGGCATCCACCAAGCGCAGCCCTGTGGAACTGTTCAATCAAATAGCCTACAGCGACGACAGCCAGCCGCTCGTGGTCAAGGAGGGTAATCCTGAATTGAAGGGTCGGTTTGTGACAAATGTTAATGCTAACTACACCCAGCAGGCAAGACATTGGCATGTAGGTATGACATTCGACTACTACCACCGCGATGTGGCACAGTCCGTGAGCTACAATCCTGACAACGGGGTCTATACCTACAAGCCGATGAACGTGAGCGGAGCCTATCATCTTACGACAAAGTTCGATATCAGTCGTCCGATAGATAAGAACCGCTACTGGACATGGCAGACCAATGCTGACATCAGTCTGCACCACGCCATAGACCATGCCATGCTTGCAGGAGAGACGAAAAGCCATGTGAATGCAGTGAACACGTTAAACTTGCATGACAACGCATATATACAATATAATAAAAGTGTACTGAACATCCGTGCCACAGGCGACATCCGCTGGCGGCATAGCGAGGGCAAGATGTACGACTTCGAGACATTAAACGCCACCGACTTCCAGTATGGACTGTCTGCTCGCTATACCCTGCCACGACTGAAAACCACGCTGTCTGCTGATGGCAATATGTACAGCCGCAGGGGCTATGGCAGTTCAGAACTCAACACGGACGACTTTGTACTGAATGCCTCTGTCAGCCAGCCATTCATCAAAGGCAAGCTCATCGCTCGTCTTGAAGCTTTTGACTTGCTGCATCAGCTGTCCAACACTCAGTACGAAGTGAATGCACAGGGTCGCACCGAAACATGGCATCGCTCTTTGCCTCATTATGTGATGCTGCATATGGTATATCATTGGAACAAAAATCCGAAGAAGAAATAAAAAACATACACCGGCATTGTCCTGAAGTGGAAAACTTGATGGGCGGCAAAATGCCATTTGTAATACGATGGGGGATTGTTCTTGTTGTGATTATTATGTCTATTGTGGATTCTTCTGGAAAGGATTTCTATGCTGTTTCAAAATGTGGTGGTAACCATTGTGCATGGTGTGGTTCATTGTAATTTACAACAAAGTTTGGAGAGTGTCAATTGATTGACACTCTCCTCAAAAATAAAAAAATGAAAGATGATGTATCGTTGTATCATATTACTAAAATTCTTTTTTCTCATTCAGGGAATGTACGCACAGACCGTGATAGATTTCACTTCCTTTAGAACCACTATTCTTGACCTTGAACAGATGGTAGAGAAATTGGACACTATTGTACTGAACAGGTCTGAACTGAACGTACAATCTGTGCGGACAGCCAACATTATAATGAATGATAGTGTGCTGATGTTTGGGGCGATGGATGGAGCATTATACAGTATCGAGGATGGGAGAAGGATACGTCCATTCTGCGAACCCGCATTCAACATTGCACAATTTTCAGGCGAACCAGCCATACATCCTGGATCGGCATGGCTGGACAGCAGCGGACGATTCTGCTATGCACGAGGTAATGCCATCGTAGGAGGTGAACGTATCAACTTCATCAAAAAGTTGAACTTCTGTACAGGCGAGGTGCTGGATTCCATCCCGATATGCTATATCGATTTTGCCCTAAGCCATGATGATTCGCTAAGATTGGCGACTGGAAATGACTATCTGACGTGCTTTCCTGAGTATAAGTTCGTTTTGCCGAAGGATGCACGGATTGGCAGTATTAGATACTATAGCGGCTTAAAGATGTGGGTAAAGCTATACAGAAAAGGCAAGATAGAGGACTATATATGTAACACAGACGGCACGGAGATGGAGCGTGTGGAATGGCTTGCTTATCAGGGAAAGAAGATTGAGTCTAATATGATGATCGGCTTCTCTCAGAACAAGTTGGCTTCGGTCCTCAGTACCGATGCCGAGTTCTTCATATTTGTTTATCAACTAAAAAATAGAAGAAGATGAAAAAAGCAAAAGAGAAGTGTATTACCAGCGGAACAGACTGGGTTCGCAGTGAAGTGGGTAGTACCGCCCGTATGCGCACCCTGCGCAGTATATTTCATACACCCTGCGTGATATATTACGCGCACCCTGCGCATGTTATTTCACGCAGAGTGCCCGTATAAGAGTAACCACTTTGTCCTCATGCAGATAGCCAAGAAACATGGTAAAAGCGGTTCACCTTGCTTGTTATGACGATTGGATGCTCCAGTCTTTTGAACGTAACTGTCTCATAAACAGCTGTGCAAATTACTTTGCATCGGTTTGCAAAGTAATTTGCAAAGTCTGCGTTGGAAATGCAAACAAAATGCAAACTCCAAAGTTTGGTTGTTTGTCGGAATACCTGTATCTTTGGGGCGAGTTCTTGGCTTGTACACGTTACTTATCTATTCTATATGATTCACCTATAAAAAAACCAAGAAACATGAAGAAAGTTTTGTTAGTGATGGCGGTGACGCTCATGAGTGTACTCCAAATATGTGCCCAAGCCACGAAGGTGACAGCCAAAGACATGCAGATGTTCAGACTATATGGGGCTGTAGTTGACAGCTTTACGGGCGAGGCCGTTGACAGCAGTGTTGTGACCGTATGGAATGCAGACAGCACCAGAATGGTTGGGAGCACGTATAACGCTGGCTGGGGCTGGCGTGTCAGCCTTCCTGCCTCTGGCGACTACATTGTCTGCTACTCACATCCGCGTTATCAGCCTGTGTCGTGCCATGTCAAACTGAATTTCAGCCACCACCGTCGTCCGCGCATCACGCTCGACTCCATGAAGTTGCGCAAGCGGCGGCTGAACACGGAGGAAGATTATACAGATGGGCAGATCCTGAGCGAGGTGGTGGTGACGGCCTCTAAGATAAAGATGGTGACACGGGGCGATACGGTTATCTACAATGCCGATGCCTTTGAACTTGCCAACGGCTCGATGCTGGATGCGCTTGTGCGCCAGTTGCCGGGCGTTGAACTGAAAGGTGGACGCATCTATGTGAATGGCGAGTTCGTGGACAACCTCCTCGTCAACGGCAGGAACTTCTTCCGTGGCAATCCCAAGATAGCACTCGACAACCTGCCTGCCTACATGGTAGATAAGGTAAAAGTCTATCGGCGCGAGTCGGACCGCGATGTGGCACTGGGCATACAGCGGCTGAACAACCGCGAGAAGGAGCTGGTGATGGATGTGGGACTGAAGCGCATCTATTCGTTTGGCTGGTCGGTGAATGCCGATGTGGGCATGGGCACCGACGACCGCTACCGCGCCAAGCTGTTCGGGCTGCGCTTCTCCAACTACACACGTTCGGTGGCCTATCTCAACTCCAACAACACCAACGACGCATCTACGCCAGGCACTTCGGGGCAGTGGAGCAGCCAGTACAACCTGACCGTGCCGTCGGACTATACATCGGCAGGACTGATGCACACCATCGATGACCGCCAACGCCGTTTCACCTACGAGGGCGAGGTGTCGGTGGATTACAACAAGCAGGACACACGGACACGGCAGTCTTCCGTGCGCTTTCTGACCACTGAGGACACCTATTCGCGGCTGCGCTCACAGGACGAGACGAGTGCCACGCACATTGCCACTCGCCATACTTTCGAGCTGAAACGTCCGGGCAGTGGTTTCCACATTGTGCTGAAGCCCAAGGTGGAATACACCGACAACCGCTCGGATGCTGCGTCGTGGCTGGCAGAACTGTCCAATCCTATAGACGAGCGAATCGGCACAATCATCGACAGCATCTTTTTCATGTCCGACCGCCCCTTCTCCCAGCAGTCGTTCCTCGTTTCCACGCAAGCCATACAGCGGCACATGAAAGGACATCTGTGGAGTGGCGGCATGGATGCCAGTGCATCGCTGAAGCTTTCCGAACTGGGCGATGTGCTTCGCTTCAGTTTTGGCGGTAGCTTTGCGGACGGACGCACCCGAACAGGCGAACTCAACACCGTGCGCTTCTACCAGTTGCCTCAGAACCCCGATACCGAACGTAACACACAGGGAATCGCTACGACACGAAATGCCAACGGAATGTTTTCGGTCGATTGCCCGTGACGTGGAGCGACTTGGCAGGATGGACGCTCACCCTCACCCCGTCGTTCACACTCGACATGAAGTATCATCATTCACCTCGCTTGCTCTACTTGGTAAGCGACCCTGTGAGCCAGACACTACAAACGCTCGATGTCATCAACTCCTACCATTCCACCCAGCGCACCCTGACTGGCACGCCTCGTGTGGGACTCACGCTGTTCCGACAACAGAAATCAGGCCGCCGTCTCAATCTCTCCGCCAACGCCCTGTTGCGGATGGAACGTCACCAGCTTGACTATCAGCGAAATATCATCGATACATGCTTGACAAAACGGTTTGCCTTCGTCGAACCGCAGTTGCGAGTCGGTTATGAAAAGCCCAATGTTTGGCTGCTCCAGTTTGAGTATAACATGAAGCAGCAAGCCCCGTCGATGACCGACTTCATCCCCTACAGCGATAACACTAATCCGCTCATCGTCAGTTTAGGAGGTAACGCTGGCATACGAGGTATGCTGACCCATAGCATGTCGCTGTTCTATCGCAACATAGACTTCCGCTCACGCAAAATATTCATGGTCTCCGTTGCCGCCAATATCCAACCACGGCAGATAGCCCGCGCCATCGAGTATGACCCATTGACAGGCATTCAAACCGTGAGCCTGATGAACATGCACGGACGCAATGCGGTGAGCGGGATGGTGAACTACCGCACTCCATTCACCAAGGAACGCCGCTTCTACGCCAACGCCTCCGCTCAGGCCAGCTACATGACTTCCACCGAGTTTGTCAACCACAAGCGCACGGTCAACACGTTCATGCCAGCGGCATCGCTCCATGTGTCCTACGAGCAGTCTCATACCTACATCGAAGTGGGAGCTAATGCCGAATACGTCCACATCACGGCAGACGAGACGGGCTTCCAGCCTTTCAACTCCTTCAATATCACCTACGGGGCAGAGGGGCACACACGGCTTCCGTTACAAATAGAGCTGGCGGCTGACGCCAAGGTCTATACACGCCGCGGCTACAACGACCCGTCAATGAATACAGACCGCTTTGTGGTAGGAGCATCACTCTCTCGTGGACTGTTCAACGACCGTTTGCTGTTGCGCCTCTCTGCCTACGACCTGCTGGGTCAGCTCGATGCCGTCACTCGCAGCGTCAACGCTTACGGCCGCGTCGAGACTTGGCAGAACACGCTGGGACGGTATGCCATGCTGGGCATTCAGTACAGATTCAACAAACAACCCAAAAAGAAACAATGAGAACAATCTTAAAAACAATGGCTGCACCGATTTTACTTGCAGCTGCATCGTGCGTTGGTCAGCCAGTGTCCAACGAAGCCATGAACAGTGTCATCGACCAGAGCGTCTTGGATAGTGCAACCGTGCTGGTGGTAGATAGTACAGACCATCGGTTTGAGCATTTGCCTGATGCGAATGGCATGCTGGTCTATAAAGACAGCCTGCTCATTGTTAGCCGCAGCTTCCATGCCTTTGGCGAACCCATCCTTTCGCTATACGACCTCAGCAATTCTATGCGCCATTTGGGTGATTACATCCCGCGTGGATTTGACATCGACGAAATGGAGGCTTGTGTCATTCAGATTATAGGGGATGAGCTGTTTGTCAACGACTGTTACTATACGAAGCGATATTGCACCATCAACCTCCGAAAGCCACTGCTACCTGCCGATAGGTTGCACCTCTCTCATTCGGGCGTGGAAGAGCGAGGTGTGGCGACAGTCCCCTTTCAGGATGGCTTGCTTGTTGAGAATCCACAATGCTATTCCAACGATGAGGTTGGCATTCATAACGATGTGCCACGATTGCTCTTCTACCGACAGGGTCGATATCTTACGCCCCAAGAGCATGTAACCTATCAAGTGGCAGATATCAACACAGGGGCGGACCTCCACTACAATGCCGCTCACCATCGCGTCTGTTTCGTGTCCCACCTTCAACCGCTTGTGGAGTTCTACGACGATTCCCTGCAGCTCGTTCGCCGTCTGACACTTCCGTCCGACGGTGCAGCGAAAATACATGTAGGGGCAGCACGAACCACAATGCACCAGCAACGTGCTCGCAGAGACAGGGCATCCGCCATCAATGCCACATTCGAAAAGACGCAACGGGTTGTCGGCGCAGGCAGTCAACTGCACGCCTTTCTGTGCTCGGCTGCCGATGATGAATACATCTATCTTGTTTATTGTGGCAAGCTGTTTGGCTTCGACTTCCACACCTACCCTACCTATGTTCTTGTGTTGAATTGGAATGGCATGCTGATGGAAGCCTATCAATTTAACCGTTGGGTTCAAGAAATTTCTCCCAGCATGGAAAGAGGAAACTTCTACTTGACTGTCTATGCCGATGACACCAGCGATTCAGCAGGGATGAAGTTGGTCAAGGTGTCACCTCAACAGTCAGAACAAATAGACTCGCTAATGAATGATTATAGAGATTCAATAAAATAATAAACTTATAAACAAATTATCTGAATGACATGAAAACAATAAGCGTGAAGTGCTTGCGTATGATGGGCACTGCCATCTTTGTGATGTTCCTTTCGGCTCAAACGATGGCACAAAAAAATGACAGCATCGACTGTTCACAGTTCGTGGTGGCCTACGACTTTGTGACGAACACGACCGACGGCGTGGGA
>CAMWJL010000031.1 GCA_947174565.1 uncultured Prevotellaceae bacterium | reverse complement strand
CTATTATACTTCATATTATTGCTTGGTAAGAATTACATCATTGAGTTTTAATGATTCTTGCTGTTCTTCAACTTTCGGCTCTGATTTTGTAATTGTATCTTCCTTTACAACTATCACCTCATTTGATGTATTAGGATTTCCATTGTGGTCTTGACTCTTAGAAATCGTAATGACTACAACAATATAAACAAGAAGTAACATGCTGAAAAAATCTATGAATAGATGTAACTTCTTCGCTACATTCATGAATATAGAATCCCTCTTTGGTGTTTCATCATCCCCATGTGGTTGTACATATCCTACAGGAATATCCACACTCTTTTTTATATCTGCAATTACTTTATTTGCCTTGTCTAATGCTAACTGGGCATGCTCGTACTTTGTTTTGTAACTTTGTAGTTCACTATTAGTTGCTTGTAGTTTTTGGTTTGTCCTACTTTGGATGGTAGCCATATCATTCTGCATCTTCTGTTCCATAATTGCTTTCTGTTGTTGGGTATCAGCTTTTATTGTTTGTATTTCATTTTTACACTTATCAATAATTTGCTGTTCTCTGGAGCTTGGATAAAGCGGTGAAACAGAAGTCTTTCCTGTTGACTTCACACGCTGAATAACAACAGATGGTGTTGCCTCTAAAAGGTTTATTGTTCCACACTCGTTCTGTCCGTTGCTCTTGAATCCACCGAGTGAAACGAAGTCATTATCACTGGAGAACTGTGTCAGATAATGTTTCAGTTCATTTTCAAGGTCTTTGAAAAGTTTGTCTTTTTGGTTTAATTGCGGTATTAAGAAACGATATCCATCATTTGTCCGCTCCAAAACACTACCTATAATGAATTTATTGAAGGCCGCTTCAAGCAGATTGTAGATATTCTGAATGTCCTTGTAATAGTGATTGATGCGTAATGTCAGAGCAAAGTAGCCACCAGGACGACCTCCATTATCTTGAAAATTGCCATGGCAGAAATAAGTGTAATAGGCGTTTGTCTTACCAGCAAACTGCATCACTTCTACAAGCATCTGCGATGGAACACTTGATTTACGACCATAAAATGTCTCAATATACTGAGCATCTGCATCAGGGTTGCCCCAAATGCTTTGACCATTTGGGACACCATGAGTATAAAGTTTAATTTCCATAAATTATTTAGCCTCTTATATGATTCATGATACATTTCCATAGTTTTACACAATACTCGCGCGGACCTTCCTGAAAGGTTAAGCCGCTAACGGATTCTGTATAGCATCCCGTTTGGAATGGGACAAAGTCGCAGTTATACTCTTTCCAAAACCTTGTGATGGGATTTAGATTTTTGAAAGGAACAAAGATGTTGGGATAGAGATTCTCAACGTCCCTGATAGCAGCTGCGACATTGATATTTCCAATGCTCCGCACAAAGTTGGTCAAGTCTATTTTATTGAAAACGAATACGGCACAATCCCTTGACCTCATATTCTGTTTCAAGTGGGTAATCTTGGTTACATAGTTAGACCTGTCTGTTTGATTCATCCAGTCGGGTTCAACCATAATCATCCACACCTTTCTGTTTGAGCTTGCAATGATGGTGTTCACATAATTGGGAAATCCTGCATTGGGCTTCTGTGGATTAAAGTAATACTCACCAGGTGCTTCGAGAATCTGACAGATGCGATGTCCGTTCTTAATCACTTCAACAAGCATGAAACTAATGCGGTTGGTAGATTCAGCTGCATTGTCGCTATTCATGGTCTCATCAAAGTGAGCACAAATGTCTGAATAGTTACTGTCAGAACTTGGGCGGAAAGTGCGAATTGGCGATACAATATAACCTTCTGACTTCAAAAAGCGAGTCATTCTGACGAGCGTCATTGTTTTGCCACATGCGGGAGGTCCGAAAAGAATGACAAGCGGGGCATTGGGGTCAGAAACGGTAACACGGATACTGTTCGGGTCACTCAATTCTGTTGCGCTTAAACCATGCACATTATTTGCTGATTGTACAGAAGTTTCATCTGTCTGAACGAACTCCATTGTCTGTTCTGGTACTACAATCATTTCATTCTCTGAAACAGAAGTTGATTCACTCGTAGGTATAAAATTATCGGATACTGGCATAATGTATTGATTTATGAGTTAATACTTTTTATTCATCACGTTTCTTAAAGGCTATGTCAAAGAAAACAAACGCTGCAACGTCAACGAGGATGGAGATGATAATCCAAAAGAAGAAACCATGACCAGCATATTCACCTTTCATGAAGTCTTCCCATACGTCGAACACGCTAATCACTCTCTTTACCTTCGTGACGGCATTAGGAGCAGTATATGCAACTTCGTCATTCTCATCCTTGAAGTCAACAAACTGCTTGTAGGATTTGATTGTAGCATAGCCAGCATTGAGCTTGTCACAGATAGTCTTGATGTCATTCGCATCGTTCAAATCATAAGTTTCATCATCTATATATTTCTCAACAAGTTCAAGATTCTTGTAATCCTTCTCTGCCTGCTTTTGGTGATTGTTGTTGGGAGGAGTCATTTCCTTCGCTATATTCAGCAGACGGCTGTCGAGGAGCGTGTAAATCTTTGTTCGATAGGCATCGTAGAGTCGTTGGCGGTCCTGTACGGAACTACCTTTGAACGTAAGAGGTTCAATCTTAGCAACACCGAGCAATCCAGCAAATTCTCTCAGAATCTCTTTTGCCTTGGGTCCAAATCCAGGATTAGCGTCATTCTCTATTTCGGCTTTCAGTTCACCCAATTTGATTTCAACCTTGTTTCTGACTTCGGCGCATTTAATCTGTATCTTCGTGTCGGTTACGGTGTTATCTTTAATCTGAGCAAGATAACCTTTGGTTGCGGAAATGTCGTTTGTAACTTTGTCATTGATGACGCTGCGATACAGGAAGGTGTGCGTGTTTGTAGGCATGCTGCACACGAGCCAAAACACCAGTACAATCAGCAGACCGCCAACGAGACGCAAGCCTCGTTTCTCAAGGTAAATCCTCTGATTAAAGCTATCTACAATCAGTTTGGTTCCCCATGATGCGATGAAGAAGAAACCGATTGTTACAACCCAGCACATAATGACGGGCCAAGAAGATAAGAGCAAATGCAGTGACTCTGCCGTTGCCCAACAACTTACTGCTGCAAATGCTATGAATGCAAGCAAGCAGAAGATTTTCAGGAACTTGTTTTCGTTCATGATTATTAGTACATTTTTCTTCAGGTTCCCATCTGAAGAGGTTATTAGTTTGATAATCTGAACGAACAATATAAAAAAACGTGGGAACCACCTGCTGCCTGTCCCACTCTCTGAGGCCTTCGCATTGCCCGATACTGTTGAACAGACAACGCGAGAGCCCACGCCGATATGATTACACAATACCACATGGTGCTCCTTCACCTCATGGATTGAACGGATACAATCCATGTGTCAGGGTACACCATTGGCTGTGATAAAATCACACCCCAAGGCATCTCCGTTGCTATGTTCGAGGCAGTATCTAAAGTTTGCGAAGTTTCAGAGAGTCCTGAACAAAGCGTTGAGACGCTTTCTTAATAATGTCGTCGTCCTTTTATTGCCCACCCATCCTCCTCTGACGAAGGGCTGCCTTGCCAGAGGCTCGGCGTGTGCTCGGTTTGGACGATACAAATGCCAAGTGTCTTCGATGAAATTGATTTCATGTCTAACGAACTGACATTTTAACCGATGCAAAATTATTGTTTTTTCTTGAAAGCAAAGAATGTGGGGGTAAGAAAATGAACAATCATCCTCAGTTTTCTAATCTGTGAAGTCTCATGGTCGCAGATTGTTCTATCAGAAGGTCACTTCTGTGGCAGAGCGACACGTCTCCGTTCGGGGCACGAAGAGTCATGACCGAACATGAGGTCTTGGCTTGTCTTGTTCCGAGCATGGATGTTAAGTGAATAAAGCGGAGTTTTCTGACCCTTTTTTTAGTCTCTTGACATTCACCCCTTAAAAGGGCACAAAATCGATGTCCCCGACTCCGATTCATCGGAGTCGGGGACATCGGTCGGTCGGAGTCGGGGACTCCGATTTAGAGGCTATGTCGCTGCTCTTTTTGGCGAGGTGTCCTTGTCAATGATTTGTGCAAATTTATGCAAGCAAGTTCTCGCGTTCTGTGATTTGTGCGTCGGTCATTGTGTAGTTGCCGAGGCTGCCCTCCTTGGCCTGTATGCAGATGTATGTCATAGGCTCGGTGGAGGTGCATTTGAGGTTGCGGTCGCAGTTTGTGGAGACACGCACCACAGAACCTTCTGCTATGTCAAACACTTCGTCATCTACTTGAAATTTTCCTGCACCTGAAAGGATGATGTAGTTTTCCTCGTTCTCGCGGTGGCTGTGAAAGAATGGGACTGAAGCCCCCGAAGGGAGAGTGCCGAAAGAAATTTCACATGATGTGGCTTCTGTGGTGTCCTTCACAAACAGCTTGTCCTTGCAGTCGTGCAAACTGCCAACCGAGGTGTGGGCATACTTCGCCCCACTGTTGATTTTGTTTAACTCGTTCATTTTTTGATATTTTTTTATTAACTTTGCAGCGGAGAACCGCTTGCTTTCGGGCACAAAGTTAAGTCATAATTTTCACACTCACAATACCTTACAAAGGAGTAAGTCGCTTACCTGAAAGTAACATTTATTGAGAATGAAAAAGTTGGAACAGAAAGAAAATTTGGAAAAATATACATGCGTCCATTCCTGCCCTGTGAGGAATGTGGTAGCGAGATTTGCCAGTAAGTGGGCGATACTGATACTGTGCGTCTTGTCCGAGAATGAAGCAACTCGCTTCAATGCCATTGGCAAGGCTCTCCCCGACATTTCGTCAAAGGTACTCGCAGAGACCTTGAAGAGCCTTGAAAGTGACGGCTTTATCAACAGGCGCGTGTATGCCGAAGTCCCGCCTCGTGTGGAATATTCGTTGACAGAACTCGGAAAGAGTCTTATGCCTCACATCGAGGGTCTGATAGCATGGGCAATGGAAAATTTCTCTCAAATAGTTAATAGACATGAATAAAATTTGTTTTGATGTGGCCAGAATGGCCAAGCGCATGGTTACGGTCACGACAATGGCTATGTCGCTGTCCCTGCCTGCTGTGGCGGACAAGGTTGACCCTCCGCAGCCGTGCGGACCTGTGCCAAGCGAGAATCAATTGAAGTGGCAGGACATGGAGATGTATGCGTTCATCCACTTCTCGCTCAACACCTACACCGATCAGGAATGGGGCTTCGGCAATGAGAAACCCGAGCTGTTCAATCCCTCGCGATTGGACGCAAGGCAGTGGGCGCGAGTGTGTAAAGAGGCTGGTATGTCGGGCATTATCTTCACCGCCAAGCATCATTGCGGATTCTGTATGTGGCCGTCGGCCTACACGGAGTATTCGGTGAAAAACGCTCCGTGGCGCGGTGGCAAGGGCGATGTGGTCAAGGAAATTGCCGACGCTTGTCGCGAGGAAGGACTGAAGTTTGCCGTCTATTTGTCACCGTGGGACAGAAACCATCCTGAGTACGGTCGTTCGGAATATGTCATTTATTTCCGCAATCAGCTCGAAGAGTTGCTGACGAACTACGGCGACGTGTTCGAGGTGTGGTTTGACGGAGCCAACGGCGGCGACGGTTGGTATGGCGGTGCCAATGAGACGCGCAACATAGACCGCACCACTTATTATCAGTGGCCCGAAACCTACGCCATGATTCGTCGGCTTCAGCCCCAATGCCTCATTTGGAACGACGGCAGCGACCGTGGCGACCTGAGATGGGTGGGAACGGAAGCTGGCGAGGTGGGCGCAACGAACTGGAGTTTGCTCAACAAGGAGGGCGAGACCCCGTGGGCCATGTTGCATTTTGGCTTGGAGAACGGCAACTCGTGGGTGCCAGGAGAGACCAACACCAGCATCCGACCGGGATGGTTCTACCACAGCACGGAGGACGAGAACGTGAAGAGCTTGTCAAAGTTGATGGACACCTATTATAAATCGGTAGGACGCAATTCCACGTTGCTCCTCAATTTCCCCGTGATGCCCGACGGGCGGATACACCCGACCGACAGCCTGAGGGGTGCGGCTTTTTCCCGAATGATAAAGGAGGTGTTCCGCAACGACTTGGCAAGGAAAGCACGTGCCACGGCTTCGTCTGTGCGCGGAGGTGACAAACGCTATTCGGTCAAGAACGTGACGGACGGAAAGACCAATACCTACTGGGCTACGGACGATGCCGTGACGCAAGGAAGCGTGACGCTCGACTTCGGCAAGCCTGTCACGTTCAACCGCTTTTTGGCCGAGGAGTACATCCCCTTGGGGCAGCGCGTGAAGCGGTGGACCTTGGAGGCGTATGTGGCAGGCGAATGGAAGCCTTTGACCGACGCACTGACCGACAATGGCGAGTTGACCACGATAGGTCGTCGCCGCATCGTATGCTTCCCCACAGTCACGGCTTCCAAAGTGAGGTTCACCGTGACGGACAGCAAGGCTTGTCCGCTTATCTCGCGACTTTCCGTCTATAACGCTCCCGAACTGACGCAGGACATTCCCGACTCGGGCGAAAAGCGTTCGTCGGCTTTGCGCATCTTCTATATGTCGCCACGCCAAATGGTGGTAGAATTGGGAGGCACGAAGACGGTCAGCGGCATCAGATACTTGCCACCATCGCAAACTTCCGAAGGAACGGTCACACACTATTCGCTCTATGCCACGACCGACTGGCAGAAATGGACAAAAGTGGCCTCAGGCGAGTTTTCAAACATCGTGAACAATCCCATTTGGCAAACCGTGAAGTTCTCTCCCACACGAGCCACGGTATTGCGTCTTGATGCCGATGTGCTGGCAGGAGGCGAACACATGGCCTATTCCGATTTCGAGATACTGACCGAACCTGACACACCCGATTGGGAGAATCCCCATGTGCTCGGCATCAACAAATTGCCCTACCACTCTACCCTGCAAATGCCTTCGACCGAGCGAGAGCATCCCGACATCGTGTGGCTTGACGGCAAGTGGTCTTTCCATTGGTCGCCCGACCCGTGGAGCCGCCCCGTAGGCTTTGAACGCGATGACTACGACGTGAGCGCATGGGACAAGATAGCCGTGCCGGGCAATTGGCAGACACAAAACTACGGAAAACCTATCTATACCAATATCTCGTATCCATTCCAACGCGACAGACCGAGTGTCACTTCCGAACCACCGTCCGACTGGTACGCCTACGACCACCGCAATCCCGTCGGAAGTTATGTGACTGAATTTGATGCCACTCCCGAAATGCTCAAAAAGAACGTCACGCTGAATTTTGAAGGCGTGAAGTCAGCAATGTATGTATGGGTGAACGGGCAGAAAGTGGGATACAGCCAAAATTCCATGTCGCCCGCCGAGTTCGACATCACTTCCCTCTTGCGTTCGGGCAAGAACCGCTTGGCTGTAGAGGTATATAGATGGTCGGACGGAAGTTATCTTGAAGACCAGGACATGTGGCGCATGAGCGGTATCTACCGCCCTGTCAGGCTGTTGCTGCGCCCCACGACGCATATAGTTGATTATCACGTTGACGGCACGCTCTCGCAGAATTTCGACAGCGCATCGGTAAAGGCTCTTGTCACATTGTGCAACACAGGTAACAAAGCAACCAAGAAGCTCAAACTGCAAATGCGCATAGACGGCAAGGTGCTGACCCGTGAAGTGGGGACAATCGCCCCCAGCGACACCGTGAGCCTCACACTGACCCACGACATCAGCAATCCGCGCCTGTGGTCGGCTGAGACCCCTGAACTATACCCTTATACGCTTGCCCTCATCGACGCTGCCGGCAACGAGACGGAACATTATGACTACCACCTCGGATTGAGGAAGATAGAGACCGTGGGCGAGGTGTTCAAAATCAACGGACGCAACGTCAAGTTGAGGGGAGTGAACCGCCACGACCACCATCCGCGCACGGGACGGTGGGTGGACGATACCACCGTGGAACTCGACATAAGGATGATGAAACAGGCCAACATCAATTTCCTGCGCACCTCGCATTATCCCGACCGCCCCATCCTCTACGAACTCTGCGACCGCTACGGTATCTACGTAATGGACGAGGCGTGTCAAGAAAGCCACGGCTATGGCTATGCTAATGAAGAAATGGGACACGACCCCGAATGGCTCGACGCGCACGTTGACCGCGCAGTTTCTCTGGTGGAACGCGACCGCAACCATCCTTGTGTCATTCTTTGGAGTCTTGGCAACGAGGGCGGAGTGGGTCCGAACATACAGGCCATGCACGACACCATCGTGGCTATGGACCCGTCCCGACTGCCTTTCTACGATTGCCATCCGCGCTATTCTGCTTTGCACGATGAGGGCTACCCCACCCCCGACAGAATGAGGGAGGGAGCGAAGAATGTGACCGACAAACCTTATATCGCACGTGAGTATGCCCATGCCATGGGCAACTCAATGGGTCATTTCAAAGAGTATTGGGAAGTAATTTACGCCGATTCGACCATTGTCGGTGCAGCCGTGTGGGACTGGGTGGACCAAGGTTTGGCTAAGCCTGTGGATGGCTCATCACTACGTCTTTCATCTTCCCTCAAACTTGCAAAGGACGAGTTTTGGGCTTACGGAGGCGACTTCAGCGACAAGCCCAACGACAAGAATTTCTGTATCAACGGACTCATAGGGCCTGACCGCACGCCCAACCCCCATTTCTACGAATTACGCTATGTTTACCAACCCGTGTGGTTCACTCGCGAGGGCGACAAAATCAGACTTGCCAACCGAAATTCCTTCACGCCCCTGAGTGTGTATGACTATCATTACGAGATAACTTGTGAAGGTATCATCGTGGCAGAAGGAGAAATGACCCTCAACGGCGATTATCTGACCATTCCGCACTACGATGCCAACAAGTCCGGTACCATGCTCAGGGTCGATGCTCTCTTGCGCGAAAAAACGCTTTGGGCTGAAGCAGGACACAGCGTGGCAGCCGAGCAGTTTGAACTTGTTCCATACAACTATCCCTCCACGATTGGTGCAGCCACTACGCCCACATTCTCACGCAATAAGAACCAAGTCACGATTGAAGCGGGACACACGCAGCTGACCACCGATGCTACGGGAGCATTGACTTCGTGGAAGGTGAACGGCACGGAAATGCTCACCGCTCCTCTCGAACCTTACTTCTGGAAACCGTCTAATGACAATCAGGACGCTAACGCCTATTATCGTGAGGAGATGGCCGTATGGAAACAGGAGGCTTCGCGCAGGGAAGCAAAGAGCATGGAAGTGGATATCGTGGATGGTTGCGTGAGAGTAACGACACGAACACATCTTCCGTTGGGAGCGGACTGCACACTAACCTACAAGGTTGATGGCGACGGGCGCATACAGGTCACGGCAGATTATGTGCCCGAACGCGATGCTAACATACCGCTTATACCGAAGTTTGGAATGCGCATGAGGATTTCGCCGACTTACGACCAAGTGGAGTACTACGGTCGCGGTCCTTGGGAGAACTACCCAGACCGCAAGCGAGGATATTTCGTAGGGCAATATACCATGCCGCTCTCCGACTACATGCACGACTACATCAAGCCGCAGGACAACGGTAATCGTTGTGACGTGCGCCGACTAACACTCTCGTCTTCAACCGATTTTCCGTCCGTAAAGATTGAAGGTTGCGATGGACCACTCTGCATCCGCGCATGGGATTATGGCGAGGAAGACCTTTCCACAGCAGGTCATCCCTACGAAATCGAGCGTGGCAAATTCGTTAACGTGAACATTGACTTGACGGTACACGGAGTTGGCGGCACGGATACATGGGGTTCACCCACTCTCGAACCTTACACCATTCACGGAGACCATCCTCATCACTATTCGTTTATCCTCAGTGCTTTATCGCGCTAATCCCGTTCGTTCATTAAGAAAAGCAGTTCCCCCCACAAAGATGCGTCTTTGTGGGGGGAACTGCTTTTCTTAATGACTCTTAAAATGTAAATGGTTTAGAATTTGACTTTCAAAGGCTGCCTTGCCCATATAACAGCTTGGTTCAGCAGGGCTTCCCAGTCGGTGAGGGAATGGAGGTCAGTGTTAGGGTTCTTGTCCCATCCTGAGCCAAAATAGTAGGTATAGGATGTGTTGGGAGTGTAGAGCGTGGTAGCCAGTATGTGTCCTGCGGCTATGCCATTGTCTCGTTGTTGATACGACATGGAGACGGACTTTTCGGGGAAGAGCAAGCCGATGTAGATTTTGCCCATCTGCTTGGCAAGTTCGTCCCTATATTTGGCGTTATAGACAGAAGCGTCGCCCAAGTCTTCGTAGCCAATGTAGCCGTTCTCGCTGGCGATGACATAAGCCGATGGGTTGTTCTTATGTACCACAATGCCTGCCGCCATTGTGGCAGGTTGGGTCAGTCCTTGGTATGATATGGTCACGCGATTGAAATGGCTGCCAGCATCGAGCGAGATGATGCGTGTCTCTACGACTTTATCCCCTTTGAAGTTTTGTTCTGGATAGGTGAAACGCACGGTGAAACGTAGTGGTCCTTGGTCGAGAATCTCGAAGGTTTTGTAGCATTGGGGCATGAACAGCGTGCCATCTTTGTTAATGAGTGCATTGGCTCCACCGCCCAGTGTAGGACCGACAGTGTAGCAGTCCATTCCTTTGCCATGGTCGATGTGGTAACAGAAGGCGTTATACACTTGGTCAGCGAGGTCGTGATAGCCTCGGTCGTGCAGTTGCTTGCTCACCGAACGCATTTCTTGGTTCTGCTCAGAGGCATACCAATAATTGAGCATCAGTTCGGACGTGCTCTTGTTGAAGAGGTCGTAACCAACAGCTCCGCCGTGTCCATAAACACGATAAGCCACACGGTCGTTCTCCCAACCAAATTCGTCCTGACGCTCGGTGAAGAGACGGCCTTTGGCACGAACTTCATACTTTTGTGGCGTGCCTTGCTGCACATAGTACACCGACTTTCCCTTGCTGCCCACGCCTGCTTGGAAGATGAGTTTGCCGTCGTATGTCAGCTGCGAAGGCACTTCCCCTCCGTCAGCATCGGTCACAACCATGCTCCCCTCTCCCAACTTCTTCTTGATGGTCGAGGCATCTACTTCCACTATCTCCATGCGTGCTCCTGCCATTGGATTTGACACTGTAATCTTCACGCTCTCCGCTGCTTGCGAAGCCATGGCTGCCATCCCAGCCAGCCATAATAAAACCATCTTTCTCATCATAGATTATCGTTTTGTATTTGGTTGCAAAGATAGTGCAAGCCTTGTGAAGTACAAAAGAAAGTGTGAAGTAAGTGTTTATGGAAAGCCAGTTTTAAGCATTCACTTGGGTTGAAGAGGTCCATAAAAGTAGGAGGCAGTTGCGCCACCGTCAATGAGGAAGTCCGCACCTGTGATAAACGCACCCTGTGGACGCATCAGAAGTTCTGCCACATTTGCCACTTCGTCGGCAGTTCCAGGACGACCAGCTGGACATTTTGCAAACATGTTCTTGTAAAAATCTCCACGCGGCCCGTTAAACTCATCTATGGCAAGTGGAGTCACGATGATGCCAGGAGATATGGAATTGATTCTTGCGCCACGTTCTCCCCATCGCACAGCCTCGGCCATCACCCGCTTGACATTGCATCTCTTCGCCATCTGATATGCGTGAAGGGTGTTTTCGATATTCTCAGGTCTGAGCATAGGTAACGACAGAAGTTCTTCGGTCGGAGTCAACGCAAGAAGCCTGTCTTGCTCAGGAGTGAGTGCTGGCATACGGTGTCCCGACTGGCTTGATATGGTAACGCCTGTTCCTCCCTCCGCAATCACTTTTCCCACTTCTTCAAGAAGTATTGCTGTGCCGTAAAGGTCCACCTTGAGAATTGCCTCGATAGAAGCTTGTGAGGGTGACACGCCCGCTGCATTGACCAGCATCGTGATATCGCCGTATTCTTGTGCTTTAGCTATGACGCGTTTGATGGATTCGCGTGATGACAATTCCATCTCAACGGCAAGACAATCGAAACCAGCCTTGTTCATCGTGTCAGCGATGGTGTCGGCATTGCCCTTATTTTTATCACCGACGATAATCTTCATGCCATATCCCACACGTCGGGCTATCGCCATGCCTATCTGACCCGCTCCAGCCAGTATCATTACTTGTTTCATATCGAGGCGTTTTAGTATTCCAACCCGCTTAACCAATTCTTCACGCTTTGCAGTGTCTGCTCTTGCTTATTCTGCGCATGACTGCCACGCACTGCCAATCCATTCAGCACGGTAGCCCCTTTGCAGGCAGCTTTCAATTTCTGTTCCGTATCAGATAAACCGCTACCCTCGTGGGTACAGAACGGGATAATGGTTTTGCTCTGCCAGTTGTGCTTCTCGATGAACGTATAGACAGGCATTGGCATGTCGCTCCACCAGTTGGGATAACCGATGAAAACCACGTCATAATCTTCTACGGCAATGTCACCTTTGATGGAAGGACGAGCGTTACCCTCTTGTTCAGATTTCGCCACTTCCGTACATTTCTGATAGTCATCAGGGTAAGGCGTTACTGGGTCGATGTGGAAAAGGTCACCACCTGTCTCTTTCGCAATCATTTCAGATATGATATGCGTATTGCCTTTCTCGATGTGTCCAACGGCATAGTTCTCCCCGTTGCGTGAGAAGAATGCCACTAATGTTTTCTTCGTTTTCATGTTTTGACTCTTTCTTTCACTGGTTTGTGCGCACGATGCCATGGCTGATAGTAGTAAAGTTGTTGTTAGGATGAGAATAAAACTCTTTTTCATCTTGTTTCTTTATTGGTTTTCTGCTGCAAAGTTACACTTTTTCTTTCAATTTGTTGTTATGCAAAATACGGATATAGCAGATTCTATGGTATTCGCAAAATATGCGAATACCATAGAATCTGCCAGTTCTTCTTTAAGTTTAAGGACATTGTTAATATGCTTACTTATTATCTTGTAATCAGGGTCAAACAATTGTAGTTTTAAGCATTACTTACGCCAGTTCGGGATTATCCCGAACTGGCGTATAATTTGACTGTAGGTCTATTTGAGAATTATCTTCTGTGCAGTTGCAAGTCTGCCTTTGTTTTTCACTGCTACGTTATATACTCCAGCAGGCATATTGGCAGCATTGATTGTGATGCTCTCATTACCTTTGCGATTTGAAGTAGCCACTATTCTACCTCCCATGTCCACGAGCACAGCCTCATCCGCTTTCTGGCCACCTTCCACCATGATATTGCGGCCTCTCATCTTAACTGATAGCGCCTTTGCCTCAGTGCGGTTCACCTCCTTGATGGATGTTGTTTTTGGGTCATATTTATAGAGTATGTCGTTATGATACGAACTCATCAAATAAACATTTCCCCCAAGCTTGTACACATCGTATAAAGAAGTATCATTAAACGGGATTGACGCTACAACATTTCCATCTTCATTGTAGATGGTATATCCAATGGTTGATTGGCTTTCGGAAACGTTTCTTCTCAATACAACCCCGTCCTCATTACGATCCCATTGCCAATAGTCTCCAACATGCTTTTCAACTGGACCTAACTGAGGAACGAGATATTCCCATTTGTCATCTTCGTTGAACAAAGTTTGCGTGAAAGTTATCGATTCATCATTAAAGATGTTGGCATCGTAATCATAGAAATAAAAGGTTTCTATACCCTGCAAATGAGTGCCCTCTCTTTCTTTATCCATCGGTGTCCACTGTGCATTGTCTATGTCAAAAACAAGTTCGTATGATGCGTGAACCCTATTAACTTTTCCATCAATGATGGCATAATACATTTCGGGGTACATTGTTCCGAGCCATTGCTGATAAAAGAAATTAGACAACTGAGGACTCCAGCAACTCAATCTTCCTTCAGAATCTGTAAAACCATAAAAATCATATCCTTCAAAGCAAGAAGACAGTTTCTGAATCATGGAGTTCAAGTCTGGTGCAGTGATAGTGTTGCCATCAACGGTGAAATCTTCGTTCCGACTTTCGGTAATTGTTGCGCCTGTAGGTTTGACAGTTGCAATCTCCGTGTAAGAGCGGTATTCGCCAGAAGCTTTCTTGATGTTTTTGATTTGCTTGACGACATTGAAATCTTGGTCAAGGATTGTAACTATATCTTGGTCAATCCCAACAGGAACAGCCTTTCCGTCAAAGGTAATGCTTGATGGAATAAATTCAATGTTTTCAAAGTTGGCTACTTCTTGACCAGATGCTGAGATAAAAGTTGCAGTGGATAATGCAGCGGTAAATAAAAGTTTTTTCATTATGTGTGTTACTAAAAAAGGCGTACAACCATTCCCTACTTGCCCATATTCTGGTTACCGCCAAGTGACCACACAACTAACAAGCACAGAATGATTCACGCCCCTATGTGCGTGAACCCTCAGTCTGCTTGTTCTCAGTTGTTGAATGTTGGCGGTATTCGAATATGGAGAACAAGAGCTAAAAGCTCAACATTTTATGTTCTTTCCAAGTTGTCAGAACGGAAACGCCGAGGTAATGATATGAGGCTTCTGCCTCGTTACTTTCTCTAATTGGGACTTGCCTTAGCAACGTGTCCCGATGCGTTTCTGTTTGCTTACATGTCTGTTTCTTATTATCACATTTATATTGTTCTACATTGTATTCTATCTGTATTCCATTGCTGGGTAGCAGGAATGAATACGTGTTCCTGCCTGTATAATCTATCTCATCGTCAGGTCATTGTACATCAAACCTTAAAATGACAATTCCTTTGAAGAAAGCAAAGCAATCGTTGGTAAACGAACTCATTGAGAGTCATGTTCTGCTTTATCTCACAAAGGTATTTATAAATCTTCTAACTGAGCCATAAAAAGGTGATTTTTCTTTGTTGATGGTGTGAAAATTCTGCTTTTTCGTGCAGGTTTAAGTAAAATTGACGAGTAATACCTCAGTTTGTCTCACATTGGCATGCCCTCACAGATGCTCCACCTTGTTTCGGTAGGCTTTCAGTTCCTCTTCGGGCAGTGCTGCAATCGCCTTGTCGAGCCTTTGGATGATTGCCGCTTTGTCGTGGGGCAAGGCTCCTGTAATTGGTATGGGGTTGGACACATGGTGGGCAAGTATGTTGGTCTTGATTGTCAGGTTGTTTAGCATTGTCCGCAGTTCTATCAGCCGCTCCACTTCTGGCTCTTCTTCATATATGCCGTCTTTCAATTCTTGGTACAGCTGCGATTCGGGGAAAATGGTGAGCGACACGACGTTGACGATGCAGGGATGCAGTTGATTGAGCACGTTGGCGGTGATGGTTGCTGACGCTGTGCCTGTTCCTTTGCCTCCGAGTCCGTTCAGATAGACGACGTTGTATCGGATTCCAGCCTCGTCCAGTTTGGACAGCTGCTCCACGATGTCCGAGGCATGATAGCCCTTGTTCATGCGTTCGAGTGTCGGGTCGTGTGCCGTCTCCATGCCTATGTTGATGCTGTCCAGTTTGAGATGGCGGAGGGCTTTCAGTTGTTCCACACTCTTGGGCGCAATGTCGGTGACACGGGCGAACATGCCAAACGACACCATGCCTGGCAGGTATTTGCGCAGGAGAAGGGCAATGTCCATCAGTTTGTCGTAGCTGAGGGCAAAGGGGTTTGCGCCAGTGAGATAGACTCTTCGGGCGCGTGGTTGCCACGCTCTGATTACTTGCAGGTCTTTTTCTACTTCCGACAGCGGAGACATCCTGAACGATGTGCCGTGATACAGGCTACAGAACTTGCATCTGTGCCATGTGCATCCCGAGGTGACTTGCAGCAGTTGAGAACTTGCTTCATAAGGTGGTCGCCATACTTGACCTGTGAAATGTAGCTGTGGTAATTCCATTGTTTCGATAGTTTTTTGTACTTTTGTGCCGCAAAGTTAGACGATAATTAGTGGCAAAACAATAACTTACCAAAGGGTTTGACCCTTACCGAAAGGTTTGCTTATTGGTTGTCAGAAGGTTTCAGAACAGCGGCAATGGCAAAAAAATTGAACTACGAGTATTGCAAGGCAGCCCCCATACTGGAGTGGCTCGGCAACAAATGGGCGTTGGTGGTTCTCGTGAAGATTTCGGAGAGCGAACCCGTGCGTTTCAATGAGCTGTACCGCAACATCCCCTCGGTCTCCGAGAAGGTGCTTGCGCAGGTGCTCAAACAGCTGACGAACGACGGCATCATCGGGCGGACGCTGTTCCCGGATGTGCCTCCACGGGTAGAATACACCGTCACCGACTTTGGGAAGACCCTGCTCCCCCATGTTGAGGCTTTAATGAACTGGGGACGGGAGAACTTTGACCGCATCATGGCTAACCGACGGCATCATCAGTAGCCCGATTCGTGGCATGGCTCAGATATGCAGAAATGGCTACAAAATCGATGTCCCCGACTCCGATTGGTCGGAGTCGGGGACATCGGTCAGTCGGAGTCGGGGACTCCGATTTAGGGGTGCAGTTACAGATGGTTGAAGAGTTCCGTTGGATGGTCGATGATGGTCTTAGCCCCTTGTGCCACTAAGAAGTCCTTGTCGCGGAATCCCCAGCTGACAGCGATGCAGGGCAAAGCCGAGTTTTGGGCGGTCTGCAAGTCCACCTCGCTGTCGCCAATGTAGATGCACTCCGACTTCTGTATGTCCCGTCCATGCAGCACGGAGAGTTGGCTGATGGCTTCGTTCACCATGTCGGGCGCAGGCTTCCGCTTGATGTTGGGCTTTTCGCCAATCGCCAAGTCGATGGTGTCGCCAAAGAATGCCTTGTGCAGGTCCTTCACGGCAGGGTCGAGCTTGTTGCTGACAATGGCGGTGAAGAAACCCTTTGCCTTGCACGCCTTGAGCAGTTCGGGAATGCCCTTGTAGGGAGCGGTCTCGTCCATGGAGTGTGCCTCGTAGTGGGTGCGGAAAGTGGCGAAGATGCGTTCCTTCAACACCTCGTCGGCATCGGGCTTTGACTGCATCACGCTCTTATCGACCAGGGCCTTGATGCCGTTGCCCAGATAGCGACGTGTGTCTTGCTTGTCGTTGGGCTTCAATCCAGCCTCTTGCAGGGCGTGCGACACGCTGTTGTGGAGGTCGTCGAGCGTGTTCATCAGCGTGCCGTCGAGGTCGAATATGAGGGTGGTAATTGTGCGTGAGGTACACTCCATGAACCGCAGTTCCTGTTCCAGCATTTCAAGTTTCTTCATGGAATACCCTGCCTTGCGCGCCTCCTCGATGGGGCGGGTGTAGAGGTAGTCAATCTCCATCGGGCGGTGGAAATCGAAGTCGAGCTTCATGCTGGGGGAATAGGGGGTCATGTGCAGGGTATTGTCAATCATCTTGTCGGCAAAGGTCTCGTCGATGTTTTTCACGCCACAGGCTTGCGCCGCACTGATTACCTCCATCATCTGGTCCTTCACCAGTTGCAGGGTGCTGGGATTCCTCAACAGGGTGTCTGTCTGCGTGTTGAGTGCCACCGTCATGCCGTTGAAAGGCATGTTCCACACCGCCTTCTTCCAGCGCGCTTCGAGGTATTCCACTTCGTTGGCATCTACGCCTGCACGACGGAAGTCGTCAATCACCGCGTCAATCCGTTTCTGGCTGCTGCACGAATAGTTGCCGATGTTGATGTAGCCGTAGCACTGGTGGTTTACCGTGCCTGGTTCCGTCTTGGCACAGCAGATGAAGGCGAGTCCTGCCGCCAGTTGCACCGTCGGAAACATCTTCTGCACGTCTGCCTCAATGCCAATGCCGTTCTGAATGAGCACTACGAGGGTGTCTTCTTTCAGCAGGGGTGGCAGCAGTTCTTTGAGCAGGTGGTTGTTCACCGACTTCAATCCCACCAGCACGACATCGCATTGGGGCATATCCTGCGTGTTCCGATAGGCATTCACGCTGTCCAGATGAAAACTGCCGTCGCACGAATCTACCTGCAACCCGTGCTCTCTCACATGGTCATAATCCTTGTGGAAAAGGAAATGCACTCCTGTTCCCGTGTGTGCTAACTTGGCTCCGTAATAGCCGCCAATGGCACCTGTTCCAATCACTCCGTAAGTCATCGTGTTCGTTGTTTTGGGCAAAGGTACACAAAAACGCCCGATGAAACAAAGAAAAAAGCACCCTTTTCTTTGTTGTGCCCTTGCTTAATCGTATCTTTGCCACGCCATTAAGGAGCAGAAGAACGAAACACTCAAAATTAGATAACAGAATGGTTAAGCACATTATTCTTTGGACGCTGAATCCAGAACTCTCTGAAAGCGAGAAGCAACAAGTGAAGCAGGACATCAAGGAAGGTCTTGAGGGATTGGTTGGCAAAGTGCCTGGTCTCATGGACGTGAAGGTGAATATAGATGGCAGATTGGACTCTTCCAATGCCGATGTGATGCTCGACAGCACCCTCGAATCAGAGGAAGCACTCAAGGCTTATGCCTCACATCCTGCGCATGTGGCTGTGGCTGATAGCAAGGTGCGCCCTTACACCGTGCAGCGCAGTTGTCTCGATTACGAAATCTAATACCTCTTTCATTATGACATTATCAAAGACGATGAAGTGCCTTGTGTTGTGCGGCATGGCGCTGTTTATCTCTGTATGCGCACAGGCACATGTGAATGGTCAGCTTTGGCTGGACACTGATGGCAACCACATCAATGCTCATGGTGGCAACATCATTCAGTATGGGGACACATATTATTGGTATGGAGAGAACCGCCCCTACCGTGGTTTCACTACCGAGGCGGGGGTAGGGGTCTATTCGTCGAAAGACCTCAAGACTTGGAAGAACGAGGGCATCGCCTTGGCTGTGAGCGAGGAGGCTGGGCACGACATTGAGCGTGGCTGCATCATGGAGCGTCCCAAGGTGCTTTACAATGCGAAGACGAAGAAGTTTGTGATGCTTTTTCACCTCGAACTGAAGGGGCGTGGCTATGAGGCTGCCCGTGTGGCGTTTGCTGTGAGCGACGCGCCCACAGGACCTTTCCGCTTCATCCGTAGCACGCGTGTGAACGCTAACAAGTGGCCTTTTGATATGAACAAGAAGGCTCGGAAGGCTGCTCAACAGACGAATGCCGCCCAGTGGAAGAACTGGTGGACGGACGAATGGAGGGCTGAGGTGGAGAAAGGAATGTATCTGTGGCGCGACATGAAGGATGGTCAGATGAGCCGTGACATGACGCTCTATGTGGATAGCGACGGAAAGGCGTACCACATCACTTCGTCGCAGGAGAACCTGACGCTGTTGGTCAGCGAGTTGACAGACGATTATTTGGACTTCACGGGCAAGTATAATATGGTGGCTCCTGGCGGTCAGAACGAAGCCCCTTGCATCTTCCAGCATGATGGCACTTATTGGCTTATCTGCTCTGGTTGCACGGGGTGGGCACCCAACGAGGCGCGCATGTTCAGTGCCAAAAGCATTTGGGGACCGTGGACACAGCATCCTTCTCCTTTTGTGGGTGTAGCCACGGGCTATCGCAACATGCCCGCCAACAAAACCTTTGGCGCACAAGGCACTTACATTTGCGAGATGGATGGCAAGCCCGTTTTCATGGGCGACATTTGGAACGACCGTCATCTGTCGCAGTCCCTCCATCTGTGGCTGCCCATTGAGTTCAGCACCGATGGCGTACCCGTCATCAAGTGGGTGGATCAAGCCCTGTAAAGCACACAAGTAGCATGTTTTTTGAACAATAGAATATCGTGGGTTTGACCTGTAGAGTGTCGTAAGGTTGACCGATAGAGTACCATCAGGTTGGTGGGCAACGTGAACCGATTTAGCTCAACCACCATGATTAAGGCCTTAGCAATGAGTGGATTGCTGAGGCTTTTATTATATCGTCACGTTTGTCTTTATTTGTGAATTATTGTTAATTTATAATACTTGGTATTGCAAGGTATTAACGCTTTACATATCTTTGCAGCGGATTTAGAATTAAACACCCTAAAAACACTCTGAAAGTATGAATGTAGATAACGCAAAGTCGCAGATGCGGAAGGGGATGCTGGAATACTGTATCATGCTGCTGCTTAACGAGAAGGCATGCTACACTTCTGACATCATCAAGCATCTGAAGGAGGCAAACCTGCTGGTGGTGGAAGGCACGCTGTATCCGTTGCTTACCCGACTGAAGAACGATGGTTTGCTGAGTTATGAATGGCAGGAGAGCACGCAAGGGCCTCCGCGCAAGTACTATCTCCTGACCGACGAGGGAAGGAAAACCTTGGAGCAACTGGATGCTGCTTGGGGCGAACTGGAGCACACGGTTCACCAGCTAAAAGAGCGAAGACTCCTCATCGCAAACTAACACATTTATTTTATCAGAATCAATCATTTATCAAAGAACATTATGAAAAAGAATATTACCATCAATCTTTGTGGCAGACTCTACCAGATTGACGAGGATGCCTACGAATTGCTGAGTCAGTATATGGATACGCTGCGTGCTTACTTCCGCAAGTCGGAGGGTGGCGAGGAGATTGCCAACGACATCGAGGAGCGTGTGGCTGAACTCTTCGATGAGTTGAGGGCGCAGGGCATCTTAGCCATCACTATCGAGCATGTGCAGCAAGTCATCCATCAGATTGGGCAGGTGGAGGAGATTGCCAGCGAAAATCCTGAGAACTCTGGGAATCAGGAAGATTCAAACAATTTCTTTACTTCATCAGCGAAAGAAACGCATTTGGTGCGCAAGAAGTTCTTCCGCGATTCGCAAAACAAGATGCTGGCAGGTGTGTTTGCTGGTTGCGCACAGTACTTTGGCAGCGATGTGAACATTTGGCGTTGTGGGTATGTAATCTTTTGGATAATGTGTTTCTCCCTCACAGGCGTTGTACCTTTCATCTTTATACCCCTGTTGCTTTACTTCCTCTTGGCTATCTTTACACATGAGACAGAGACTCCCGAGGATGTGTTGCAGATGAAAGGCAAGGAGGTGAATCCGCAGAATTTGGCGGCTGAGGTACAAGAGATTACGTTGCAGAAAGAGAAGAAGGGAGGCACTACGTTTTGGACGATTTTCGTGAGAATACTCTTGATAGGCGTAAGCATACAATTGATTATTGGTTTCATTGTGGCATTGTGCTTCTTCGTGGCATTCTTGGCAGCAAATGAATTGATGGCTGACGCTTGGTGGAGTATTGACAAGGCAGAGTGCATAGAAGCCATCAATTCGCCTATTATTTTCTGCGGCATCATGATCCTTGTGTCTATCGGCATCCTGCTCTATTGCTCCATCCATGCAGTAGCAAGCTCGTTTGGCAAGACACCTGTGATGAAGACTCGGCAACGCATCATTTGGTTTCTTTTGTGGATTGCATCGGTAGCTGGCATTGTAGGCAGTATCGTGTTTGCGGTGGGGCGGCTTAACAAAGCGAATATGGATTACAGGATGAGGGTGAATATGTCGGAAGATTATGTGGAAGACACGGTTGTGCCTGACAGTTTAGCGGCAGACACACTTGTGATTGACAGCTTGACAACGGACACGCTGAATCAGCCTATTCCACAGATTCCCTAAGGTTTATGCTATATACGACACAGCCCTCAGTCGTCATGACTGGGGGCTGCGTTGTTTTCCCGATTCTTCGGTTTAAGGTATGTCACTTCTCATCATTTCTTCTTTCTTTTCTCCTCCAGATATTGCTTCATCGCTTCCAAGTTCGGGTGTTCGGTGAAGTCGTAGTTGGCTTGGTCATAGTTCCCTTCTACAAGGGTGACAGTACCGTCTTTTGCCAGATAGAAGGCATCGAAGCCGAAGAATTTCTTGACAAAGGAAACACGCTTGCGAGGTTCGTAACCAAGGATGGCGGAGTAGGACTCTTTGCGAGTATCGCAGCCGACTTGGAGGAGAGAACGCACATCGTAGTAGTCGCCAAGGGTTTGTTGGGCGGTGTCTATCTTGGTGGTGTTGTTCGTCACACAGACGAGGACTGCGTTTTTCTTGTTCTTCTCTTCCTTTGGGCGTTTATCCCGTACTTTGAACTTGTCGAATCCTTCGCCCCACACACCGCTGGCATCTGTCATGGAGATAAAAGCATAAGGGTCTATCCGCTTGATAATGCGTTGCATAAGCATTTGGTCACGACGGCGAATAACGCTGACAATCACCTTTCGGTCGGTATGGGTGTACCAGCCCTCACCGTCAAGGATAGTCACGCCGTGGTGCGTATCGACAATGGCATCGGCAATGGCATCAGGGTTGCGTGAGAATATCATGAACTGCACGGATTGATGCCGACGGTGCATCCAGTAGTCGATGGTAGTGGAGCAGATGAAGAGCATGACAAAGCCGTAGATGACACGAAACCAGTCGTGGAAGATGAAGTAGCACGACGAGATAATAACCACGTCGCAAGCCATGATGACCGAACCCAACGACATGTTCCTGTGTTTGTTCACGATGGCGGCAATGATGTCAGTGCCACCCGTAGAACCGTTGTTCTCGAAGCAGAGTGCCACGCCCGAACCGCAGAGAATCGCTCCCAATACACATGCCATAAACGACTCGTCACCAATGAGTTTGGGCAACATCATCGTGCCTTCATGGGCGGCATCAGGCACTTCGATGATGCGCTGGAAGAGCCACAGCACGAAGGTCATGAGGAACACGGCATAAATCGTCTTCATGCAGAAGCGGATACCGAGTTCCTTGATGGCGATGATGAGCAGGATGATGTTGATAACCACATAGGTGACCTGCACCTCCACACCTGTCACATAATAGATGATAGAAGCGATACCCGCCACACCGCCTGTGGTCAAGCTGTAGGGCAGCATGAACACCGTCACGCCAATGGCATAAAGGATTACGCCTGCGGAGATGAGGGCATAATCCTTCAGTTCATGAAAGATGTTAGACTTGGTCATTTTTTAAGTACGATGTTGATCATCTTGCCTGGCACTACAATCACTTTTGCCACCGTGAAACCTTCCATCCACTTGGCAGATTGTGGGTCGGCAAGTGCAGCTTTCTCAGCGTCCTCTCTCGTCACGTCGGCAGGGAACTCCAGTGGGAAACGTGCCTTGCCGTTGAAGGCAACCATCATCTTCACCGAGTCCTCCTTCAAGTAGTCCTCGTTGAAAGCAGGCCAAGAAGCGTCACACACACTGGTGTTGTGTCCCAACAGATGCCAAAGTTCTTCGGCGAGGTGAGGACAGAACGGAGCTAAAAGGGTGGTGAGGCTCTCCTTCACCTCTCGGGTGGTGCTCTTCAGTTTCGTCAGTTCGTTGAGGCACACCATGAAAGCAGCGATGGATGTGTTGTAAGAGAATACCTCAATGTCGGCAGTGACCTTCTTGATGAGCGTGTGCAGTGCCTTGAGTTCCTCCTTCGATGCAGCGGTGTCCGATGCGTTGATAGTTCCGTCCTCGTTGGTCATGAACTTCCATAGTTTCTTCAAGAAGCGGTGACAGCCGTCGATACCGTTTGTGTCCCAAGGCTTGCTCTGCTCCACAGGACCGAGGAACATCTCGTAGAGACGCAGGGTGTCAGCACCGAACTTCTCCACAATCATGTCGGGGTTCACCACGTTGTACATCGACTTCGACATCTTCTCAACAGCCCAACCACACACATACTTCCCTTCGTCGTTGAGGATGAACTCAGCCGTGCTGTACTCTGGACGCCATGCCTTGAAAGCCTCCACATCGAGGATGTCGGCACTCACAATGTTCACATCCACATGGATAGGAGTCACGTCATACCCATCCTTCTTGTCGAGCGACACAAACGTGTTCGTGTCCTTGATGCGATAGACAAAGTTGCTTCGTCCCTGAATCATGCCTTGGTTGATGAGTTTCTGGAACGGCTCTTCCTTGCACGAAACGCCAAGGTCGAACAAGAACTTGTTCCAGAAGCGGCTATAGATGAGGTGACCCGTAGCGTGCTCGCTTCCACCCACATACAAATCCACATTCTGCCAATACTCGTCAGCCTCCTTGCTCACCAGTGCTTGGTCGTTGTGTGGGTCCATGTAGCGCAGGTAGTAGGCAGAGCTGCCCGCAAAGCCTGGCATGGTGTAAAGTTCGATGGGGAACACCGTCTTTTCGTCTATCTTCGAGTTCTCCACAATCTGCTTGTTAGCCTCGTCCCAAGCCCATACGGTCGCATTGCCCAATGGTGGCTCGCCCGTCTCAGTGGGCAGGAACTTATCCACTTCGGGCAGCTTGATGGGCAGACACTCCTCGGGAATCATCGTCGGAATGCCATTCTTGTAATAGACGGGGAAAGGTTCGCCCCAATAACGCTGGCGAGAGAAAATGGCATCGCGCAGACGGTAGTTCACCTTCACACGTCCAATGCCAGCCTCCTTCACATACTTCTTCGTGGCAGCAATCGCCTCCTTCACGGTCAACCCGTTGAGGCTGAAGTCGATGTAAGGCTTCACATCCGCCCGTGGCGAATTGGTCACAACGCCCTCCTTGGCATCATAACTCTCCTCACTCACATCAGCCCCCTCAATGAGTGGGATGATGGGCAGGTTGAAATGCTTGGCAAAAGCGTAGTCACGGCTATCGTGAGCAGGCACAGCCATGATGGCACCCGTGCCATAGCCAGCCAGCACATACTCTGAAATCCAAATAGGGTTCTTTTCGCCTGTGAAAGGATTGATGGCATAAGACCCTGAGAACACGCCCGTCACCTTATGGTCAATCATGCGTTCGCGCTCCGTGCGTCCCTTCACATATTTAATATAGTCCTCCACAGCGGCTTTCTGCTCAGGCGTGGTCAGCCTCTCCACCAGCTCACTCTCAGGAGCTAACACCATGAAGGTCACGCCAAACATCGTGTCTGCACGGGTGGTGAAGATGGTGAAGCAGTCAGAAGGGTCATCGCTGCCAGCAATTCTGAACTCCACCTCTGTTCCCTCGCTTCTGCCAATCCAGTTCTTTTGTGTCTCCTTGATGGAATCGCTCCACTGAATCGTGTCAAGACCATCCAGCAATCTCTGCGCATAAGCGGACACTCGCAGACACCACTGCCTCATCTTCTTCTGCTCCACAGGGAAACCGCCGCGCACGCTCACGCCATCCACCACCTCATCGTTCGCCAACACCGTGCCAAGACCTGCACACCAGTTCACCATCGTCTCGCCCATAAAGGCAATGCGGTAGTTCATCAGCACATCGCTCTTCTGCTTCTCGTCCATCGCCTTCCACTCGTCGGCAGTGAAGGTAAGGTTCTCCGTTTGAGCCACATCCAGACCTTCCGTTCCCCTCTGCTCAAAGTGCTCAATCAGCTGCTCGATGGGTTGAGCCGACTGACACTTGTTGCAGAAGAACGAGTTGAACATCTTCTGGAAAGCCCACTGCGTCCAATGGTAATACTCAGGGGCACAAGTGCGCACCTCCCTGTCCCAATCGAAGCAGAAGCCAATCTTGTCTAACTGCTCGCGATAGCGGTCAATGTTCTGAAAGGTCGTCTTCTCAGGGTGCTGACCCGTCTGAATGGCATACTGCTCGGCAGGCAGCCCGTAGGCATCGTAGCCCATGGGGTTCAGCACATTGAAGCCTTGCAGACGCTTGTAGCGTGCATAGATGTCGCTGGCGATGTAGCCCAGGGGATGTCCCACATGCAGTCCTGCTCCGCTCGGATAGGGGAACATGTTCAGCACATAAAACTTCGGTTTGTTCTTGTCCTCGACAACCCTGTAGGTCTGCTCCTCCACCCACTTCTGCTGCCACTTCTTTTCGATGTCTCTAAAGTTGTATTCCATTGTCGCTCTGTAAAAAAAGTCCTTGGGCATTCCGTCCCAAGCCCTGTTGTTTTTGCAATTTGGATGCAAAAGTACACAACCTTTGGCTTTACACCAAACATTTTCATGTTTTTTCCTGTAAAGACCCCCGTTCGGCACAAGACGAACCACAACAGGTCATGGTGTTTTGCCCCATCCTGCACCCAACAGGCTCATGGGGTGAATCAACAGAGATTCCACCTCCATTTTTTGCCGCTTATTTTTCACCCCCTGAAACACCCCCTAAATCGGAGTCCCCGACTCCGACCGACCGATGTCCCCGACTCCGACCAATCGG
>CAMWJL010000030.1 GCA_947174565.1 uncultured Prevotellaceae bacterium | reverse complement strand
CCTCACGTCGGTAGAGATTCCCTCGTCAGTGACAAGTTTGGGAGATTACTGCTTCAATAATTGTTCCTCCCTTAAAACTGTCATCTGCAAGATGGGGAACGCAATAGGCAATCCCTCTTTATTTGAGTCTTTTTTTACTTTTGATTTTAACTTCGCAGGTGCAACCCTATATGTCCCCGAAGAACTGCTTGACACCTACAAATCAACCTCTCCTTGGAGTGGTTTTGGCACTATACTGCCTTGGACAGAGGAACTTGAAGCCAGTGTTGATGAAACTTCTGAACTCGGCATAGCCCTCAATGCCGAAAATGGCAAAGTCATGGTTTCAGGTCTTGCGGATGGCGCACAGGTGTCATGCTACACCCTTGACGGTCGTATGCTCGGCAAGGCATCTGCCGATGGCGGCACTACGTCATTCACTGCCGAATCCAACAGCGTTGTGATAGTGAAAGCAGGCAAGAAGACCTTCAAGGTCTATGTAAAGTAAGGCTATACGCTTCATTATCATACTATAACAGACAGACTTCGTTCTCTCGTGTAGGACGGAGCCTGTCTGCTATTTACAAAGTTTGTCATCTATTGTTGGCAAATAAGAGTGCCAAACAACAAGCAAAAACTCCCGATGCACCTGTTACATGGTTGCAATGGGAGTCTCTTGATTTTTCTATTTGTCGTAGGTACTATAGAAACATCGCCATGTAGAGCGGCAGATACAACACACCGTCCTTCTTGCTGACATTATATCGGCTCAATACGATGGAGCGGTGAATCTTATCGGTGTGGTCTTTAATGGCAGCATCTAATGAGGCATGTTTCTTGTATTTCTCTCCAGACTTCACTTCAATGATGGTAATTTTATTCTGTTCTTCGATGATGAAATCCAACTCCTGCTTGCTGTTCTTGTCGTAATAGTGTAGCGAGAAGCCCTTGGCAGACAATGCACAGGCTACATAATTCTCTGTAAGTGCTCCCTCATTGACGCTGATGTCGCCGCTAAGCACTTGAAACTGGATACCCTTGAGAAGGATGCTTCCCAGCAGTCCTGTATCAACCATGTATAACTTGTACAGTTTGCGGTTTTCCGTTGCTTCAAAAGGCAATTCAAAAGCCGACGTGTTAAACGAGTAGTAGGCAATGCCTGCATCGATAAGCCATTGGGTTGGATCTTCGTACTTACGCCGTGAAGCACCCTTCTCTAAGTCGGCTAAAATAAATCGTTTGTCTTCTTTTGCCAGTTCAGAGGGTATGGCATCGAAGACCCGCTTTACCAGCACTTGGTCTTTCCCTGCATACTGAGTGATGTCTGCACGATAAGTGGTCAGTATGGAACGATGAACTTTCTCCACAGTTCGGAAGTCTGGGTTGTTCACAAATGCCTGTACAGCCTCTGGCATACCACCGACAGCAAGGAACTGGCGGTAGTACAGGCTCATTTGCTGATGAATGAAGTTTGGTACGACTGTTTCATTTTGATATGACTTCCTCAGCAAATCGAAGACCTGCTCCGATACACCATTTGCCCAAAGGAACTCCTCAAAATCGAGTGGAAACATGGCGATTTCTTCTTCATAGCCTACAGGGTATGACGGAACGGGCTTGTAATTGATGCCTAATAGCGAGCCTGACTCAATGTAGTCGTATGCGTGCTCTTCCACAAGGAACTTGATGGCTGTACGTGCATTAGGGCACTCTTGAATCTCGTCGAAGAATACAAGTGTCTTACCTTCCACGAAAGGCCCGAAGCCCATAGCCGAAAGGTTGGTGATGATAGTCTTTGTGTCAAGATCGCCTTCAAATGCCTGTTGAGCCACAGGACGCTTCACGAAATTCACTTCCACGAAATGTGTGTAGTGTAACTTAGCAAACTCTCGTACTGCGGTAGTTTTGCCTACCTGTCTAGCACCTGTCAGGAGCAAAGCTTTCCTGCATCCATCTTGGTGCCACTCTTCTATCCGAAATAACGCCTTTCTTTTAAGCATGACAACAACTTTTTGCAACTATAAAAGCGAATGTTTTACAACTTTTCGCTATATTTTTGAGTACAAAATTACAACTTTTCGCCAATTTTGCCAAACGTATTTTTCTATTTCTTTCTTTCCTCCTTCTCTTTTTATTCATTTTTAGGAAAATGGCATCCGTCAGTTCCACTTTGCGGCTCCAACAGCATTGTGGTGATGAAAGCTGGTAAGAAGGCCTTTAAGACCTATGTAAAGTGATGTATCTGCTTCATTATCACACAATAGCAGATAAACTCTATTCTCTCTCGTAGAATGGAGCTTGTCTATTATCCATCCATTTTCCTTGGATGGTAAGGCGTGCTGCCGTCGAATGTTTCTCTCTTCTCACCTTTCATCATCGCAATGTTTTGATGCTTGTGTATTGTGTATGTCAAAAAAAGTAACTATCTTTGTGGCATGATTCGAGAAAGCGGTGCAAACAAGAACTAAATTTTAATAATGTATGAATTTGAAAAGAGGATTGTTCTCATTGGTGGTGATGGCTGCTTTCATCACTGGTTGTACACAGCAGAAAACGCTGGTGCTGTATTATTCTCAGAGTGGTACGACACAGGCCGTTGCAGAAGAGTTGCAGAGGCAGTTGGGTGCGGACATCGAACGCATAGAGGCCGTGAATCCCTATGATGGCGACTACCAAGCCACCATCCAGCGTGGAAACGAAGAGATGAGGAGCGGTGAGACTCCAGCCCTTCAGCCTATTCGGTCGAAACTTGCCGATTACGATGTCGTTTTCATCGGTTATCCCATTTGGTTTGGCACTTATGCAATGCCCATTGCCACGCTTGTCAAGGAGAACGATTTTGAGGGTAAAGCTGTGGTGCCGTTCTGTACTTTTGGCAGCGGAGGATTGAACACTTCGTCCGATGCCCTGCGGAAAGCTTTGCCCAAGGCTGACATCCGCCAAGGCTATGGTGTGCGTGCTGCTCGTGTGGCTGCCGCAACCAAGGAACTGGACCGTTTCCTGATAGAGAACGGCTACAAGTCGGGCAATGTAGCCCCTCTGCCTGACTACAGCGAGCAGCAACCTGTCACCGACGAGGATACTGCTGTTTTTAATGCCGCCTGTTCCACCTATCAGTTCCCTCTCGGCACACCTCAAACCGTGGGCAAACGCGAGACGGAGGAAGCCATCGACTACAAGTTTACTGCTGTGAGCCGTGGCATGGATGGTGCGGAAAGCATTTCCACTATCTATGTGACCGTAGGCAAGGCCGAAGGTTCTAACCCCGAGTTCACGGAAGTGGTTCGCTAACTCTCTTTCCTTCCGACACGATGTTGAATTGTGATGTCGCAGATGAAAGTGTCATCTGAAAAAATAAATAGAGAAAAAAGTGTCGGAATAGTTGGAGGGTAACGAAAAAAGGGGTACTTTTGCAAAAGATACAATTTGTAATTATTAAAACCAATAGTATTATGGGATTTTTGACTAACGACAAGCTCGTGATTGTGGGAGCTGGTGGAGCTATCGGTTCCACGATGGTGCAGTTGGCTCTGACAATGAAGCTGACTCCTAATGTGTGTCTGTATGACGTGTATGCTCCTGGCATGGAAGGCGTGATTGAAGAGATGTTCCACTGCGGATATGATGGCGTGAACCTCACGGCTACGACGGATGTGGCTGAGGCGTTCAAGGATGCCAAGTACATCATTTCTTCGGGCGGTGCTCCACGTAAGGCTGGCATGACTCGTGAAGACCTTTTGGCTGGAAACTGCAAAATCGCAGAGGAATTGGGTAAGAACATCAAGGCTTACTGTCCTGACGTGAAGCATGTGGCTGTGATTTTCAATCCTGCTGACTTGACGGGTTTGGTGACATTGTTGTACTCAGGCTTGAAGCCAAGTCAAGTGACAACTTTGGCTGCGCTCGACTCTACCCGCTTGCAGTCGGCTTTGGCCAAGAAATTTGGTCTGAAGCAGTACGAGGTGACTGGTTGTGCCACTTATGGTGGTCATGGCGAGCAGATGGCTGTGTTTGGCAGTGCTGTGAAGGTGGCAGGCAAGCCGCTGAACGAACTTATTGGCACTCCTGAACTTCCTGAGGAGGAGTGGGAGCAACTGAAGGTGGATGTGACGAAGGGTGGTGCGAAGATTATTGAGCTTCGTGGTCGCAGCTCATGGCAAAGCCCTGCATATTGCTCTGTGGAGATGATTCGTTCGGTGATGGGCGGTGAGACGTTCCGTTGGCCTGTTGGTACTTACGTTTGCAACGAGAAGTACAACCACATCATGATGGCAATGGACACGACGCTCGACACGAATGGTTGCACCTACAAGATGCCTGTTGGCACTCCTGAGGAAATTGCCAAGCTGGACGCTTCGTATGAGCATCTGTGCAAGATGCGTGACGAGCTGGTTACATTGAACATTGTTCCTCCAATTTCGGAGTGGAATAAGATCAATCCAAACCTTTGATTGATTGCGTCATTCACAATTTATCGTGGGGTGGATGCGAGGTTTCTCATGGGCAGACCTGCTTTGAGGAAACTATTTGATGGATAATTGTGAGTGATGCTGATTTTATGGAAAAGTACGGAAAGCATACGTTTGTAGGTTGGAGTTGGCGCATCCTGTTGGGGGTGGTGCTAACTCCAATCTTCGTGTTGCTGTTGCTTTTCGTGCTGATTTATGTGCCTCCTGTGCAGAAGTGGGCGGTCAATACGGCTGCGGAGATATTGAGTGAGGAGATGGGCATGGAGGTGTCGGTGGAGCATGTGCGCTTGAAGTTTCCGCTCGACCTCTCCGTGGGGGGATTGTTGGTTGTGGAAGAGGGCGATACGGTGTTAGCTGCTCGTGAACTGGATGTGAGCGTGAGGGCATTGCCGTTGTTCCGCTTGGAGGCAGAGGTGGATGGTGTCCATCTGTATGATGCCAAGTTGAATACGAAGGAGTTGATAGGTGTGGGTGTGTTGAAGGGAAACCTTGCTGAATTGAGTCTTAATTCTCACAGTACGGACATCAAGAATGGGCTTGCTGTGATAAATGAGGCACTGCTGAGGGATGCTGATTTGACGTTTCTCTTGGCAGATTCGGTTCCTGAAGATACGACCACGACTGATTGGCGGGTGCGGTTGGACGATTTGAAGCTGCAAAGAGTGAAGGTGAACGTGTTGTTGGCTCCTAATGCGGACAGCACATGGGTGATAGCTGACATTGGTGGAATGCAGACGAAGGCTTACCTTGACTTGAAAGAAGGTGCTTATCATGTGGATGGGTTGGACATAGCCAACTCGAAAGTGGCTTATGACCGTCGAAAAGAGCCACGACTGCCCCAACAACTCGACCCCAATCATTTGCTGTTTGAAAACATCAATATGAGGGTGGATTCGCTTTCTGCTGTGGGGCAGGACCTGTCGATGTGTCTGAGTCAGTTTGCTGCCACAGAACAATCGGGGCTGGTTATCAAAGAGTTAACGTCATGTTTGAAGATGGATTCTGTGTCGCTCACCATCCTGAAGCTGTACATGAAGACAGCTGACAGCGATTTGACGGTGGCTTACAAGATGGACATGAATGCCTTTGACGAAGTGAACCCTGGTCGATTCTCAGTGTTGGGTGAAGGTCAGGTAGGCAAAGGCGATGTGATATACTTTACTCGTATGGGCGGTTCAGGCACGAAGGATGTGTGTACGATGATGAACCAGATGTTGCCTGTGCGTCCCTCGGAAGTGAGGCTAAAGGCGGAGGGCAATCTTGAAACGCTTGATGTGAGTACGCTGTATCTGAAAGTGCCAGGGTTGGCTGTGGTGGATGGTGAAGCTGTGTTGTGGAATGTGGTGAACGACCTCTCGCTGGAGACGGAACTGAAGGTTGATGATTTGCGTGGCGGAAGTGTTGATGTGAAGGCCGATTATGTGATGGCTCAGGAGGCGTATCGGGCAGATGTGCGTTTGAATCGCTTTGTTGTGAATCACTTTGTGCCGATGGATAAGCTGATGGAGTTGTCTGGACATTTGAAGGCTGATGGACACGGGTTTGACTTCCTCTCGCCAGCCACTGTGCTGCATGCGAATGCCGTGTTGACAGATGCTCACATGGGGCAGATGAACCTGAGTAACATAACGGCGAATGCCACGATGAAAGGTGGAAAGGTGGTGCTGGATGTGACGGCAGATAATGACCAGTTGCAGACAGATTTAGCGTTCGATGGTGTGTTAAAGAGGAATCTGATAGAGGGCTTCCTCAACCTTCATTTGCCTTGGGTAGATGTGCAGGGAATGGGCTTCAGCGAGGATGTGTTGCAAGCCAGCACCAGCGGAACGATGCAGTTCTCCTACAATCTCGACAAGTTCTTCCGTGTGGATTCGCATATTGATGCCCTGAAGCTGACGCTGCCTGGCGGCAACATTCAGACCGATGCTTTCAATTTTTTGGCGGAGGCGAAGAAGGACACTACTTGGGCAACATTGCAAACGGGCGACTTGGACTTTTCTTTCTTCACACCTAATAATATGTTCAACTTGTTGCCTAAGGTGGAGAGGCTGGAGAAAGAGGTTGTGAAACAATTCAAGCAACGAAACGTTGATTTGAACGTGTTGCGTTCTTATCTGCCTGAACTTTGGTTACATGCGTCGGCTGGCAGACGGAATCCCGTGTCGGAGGTGTTGAATCTGTATGGCATGCGGTTTGATGAGGTCATGGCGCATGTGGAGGCTTCGCCTGAGACAGGTCTGATGGGGCAGGCGCATGTGTATGCTTTCCAGAAAGATAGTGTAAGGATTGACACTATCTTCTTTGACTTGGCACAGGATTCAGCCAAGTTAGATTATCATTTGGGTGTGTTGTGTCAAGAGCAACGGCTACTGCCCGCTTTCCGTGCTTATATCGACGGATTCTTGAAGGCTGATGAAGTGGATTCCCACCTCACCTTCTTCGACAAGAAAGGACGCATAGGTATAGACTTTGGTGTGAATGGTGTGGCTACCGATTCGTGTGTGAACTTCAGCCTTTATCCTCAACACCCCATCTTGGCTTATCGTGAGTTTGCCCTCAACAGCGACAACTACATCGTGACCTGTCCTGACCGACCCATTATGGTTGATGTACGTCTGACCAGTGTGAAGGACAGCGCGTATGTGGCCGTGTATGCTGACGAAAGTGACATCGGCAAGCAAATCGCCAATGTGATTGTGAACGACTTGAATTTGAAGGAAATCCTGACGGTGCTTCCTGTTCCTGGATTGCCCAACATGACAGGCGTGTTGGCGGCAGATGCCACTTACATTGACCAAGGCGAGAACTTCTTGGTGGAGGGAACGTTGGATGTCGATCGCTTCACTTATGAGGGTATGGCTGTGGGCAATTTAGGCACACGTTTCACCTATATGCCGCAGGGCGAGACCATGCACACCGTGGATGCGACGTTGGCTCTTAATGACCAAGACATCATTCAGCTGGATGGCACTTATCAGGCAGAAGATGAGGGGGTATTCGATGCCAATATGTCCTTGATGGATGTGCCCATGTCGGTGCTCGATGCTTTCATTCCCAATCAGTTGGTAAACTTCAGTGGGTTATTGGCTGGCAATTTGAAGGTGACAGGTCCTATGAGTGCCTTGCTCTTTAATGGTGCTCTGCATCCGAAGGAGATGCATGTACTTTCCAAGCCTTATAGTTTTGATTTTGCTTTGGATAATCAGCCTATTCCGTTCACAAACAGCCGTATAGATTTCACCGACTTCAAGTTCTATGGCGCAGATGATAACCCGCTCACGCTGAACGGATATGTGGATTTTGCCGACTTTGGAGGAATCGTCACGTCGCTCTCGTTGATGGGGCGTAACTTCAAGGTAATAGAGGCGAAACCCGCAGCCAACTCACTTTTGTATGGCGATATGTATGGCGACTTTTTTGTGCGTGTGTTGGGTTCTACGGGGGATAATATGACGGTGCGTGGACTTGTGCGTGTGCTGCCTACCACTAACATCACTTATGTGCTGACTGACACACCGTTGTATCAGACAGACCGCTTGGAAGACATCGTGACGTTTGTGAACTTCAACGCTCCTCCACCACCGCGTGAAGAGATGGTGAAGAAGACGTTTATGGGCATGGATATGAATTTGGTGCTCAGCATTGAGGACGGCGCAAAATTGAATGCCGACCTCTCCGCCGACCACGAGAGCTATGTGAAAGTGCAGGGTGGTGGTTCGGTCACGATGACCTACACGCCCGAAGGTGTTCTGAACCTGCAAGGACGCTACACCATCAACGAAGGTGAGATGAAATACACATTGCCTGTCATTCCACTGAAAACCTTCACCATCCACAACGGCTCCTATATCGAGTTCACGGGCGAACCAGCGAACCCCGTGCTCAACATCACCGCCACAGAGCGTATCAAAGCCACGGTGGGAGAGACTGACGGCACGAGTCGAAGCGTGACTTTCGATGCCGGATTGAAGATTTCTAACACGCTGTCGAACATGGGCTTGGCGTTCATTATCGATGCGCCAGAGGATATGTCGGTGCAGAATGAGCTGGCAGCCTGCTCGGCAGAGGAGAAAAACAAGTTGGCTGTGGGTATGCTTGCTACAGGTATGTATCTCTCTGGATACAACAAGAAAGGTTTCACTGCTGGCAACGCCCTGAATAGCTTCTTGCAGAACGAAATCAACAACATCGCAGGTAAGGCTATGTCCACGATGGTGGATGTGAATGTAGGCATGGAACAGACCACACGCGATGATGGCACTACCCGAACTGACTACTCGTTCAAGTTCTCTCGTCGCTTCTTCTCCGACCGCCTCAATGTGGTCATTGGTGGCAAGGTTAGCTCCGATGGCGGCAGCGAGCAGTATAACGAATCGGGAGCTTACATCGACGACGTGTCGTTGGAGTGGCGGCTCGATAACGGTGGTACGCAGTATGTCCGCCTCTTCCACGAGAAAGATTATTCAAACCTGATTGAAGGCGAGTTGGACAAGAATGGTGCTGGTGTGCTGCTGCGCAAGAAGATGGACAAGTTCTCCGACCTCTTCATTTGGCGCAAGAAGGCGGAAGAACCGCACAGAACAAGAAGTGAGGAACAGGAAAGCAGAAACGGATTACGAGAAGGCGACAACAAGGAACAGGAAGAGCGCAGTGAGACAGAGATTGAAACAACAGATAGGAACATGACGCAGCAATGAAGAAGCAGTTACTATACATATATATATTAGTGGCAGTGGTGCTGGCAGCTTGTTCCACCACTGCCAACTTGCCTGAGGGCGAGGTGCTTTATACGGGCATTGATAAGGTGAAGGTACACGACAAGCTGGGAACGGCGGCAGAGGAGAACGCGCTGATGGAGGTGCAGGCGGCTCTCGACTATGCGCCCAACGGTTCGTTCATGGGCAGTTCGTCGGCTCGTTCCCCTTTGCAGGTGGGACTTTGGGTGTATAATGCCTATGTGAACAAGCCGCGTGTTGGTTTTAACAAGTGGATGTTCAACTCGTTTGCCGCACTGCCCGTAACGATGTCGAATGTGTCACCCGACACTCGTGTGAAGGTGGCGACCAACCTCTTGCAGAACTATGGCTACTTCCGAGGAAAGGTGGGGTATGAATTGGTGAATCAGCGCAACCCCAAGAAACAAAAGATTTCTTACGATGTGCAGTTGGGGCAGCCGTACCTGTTCGACAGCATCCGTTACGCTTTTCCCGAACTGGAAGACAGCATCATCCACACCTCGATGGATGAAGCCCACATCGGGAAAGGCACTCAGTTCTCCACGCTCGACCTCACCAACGAGAAGACCCGTATCGTCAATACCCTCCGCAACAATGGCTTCTACTACTATCGTCCTAATTATGTGACCTATTTGGCTGACTCCATGAACACCCCCTATCGGGTTACGCTCGTGGTAGTGCCCGATTGGGACATGCCTGAGAGAGCCAAGCGGCAATACTACTTCGGTACAGTGAGCACCTATATCCGCCAGAACCTGCGCAGCGGCGAAGGTGCCAAGCGCAGAGCGGCTGGCACGACGAACATTTACGATGACTCCCTCGTGATGCGCAGTTTGAAGGTGGCTTATCAAGGCGAACGCATGCCGATTGCGCCCCGTGTGCTGTTCAAGAACTTCAAGTTTTGGCGTCGCCACTTGTTTAACCAATCCAGTGTGGATCAGACCTTGACCAATCTCCACAGCATGAACATCTTTTCGGGTGTCAAATTCACGTTCACGCAGCGAGAAGCACCATCTTCGCCCGACAGTTTGGTGTCGGAGGGCGAAGACCGAATCCCGACCGCCAGCGACACCCTCGATGTCCGTCTTGACCTCACACTCGACCAGTTGATGGACACAGAGATAGACTTCAACTTCACACAGAAGTCCAATTCACAGATAGGTCCTAACTTGGGTGTCACTTTCTCCAAGCGCAACGCATTTCACCATGGCGAGACGCTTTCTGTGGGCTTGAAAGGCAGCTACGAGTGGCAAACCCAAAAGCAGTTTGGTCAGAACAAGCGCATCGACTCCTACGAAATCGGCACCGACATCTCCCTGAGCTACCCGTGGATAGCCTTCCCTTGGCTGAACAAGCGTTTCTACAAATATCCTACATCCACCCGTTTCCGCGTGAACGTCAATCAGCTGAACCGCGCCAACTACTATCGCCTCATGTCCTTCATGGCCGAGGCCGCCTATGGCTTCCAGACCTCTCGCTCGTGGAGTCATCAGCTCTTGCCCCTCACCATCTCCTACAACAAGATGCAAGAGACAACGGAACGATTCGATGCCATCGTGGCATCCAACTCCGCGCTCTACGTGTCGTTGCGCGACCAGTTCATCCCAGCCATGCAGTATTCCATCATCTACGACAACACATGGAATACACACCTTCGGCACTCCATGCACTTTGAGGGCATGGTGAAGGAGTCTGGCAATCTTCTCAACGCCACGAATGCGATGCTCGGGTTCAACTATTATCAGAAAGACAAGAAACTGCTCTTCACCCCTTATTCTCAGTTCCTCAAGTTCCAGTTCACCCTCAAGAACACCTTCCACATCACGAAGAAGACCTCTGTGGCCACCCGTGTGCTTGTGGGCGGCATTTGGACTTATGGCAACTCCCATTACGCCCCTTACAGCGAACTCTTCTACATCGGTGGTGCCAACAGCATCCGTGCTTTCGCCGTGCGCAGCATCGGCCCTGGTCGCTATCAGGACACCACGGGGCGTGGCACTTACCTTGACCAGTCGGGCGACACCAAGCTGGAGATGAATGCCGAGTATCGTTTCCCCTTGGTCAACACCCTTCAAGGCGCATTCTTCCTCGATGCCGGCAATGTGTGGCTTATGCACGGCGATGACCAGCACCCTGGTGGTCGCTTCGGTGATGGTGGTTTCTTCCAATCCGTGGCAGTGGGCACAGGCTTTGGTCTCCGCTACGACCTCGAGTTCCTCATCCTCCGTCTCGACCTCGGTGTAGGCATTCATGCCCCCTACGACACAGGCAAATCTTCCTACTACAATATGCGCAAATTCAAGGACAGCCTCGGTCTCCACTTTGCCGTTGGCTATCCGTTCTGATTCCATCCTATTTCGCACGGATGTATCTTGTCATATAGGCACAAAGTCCCTCTCGACTTTGTGCCTATATGTGTTTTATAACGATAGAAAGTCCACCCGTTTTTTCGTGTGGAGTGCGGCAAAGGGTATCCCTGTCCGAGATAAGACCGAGGTGTGCTGTGAATGGATTGAGGGCATAGCACCATCCCCTCAGAATACCCTCCAAAATCGATGTCCCCGACTCCGACCAACCGATGTCGGGGACTCCGATTGGTCGGAGTCGGGGACATCGATTTAGAGGCTGTGAAAGCCCTCGCATTCCGAAGCGTCCAGTGGCGTGTCTCCGACCTTTCCGTCTCAGAACAAAGTGGTCTCCTTTTCTCTGGCGGGCGTCTTGCTTTCTTGCCGTTCACACACGATTTTTTGTTGCCCATTGATAGGCAGGAATCAGAGTAGGAGAGGGTGCAACGCAGTGGATTTTCCGTCTGTTGACCATGATTTTCAGTGAAAGTTGCATGGAATAGAATACTTTTTAACCTTTACAGATGGCTGGAGTAACTATTCAGCGGACATAGTTCCATACAGATATCCTAGTGGCACACAGGATTTGAAGTGAGGCAGAACTCACCAATAAATCTATAAAGGTCAGAAAAAAAGATACTTAAAAATTATTAGTGACCGCTAAAAATTTTGAGTCGGTGTGAAAATTAGGGCTGACTCCTGAATATGAAGTGCCCTCCAAAAGTTGTACGGGTTAAACATTATCCGTTAATAGAAAGAGTTCGGTATTGCACTGGACTCTTTCCTTTTAACTGGGCTTTGATTCTTTTATTGTTGTAATACTCTATGTATTCATCTAAAGCCTTTATAAAGGCTTGCGGCGATTCAAATTTTTCAGCATATAGAAGTTCTGATTTCATTATGCCGAAGAAGCTTTCCATCATTGAGTTGTCAAGACAATTGCCCTTACGGGACATGCTTTGTATTATATGATGATCTTCAAGCCGTTTACGGTAGCCAAAATGCTGATACTGCCATCCCTAATCGGAGTGGAGAATAAGACCATCAAGGTTGTCGAACTTCTCGAAGGCCTTATCAAGCATATCATAAACTTGCTCGAGATTGGAGCTTGTGGAGATGTTATGCGATATTATCTCGCCATTATACATGTCAAGTATAGGTGACAGATAGAGCTTAGTGGCACCAATGTTTATTTGCGTCACATCTGTTGCCCATTTACGATTAGGAGCAGTAGCGGTAAAGTCTCGCTCTATAAGATTGGAAGCTACTTTGCCGATTTCACCCTTATACGAACGATATCTTACCTTGCGTATCTTGCATTTGAGTCCCATCTCGTCCATGAGTCGTTGTACTGTTTTGTTGTTTATGACGTATTTTCTATTATGCATTTCATCTGTTATGCGCCGATAGCCATAACGGCCCTTATGTTCATGGAAAATATCTTTAATCTCCTTTTTCTCCACAGCATATTTATCTTTGGCTTTTAGGCGCTTAAGATGATAGTAAAATACTGAGCGAGCCATCTTTCTCAACTCTAAAAGCAAGTCAAGCGGATATTCTGACCTTAGTTCATCGATGGCTTTTGCCCATTGAGACGTGCTCGGGCTTCCTGTTCCTCGACTAAGGCCTTCACTTTTTTTAGCAGCGCATTCTCCGCTTTCAGACGGAGATTTTCCGCCTGAAGCTTTTCAAGTTCTGTCTGAGGTTCTTTCTTCTTGGGGCGTGCCATAGTGTCCTTGGGTGGGCGTCCTCGCATTCTATGCTCATAAAGAGATTGATATCCATATGTCCTGACTTTTATGAGCAAGCGTTTGAATACAGAAGGGCTAATATCGTAATCGGTATATATCTGGCGCAAAGATACTCCTTTTTCTTCATGTAAACGAATTATAAACTCTTTTTCTTTCGGAGAATGATAACGATTTACCTTGCGCTCTAATCCCTTGTTACCATATTTTTTATACCGATCATAAAGAACAGACAGATATGCCTGACCTAATCCTGCTTCTTTCGCTATACGCTTGAGTGGCTCGCCGGACAGTATGCAATAGATTAACTTTAGTTTTTCTTTAGCTGAGTGTTTCATAAGCAAACTGCACTCCAAAAGTTTTTTGTCTAACTTTTGGGGTGCAGTTCAGAAAGGAAAGACCCCGAAATTAATGTCACTGCTGGAGACTATCGTTGCCATATATCGGCGCCGTTGGCAGATTGAGTCGCTTTTCAAACAGATGAAGCAGAACTTCCCGCTGAGATATTTTTACGGCGAGAGTGCCAATGCAGTCAAGATTCAGATATGGGTTACGCTCATCGTAAATCTATTGCTCTCGGTCTTGCAGAGCTCACAGAAAAGATACTGGAGCTTCTCAGGATTGGCTACAATCGTTAGAATAATGCTGGTGTATTACATAAATCTTGAAAAGTTCCTCAATAATCCCGGTGGTGACCTTGAAATAATGCTTGCCGATGACTCAGAATCGCCTCTTGAAAACATGGATATCTGATAACAGGGGCTTGTCCAAATTGCTTATTTCTTGATTTTCAGGACGGGCATGATGTTGTTGGTGGGTTCGGGCAGGGTGACGATGAGGGCATCTTGGGTGCGCTCAAATTTTACCTTGCCATAGCCGAGAAGTTCGACAGTCTTGATGGGAGTGGGGAAGAGCTTTGTGCCAAGTGCCAGCGATTGGATGGTAATGGTGTGGTTCTTCGGCCATGCGAGTGGGGTGATGTAGAGATATTTGTCAGTTTGGTTGAAACGAATCTCGTCGGCATCTGCCTTGGTGTATTGTCCGTCGTTGAAGCCTTGGGCGTTGATTTTGATGTCGGCATTGGCGATGGGGCCTTCGCCGAAGATTTTCCATGGGCGAGTCTTCACGATGCTCTCGCTGTTTACCTTCATCCATGCACCAAACTCTTTCATGCTGGTTAGCTCCTTCTCGTCGGGTGTGCCGTCGGCACGGAGAGGTACGGAGAGAAGCATGTTGCCGTTCTTTGACACGATGTCAACTAATAGTTTGGCAATGGTGTGGGCACTCTTGTAGCCGTTGCGCTGATACACGCCCGTGTTGTAGTGCCAGTCGCCGATGCAGTTGCAGCACTGCCAGGGGCGTTCCATAATCTTATTGGGAGCACCGCGTTCCACGTCCCATACGAGGGTACGGAGAGAAGCATGTTGCCGTTCTTTGACACGATGTCAACTAATAGTTTGGCAATGGTGTGGGCACTCTTGTAGCCGTTGCGCTGATACACGCCCGTGTTGTAGTGCCAGTCGCCGATGCAGTTGCAGCACTGCCAGGGGCGTTCCATAATCTTATTGGGAGCACCGCGTTCCACGTCCCATACGAGGGCATCTTTCATGTCTTCTTCCAGAATTTTGCCAAACACGACGGCTTGGTTTTTGCCTTTGTGGGTGGCTGCGCTGTGGTTGTACATGTGGGCGGCAATCTTCATGCCTGCATCGCTCACGGGGTAGAAGGGCAGGACGGTCACATCGAAATAGATGAGGTCTGGGTTGTAGCGGTTGATGGCATCGAGCGTGCGGTTGTAGAAGTTGGTGACAAATTCCTGTGTTGGCAGACAAGCACCGTTCTCCCACCCCCACTGGCGATGGATGGCTCCGTTGTCCCATGTGTTGTCGCTAAAGTCGTGGTTCTGTGCATAGAGCTTCTGTGGGTCGAGTCCTTTCCACCACTTTTCTTTGCCGTCAGGGTTGGGCTTGTAGCCATCCTCTTTGGTGAGCCATCCGTCGTATTTCACACCTCGCTTCTCGCCTTTGAGGTCGAAACGGCGTGAAGGTTCGTACCATGTCCATGCGTGGTCGGCATGGAACGAGATGCCGAAGGGAAGTCCTGCTTTCTTGGCTGCGCGTGCCCATCCGTCGAGGATGTCTTTCTTCGGACCGATGTTCGCTGAGTTCCACTCTTGGTATTTGCTGTCCCACAGGTCAAAGTTGTCGTGGTGGTTGCCGAGGGCGAAAAAGTACTGTGCGCCACATTCCTCTTTGTAGAACTTCACCAGCTCCTCGGGTGTCCAATTCTCTGCTTTGAAGAGGGGAAGAATGTCCTTGAATCCCACTTCGGAGGGATGCCCGTAGTGCTCACGGTGGAAGTTGTACTGATGACCGCCTTCTTGATAAAGTCCGCGTGCCATCCAGTCGCCGCTGCCTTCCACACACTGAGGTCCCCAATGTGCCCAAATGCCGAACTTGGCATCGCGAAACCATTCGGGTATCTCGTAGGTGCGGAGGGAAGCCCAGTTGGGTGTGAATTGTCCTGTAGCCATGGGCTCGTCGTTCTCCAACACGGGAACTTGCCATTTTTGTGCTTGGGTGGTCATGGCTGTGGTCAGCATCATGACGGCAAGAATCGTTGTTTTGTTCATGTGGTTTTTAATTTGTTAGTTAAATGTGTCTTGTTCTGAATATGGGGATTTAGGATTAGTCATAGAGGTGGAAAATGCGCTCCATCATTTGCCACTTCTCGTTGCTTCGTGCCTCGGGACGGCATCCTTGCAGACGAGCGACGAAAGTTTCCCACTCCGCTTGTCGGGGCAGTGTGGCAAGGCGGTTCATCGCAGCTTCCCAATCGAAGTCTTCAGGGGTATCTACAACCATCACCGCCCGTGTACCGAGGAGGTAAAGCTCCATCTCCAATATGCCCACGGCACGGATGCCATCGCGGATTTCCTTCCAATGGAACTCCTTTGAGTGCCATTTGCGGTATTCCCTGATGAGTTCGGGGTCATCGCGCAGGTTTAATGTCTGCACATATCGTTTTGTCTTCATGTTGCCAATGGTGATTTGTCAATGATGATGAATAACTCATAATCAATTTCTTCTGATGGTCAGTGGAATGGCTTCTTCGTGTTGCTGGCAGAAAGTGTTGGCATCGTTGACCACGAGTGCCAAATAGCCGCCACCACCAGCACCTGGCATCTTCCAAGCCATCACTCCTTCCATCGGGGCGTAGCGGTCGATGTAATCCTGCACATCTGGTTGCAGCATGGCAGGGAAGAGGGTGGTTTGTGCATTGAACGAAGCCTGGTAAGCTGCGGCAAAAGCGTTGAGGTCGGTTCTCATGATGGCTTGCCAGCAGTCTTCTGCGGCTTGTGCCAATGCTTTGACGTTGACCTCGTTGAGGCATTTGCCTTTCACCACAGAACATCCCGAACGTCGTGGGAACATGGGCACCATGCACAGGTGGTTCTCCAGCCAGCAGAGAATGTGATCCTCGGTACACGATTCGATGCGCTCGGGCCAATAGTGGGCATTGTAGTAGTGTCGGCAAAGCCCTGGCATGCAGATGCCGATGGCATCTTGTGCGCCGCTGATGATGCCATCCGTGCGTTCGGGGTCGTTCTCGAAGCAAAAGACCAACTTTGCCAACATCTCAGGGTCCATGTCGGGCAGATGGATGGGCCAAATGCGCTTGATTTGATTGCGTGTGGATGTGGAAAGTCCGCAGCGTTCGTGTATCTCGAAAGTGGGAACGAGCGAAATGGTGATGGCCCATCCCGGGGCGTAAGTGCTTACATAGGGTTGGTCAATCCATGTGCCAGCAAGGTCAAGGCGGGTGGGGATGCCTGTTGAGAATGAAAGATTATGGTTTGTGCATGGAGAGATGTCCATTTTGCGTTTGCCATCAGCTAAGGTTGTCTTGATGCTGGTGCTGCTTCTTGCTTCTAAACCCTCGGCTGGTGTGCGTTCAAGCACGATGTATTCGATGCCGTGTTCCTCGCAGAAACGGCGTTTCTCTTCGCTCGAACCATCAACGTTCACCACGAAACGGTCGGGTTTCAGTGCTTCCACCGTAGGGATAAAGTCCATGACACCAGAGCCTTTGTTGATGAAAGCATCTTGCACATAGCGGATGCTCTTCACCATGAACAGGCGTTCCTGCTCTGGATAGAGCGTCTTGTGATTCTTGTAGGTGAGAATGGTTGCGTCCGAGCCAATGCCTACATACAGGTCACCATATTGACTGGCTTGTCGGAAAAACTCCACATGCCCGCTGTGGAGAAGGTCGTAGCAACCACTGACAAATACTTTCATGTTGTGCGCTTTTATGTGGGAGAGCCAGTTTGTCTTGTGGTACTTAAAACTTCACCAGTATTCTGAACACCTTGCCAGGATTCTCGCTCCACCAGCGCATCGTTTCCAATGCCTCTTCGGGCTTGATAATCTTGGTGATGAGTTCATCAACAGGGCATGTGCCACGCTCCAAATAGCGGATGACACCACGGAAGTCTTCGGGGGTGGCATTGCGGGAACCACGAATGTCAAGCTCTTTCTGCACGAAGAGTTTGGTTTGGAAGGTCACGTCGCTCTTGGCATAGCCGATGCAAGCCACACGTCCAGTGAAAGCCACTTCGTTCACTGCCATCTGATAGGTAAAAGGGTTGCCCACGGCTTCGATGATGACATCAGGACCGAAGCCGCCTGTGATGTCTGCCAAACGCTGGTGTACGTCCTCCGTCTTGGTGTTGATGGCGTGAGTCGCTCCCATTTGTTGAGCCAAAGCAAGCTTCTCATCGTCGAGGTCGGCTGCAATCACGATGGCTCCACGGGTTGCGGCACGAACGATAGCCCCCATGCCCACCATGCCACAACCGATGACCATCACCGTATCGACATCGGTCACTTGGGCACGGCTCACAGCATGGAAGCCCACACTCATCGGCTCTATCAGTGCGCTGGTCTTGGCGGAGAGTGTGCCAGCAGGGATAATCTTCTCCCATGGCATCGTGATGTATTCCTTCATAGCACCGTTGCGCTGCACGCCCAGTGTTTCGTTATGCTGACAAGCGTTCGCCCGACCGTTTCGGCACGAAGCGCAATAGTTGCAGTTGGTATAGGGGTTGCAGGTCACGACCATGCCCACTTTCAGGTTGTCGGGCACTTCGCTGCCCACAGCCTCGATGACTGCACCTATCTCATGCCCTGGAATGACAGGATTTAATGCCATCGTGTTTCTTCCCATAAATGTGTTCAAGTCGGAGCCGCAGAAGCCTACATACTCCAGTTTCAACAACACTTCGCCTGCCTTTGGTGCAGCAGGTTTCTCCATTTCTACGATGTTCAACTCTTGGTTGTGAGTGATTTGAATTGCTTTCATTGTCTTATTTGCTATTGGACGTTTTTTACTATTTATGATTGACTGCTGTAATACTCTTGTATGCTCGATAGCCATATACGATAATCACGAGGAAACAAACCAGTGGCAAGATGAACGACACATTGACAGCAGGCATGCCCCAGATGGTGTCTTGGTCAATCATCCAGCCTTGCAATGGCGGCATCAGCGCACCGCCCACGATTGCCATGACCAAAAATGCAGCACCGAGGTGGGTGTCTTTCGTATCTACATTCTCCAGCGCAATGCCATAGATGGAGGGGAACATGATGGACATGAAGAGGCTGATGCAGACAAGGCTGTAAAGCCCCACGATGCCTTCGATGCAGATGGCACCAAGGGTACACACCGAAGCACCCACGCCGAAGATGGTGAGCAGCTTGCGTGTGTTGATATAGCGCATGATGAAAGTGCCGATGAAGCGTCCGCCCAAATTGAGTGACATTGCCACGATGTTGTATATCTGAGCCGTCGCTTTGTTGATGCCAAGGTGGTCGGCATACTGGATGATGAAGGTCCACACCATGATTTGTGCGGCTACATAACATACCTGCGCAAATACGCCCTCGCGGTAGATGGTGTTGTGCCAGAGGTTCGAGAGCGTCTCCTTCACCGTATGTGTCTGTCCTGCAGCCTTTTGTTCCTCACTGTCGGTCTTTGGCATCTTTGTCAGTGCGATAATCACGAGCACTGCCACCACGACGAGACCGATGGCAACGTAAGGGTCTCGGATGATAGCAAGGTCGTGCAAACGGATGCTTGCTTTCTCCATCTCAGAGAGGGACGAGAAGATAATCTTTCCAGCAGCGTCACGCTTGTCTGACAGCAGGTGGGGCAGTACGAGAAATGATGCTACCGCCATGCCGCTCAGTGAACCTACTGGGTTGAATGCCTGTGCGAGGTTCAAACGGCGGGTTGATGTTTCCTTGTCGCCCAATGAGAGAATGAAAGGATTGGCGGTTGTTTCCAAGAATGCCAAGCCGAACGTCAAGATATACAGCGAGATGCAGAAGAACGAGAACTCCTGCCATTCAGCCGCAGGGATGAACAGGAATGCGCCTACGGCATAGAGCGCCAGGCCCAAGAGGATGCCGCTCTTGTAGGAATATCGGCGGATGAACAATGCGGCTGGAATCGCCATGGTGGCATAGCCGCCATAGAAGGCGAACTGCACCATGGACGCTTTGGCTGCCGAGAGTTCCATCACTGTTTGAAACGCTGCTACCATTGGGTTCGTGATGTCGTTGGCGAATCCCCACAGGGCGAACAGCGACGTAATCAGTATGAATGTGAAGAGGTATTTCTTCGATACTAAAGGTTTTTTCATTGGGTTTTTAGGTTATGATTGAAAGAAATGTGCCCTGTACGAGGGCTGGTTATTCGGACATGTTTTTAATGTATGGTAGTTTGGGCAGGTTCTTGAAGCCATAGAAACTTTCGGCATTCTTGCCGAGGAAGCGCGTCTTGTCTTCTTCCGTCAGTTCTGCCGACTTGGTGATGAAGTCGTAGGACATCTTGTAGGTGATGGCGGTGATGGTGCGTGGATAGTCGCTGCCCCACATCAGCCTGTCCATGCCCACCCATTCAGCCGCTTGCTTGATGCTGCGGATGGCAGAGGGGTAGGGGTAGAACTCTGCGTTGAAGAGCCAAGTGATGCCGCCCGACTCCACCATCACGTGCTCGCCTTCCCGTGCCAGCATGATTTGGCTCTTGAAGATGGGGGTTGTCACCATGCCGAAGTGCCCGATGGCTACTTGCAGGTGGGGACACTCCTGTATCACCTCCCTCATTTCGCCAATCTGTTTTTCCTCTTCGCCCAGACACATGGAGAGCACCATGTGTTGCTCTTCCATGTACTTGAACACGGGCATCAGGTCTAAGAGCGACTCCTTCATGCGGTGTCCAGGAAAAGCGATGCCTTTCAGTCCTGCCGCATGCACAGCCTTTGCCTCGTCGAGGTTCCACGCCATTCCCATGCAGAAGAAGCGGTCAGGGTTCGCTTGCTGAACCTCAGTGAGATACACATTCTGATTGCCGTCGATGAGTTCTTGCACCACGACAGCACCTCCAACCTGCGCATAATCCATGTTGGAAAGGAACACCTCGGCGGAGTTTACGCCGTCGATGAGCCAAGGTGGCAGCATCTGCACTTCCTCATCGAAGAAGATGCTTCGTCCGTTCTTCAGCGACAAGATTCTCTTGCCGTCAATCATTGTGTTTTGCTTCAGCCACAAGTGGCTGTGTGCGTCGATGATTGTCATATTTCGTTGTTGGGGAATAGGGGAATTCAACGGAAGGTGTCGATTTGTCCCGAGGTTAAGAATTTGCCCAGCTCACTCGCTTTTGTTCTCCGATGATGTCCTGCACCTCCTTCACCAGTTCCCAGTCGGGTTCTTCATTCGCCCACTGGATGTTGCGCTTCACGTTCTCGGGATTGGCTGACGAGAACAGGGTGCCAGCGATGCGTTGGTTGCTGACAGCGTATTGGACAGCCAACTTCTCAATCGGGTAGCCCTTCTCGGTGCAGTATGTCGCCGCCTTGGCACACGCCTCCACCAGTGGCTTCGGTGCAGGATGCCATGCTGGCACACCGCGCTGTGACAACAGACCCATGCTCAGCGGAGAGGCACTGATTACACCTACACCTTTCGCCTCGAAGAAGTCGAGGAAATCCTCTAACTTGTCGTCGTTCAGGCAGTAGTGGCAGAAGTTCAGCACACTCTCGACTGTGCCTTCTTCCGAGTGCTCGATGACCCATTGCAGGTTTTCCAGCTGCAAGTCGGTGATGCCCACATGGCCCACAATGCCTTTCTTCTTCAGCTCCACTAATGCCGGCAATGTCTCATCCACCACCTTCTGCAATCCGCCCTCCATCGCTGCCTGAAACTCAATGTCGTGTACGTTGATGAGGTCGATGTAATCCACGTTCAGGCGTTCCATGCTCTCATACACGCTCTCTGTGGCACGCTGGGCAGAATAATCCCATGTGTTCACGCCGTCCTTGCCGTAGCGTCCCACCTTGGTGCTCAAGAAGTATTTGTCGCGGGGAATCAGTTTCAGTGCCTTGCCCAGCACCGTCTCAGCCTTGTAGTGCCCATAGTAAGGGCTTACGTCAATCAGGTTGATGCCCCCCTCAATGGCAGTTTCCACCGCCTTGATGCTTTCCGCCTCGTTTGTAGTGTGAAACACGCTGCCCAGTGACGATGCACCGAACGCCAAGTGGGACACGCTCATCCCAGTTTTGCCTAATTCTGTATATCTCATGATGTAATAGGTTTTGGTTTCTGTTGCAAAGGTACGCATATTTCAGGGTGTCTGCAAGCATTCTTCCTGTTATTTTTGTTGGGCAATGCCTGAGAAGTGGCTGTCCTGCACCGTGCAGGACGGCTTTCCTTCTTTGCGCAGGAAAGTTTTCCTTCCCCATGCAGGAAAAAAGCACCGCAGGGTGTGCGGTGCCTGCTTTCTACGCTTCTCGAAACATTTTCCGCAATTTGTTTGTTTATTCGGGAAGAATGTGCGACCTTTGCCTTGTGTAAACCTTACGACAAAAGCGAACTAAGATGTTAGAAATGAATCTAAACAAAGCCATTAACACCGGCTGCATGAAAGATTTTAAGAAGTGTGGACAAACATATTTATCCACACCTGTAACATCTGATGATACGTTATCTGTAAGTAAAGCAACCGCATATAATTGGAAGAAGTTGAAAAGCGATTCCAAAGAAAAATTAACGACAAGGGCGAATAAGACAAAATCCGCCAAACATGTGATTGCCAGCAGTTATTTGGCGAATACAGATGCCGATACACTTTTTACGACCGTTTCGCATTTAACCTGTCCAATCGAATATATCATGTATTCCTTGGTCATATCGTTGCTCACCCACAAACGGATTATTCACAAAGCTCATGTGCAGAAATTCCTGAAAAGATACCAAGGTCTTCATTACATGGAATTTCCTGTGCCGGAACATGTTTGGGATTCAAGCGAAGATGTATTGGGCTTTATCTACCAGTCTCTTTTGACAGAAGGTGAACGCAACGTCACAGGGCAATACTATACAAGCAAGAAAGTGGTAGAATATATGTTGGGGGACAAAGTGCTTGCAGACAGCGAGACGTTCTTGGACCCCTGTTGCGGCAGTGGTGCTTTCCTGTTAAGTGTCTCAACCCACAACCCCTCCAACCTCTACGGGTTTGACATCAATCCCATTGCCGTGATGATTGCTTCCGCAAACCTGCTTGCCAAGTATTCCGATATGGTTTTTACACCTCAAGTGTATTGCCTGGATTTCCTGGAAGAGGACTTCTTGCAGGATGCCCCACAAGACCTCCCTGTCAGGTTCGACAATATCTACACCAATCCCCCATGGGGAAGTGACAAAACAGGAAAGTATGTGGTCAATTTCCCTATTGTGAAATCGAAAGAAAGGGCCTCGATGGTTCTGATACAGGCTCTCAGCTATCTAAGCCCATCAGGCACGGCTGATTTCCTCCTGCCAACATCTTTGTTGAAAATAAAGACCCACAGCGACATACGAAAATACCTGTTGTCCCATACCGCCATCCGCCAAATTGATTTGTACAACAAACGGTTTGATGGGGTCTTCACTGATTTCTTCAGCATCAAATTGAATCCTTGCCACGTCGAAAGGCAAGCGTATCAAGTCACCAGCAATGCCGCTCAATCAGACATTTTATTATCTGAATCAGATTACCACTCGGGACATATCGCCTTAGAGACCATGAATATGTTGGATAAATCCATCATGCAGAAAATGGAGTCTTCCCGTCATGACGATTTGACCCATAGCCAATGGGCACTTGGCATCGTGACAGGCGACAACAAGAAAAAGGTGAAGAAAGAGAGTGAGCCAGGCATGGAGCCCGTCTATTCTGGCAAACAGGTAAAGCCATTCTCTTTGGAAGAAAAATCTTCATACATTCTATTTGCGCCAGAGACGTTCCAACAATGCGCCAAGACAGATTATTTCAGAGCACCTGAGAAATTGATTTACCGATTTATTGCCAAATACCCCATTGTGGCATACGATGACAGACAATGCCTATGCCTGAACAGTGCCAACATCCTGATACCGGACATAGACGGCATTGCCGTGAAAAGCGTTGCGGCACTGTTGAACTCATCGCTGTATCACTACTACTATTCGATGAAGTTTTCTGACATCAAGGTTCTGAAAGGGAATCTTCAAGAGTTACCCTTTCCAAAACTAACCGCCGACCAAGACAGAAAATTGAGTGAGTTAGTGACCGCATTTTTGTCAACCAGTTATTCGGAGGACTATCAACAGGCATTAGACGCGGTAGTTTATTCCATTTTTAGCATAACCCCCACAGAACAGGCTCATATTCAGATAAAAATAAAATAACATGGAGTATGGAAACACTCATTAAAGAATTGGAAACATATAAAAAAGCATTGTCTCCAGAGGAAAAGTTACAGCTAAGTGATTCTGTGTTAGACAAGCTTTATATGGTGTTTCCCTTTAATAAATTTGAATACACCATTTCCCACCTCATTGCCAAGGAGATAATCACATTGGATGACTATTTGGATATGCGGACAGAATACTTACAACGCAACAAGTATTTGCACCTGTTTGAATTGGCTCCTCGCACTTTTGGTGAAACGTGGGGGCAACAACATTTAATGGAGCTTGTTCCTGAGTTCAAAGTACCGACAAAGAAACTTGACCCCTCCTTTTCAGGCGAATACGACCTGCTGTTAGATGGTATTCACGTTGAAGTGAAAGCGTCGCGCGCCGTGAAGAAAGTGGGTGGCGACACATTGGCGAATAAAGCACTTGCCAGTAACAGCAAGTTCAAATTCGACATGAATTACCAACAGCTCAAACCGAGCTGCTGTGACGCATTCGTTTGGATTGCTGTCTGGCGCGACAAGATTGATTACTGGGTGCTGTCAAGCAAGGATGTTCAGGAGCACCCGCTGTTGAGCAATCAGCATCGGGCTTCGCAGCTCTCCGAATCGGGGGAAGTGGTTGAAGGGCAAATTCATATAAACAACGGCAATTATGCGGATTTTGAAAAATATCGTGTCCAAGTTCGTGACATCTATAACAATATCATTGAGATTGGCAAACGAGAACAATGACACCCCTTTTATATTATAAAGGAAATAATTATTAAATTTTTAAGACAACAAAACAAGATGAAAGGTATTGTGCTGGCAGGTGGTTCGGGCACCAGATTGTATCCTATCACGAAAGGCGTGAGCAAACAGCTCATCCCGATTTATGACAAACCCATGGTATATTACCCCATTTCGGTGTTGATGCTGGCTGGCATCAGGGACATCCTGATTATTTCCACGCCACAGGATTTGCCGGGCTTCAAGCGTCTGCTGGGCGATGGCAGCGACTATGGAGTACACTTCGAGTATGCGGAGCAACCTTCGCCCGACGGATTGGCACAGGCCTTCATCATCGGTGAGAAGTTTGTAGGCAACGATGATGTGTGCCTTGTGTTGGGCGACAACATCTTCCATGGTCGTGGCTTTTCGGGCATGCTGAAAGAGAGTGTGGAGAATGCCAAGAAGGGCAAGGCCAGCGTGTTTGGCTATTGGGTGCAAGACCCTGAACGCTACGGTGTGGCGGAGTTCGACACAGAGGGCAACTGCCTGTCCATTGAAGAAAAACCCGAGCACCCCAAGAGCAACTATGCAGTGGTGGGACTTTACTTCTATCCCAACAAGGTGGTGGAAGTGGCGAAGCGCATCAAGCCGTCGCCGCGTGGGGAACTGGAAATCACGACTGTGAATCAGGAGTTCCTCGGCGAAAAGAACCTCAAAGTGCAGCTGCTTGGACGTGGTTTTGCGTGGCTCGATACAGGCACGCACGATTCCCTCTCCGAGGCTTCCACCTTCATCGAGGTGCTGGAGAAACGGACGGGCTTGAAGATTGCCTGTCTGGAGGGTATCGCCTATCGTCAGGGGTGGATAACCACCGAGAAACTGCGTGAGCTGGCACAGCCGATGCTGAAGAACCAGTATGGGCAGTATCTGCTGAAACTGGCTGAAACAAAATACTTTGGCGAAGTGAAGCAATAATGAAAAAACTTCGGAAACATTGGTTGGCAGCGACGAGCAAGGTGCTGTCTGCCCTCATAGCCTTGCTGGGTTTGACGGGATGTGGCACGTCGAAACGTGCGGTGTCTCCGACAATGAAGTCTGATGCGCCCAACAATGGAGTGGTGCTGCCCGACACGATAATACAGCGTGTGTCGAAAGACTGGCAGAACATCCGTGTGATGTATGGTCCGCCTCCTGCTCGCTTGGAGAAAGTGGAGAAGAAGTCTGTGGAAGGAACAAAGAAGTAAGACCCGTTCGGCAGAAGGTGGCATCTTTATCATTGAAACAGCGCATCGGGCTGGAGCTTGAACGTCGGCTTCGGCAGAACTTGAAGCAGTTGCATCCGTTGCGGCAGCTCTTTTGGGAG
>CAMWJL010000029.1 GCA_947174565.1 uncultured Prevotellaceae bacterium | reverse complement strand
GGGCAGGCATGGGGGAAATGCCATCTGTGCCCACTCAGGACACCGCCGTGCAACCCACCGCCCTCCTCATCGGCATCAACATCGTGAAGGATGAACCCATCTTACTCACCGACTGCACAGGCAAGCTCATTGACACCTTCACCGTCCCCTTCGACCTGCGAAATAGTTCCAGCATTATCACCTCGCCCAAGTTCCATGTGGGCGACACCTACACCATCAAAATCAAAGATTACGAAAAGACCTTCACGCTGATGCAGAACTTCACCATTGTGAGATAGCATGAACGAGCCACACACCATACTGACCATTACGGGATCGGACGGCACAGGCGGTTCAGGCGTGCAGGCAGACATCCGTTGCATCCATGCGCTGGGAGGCACAGCCACCTCAGCCATCACATCCATCACCGTACAAAACACCTTGGGCATCCAGCAGTTCTACGACCTGCCAGCCACCACCGTGCGTCAGCAGATTGAAGCCATCCTCAACGACTTGCAGCCACAAGTCATTAAGATAGGTCTCCTCCGTCGCATTGAAGTGGTGGAGGTCGTGGCTGAATTGATGCGCAGATATCGCCCCAAGCATATTGTGTATGCCCCCGTCCGACAATCCACCCGAGGCGACCAACTGGTGAAGCCACAGGTATTTGAAGCCATCCAGCAACAACTCATCCCTTTATGCAGTGTCGTGTTAGAGCCATCTGACCTTCCACCAGGCAACCGAAAGCACGGACACGCCAACTTGCTCTCAGCCGCTTTGGCTTTCTATCTGAGTTGTGGTGAGCGAGTAGATGAAGCGATGCTCCACGCCCGCACCTACCTCAGCCAACTGCCCCCTGGCTACACAGAGGACAACAGCCGCAGCGGCGAACTTTACAACCTGTTCCTCGAGATGCTGGGCAGATTCTACCATCGTTACAGCGACGTGGCATTTTATGCAGAGCAGCTGGGGGTCAGTGCCCGCTATCTCGGACAGGTCACTCGTAGCATCGCCCAGCGTTCGCCCAAAGCTATGATTGACGAACGCATAACCGAGGAAATCACCAAACTGCTCACCACCAACAAACCCCTCAAAGAAATCGCCCAAATGCTTGGATTCTCTTCCCAAGCTCACCTCTCACGATTCTTCAAGAAACAAAAAGGGCAAGCCCCCAGTGCTTTGAGACAGAAATAATACGCTTCAATAACCACTCCCCTTTCCAAAATTGAGTTTTCGTTTATCAGAACGGGAACTTCACAATGCTTTGTATAAGGATTGTTCCTACTTTTGTGGCGATTTACAAACTGATTCAACACAAACGTATGGAAAACAACAGACAAGAACTGAACCGCAACTTGGCACAGATGCTCAAGGGCGGCGTGATTATGGACGTGACAACACCCGAACAGGCACGCATTGCCGAAGAAGCAGGTGCTTGCGCAGTGATGGCTTTGGAACGCATACCAGCCGACATACGCGCTGCTGGCGGCGTGTCACGCATGAGCGACCCCAAAATGATTCGCGGCATACAAGAAGCCGTCAGCATCCCCGTGATGGCGAAATGCCGCATCGGGCACATTGCAGAAGCGCAGATTCTGCAAGCTATCGATATCGACTACATCGACGAGAGCGAGGTCCTCAGCCCTGCCGACAACGTATATCACATCGACAAGACCCGCTTCGCCGTTCCCTTCGTGTGTGGAGCCAAAAACTTGGGCGAAGCCCTGCGGCGCATTGCCGAAGGGGCTACCATGATACGCACCAAGGGAGAGCCTGGCACAGGCGACGTGGTGCAAGCCGTCAGCCATATACGCAAAATGCAAAGTGAGATTCGGCAACTCGTCTCCATGGCGGACGACGAGCTGTTTGAGGCAGCCAAACAACTACAAGCCCCCTACGACCTCGTGCGCTATGTACACGACCACGGCAAATTACCCGTGGTGAACTTTGCCGCAGGAGGCGTAGCAACCCCTGCCGATGCCGCACTAATGATGCAGTTAGGAGCGGAAGGCGTGTTCGTTGGGAGCGGCATCTTCAAGAGCGGAGACCCTGCAAAACGCGCACAAGCCATCGTTAAAGCCGTGACCAACTATCAAGACGCAAACATGCTGGCTCAACTGTCCGAAGACCTCGGTGAAGCCATGGTGGGCATCAACGAGCAGGAAATAGCCCTGCTCATGGCAGAACGCGGAAAATGAAAGTAGCAGTGCTTGCCCTCCAAGGGGCTTTCGCGGAACATGAAACCATGCTCCAGCGTTTGGGCGCAGACACATTCCAAGTGCGCCAGCTGTCCGACTGGCAACAACACAAGGATGCGCTCGTCATTCCTGGCGGTGAATCCACCACCCAACTCAACCTGTTGGAACACTTGAACTTACTCGTCCCCATCCGCAACGCCATCCATGATGGATTGCCAGTCTTCGGCACCTGCGCTGGCATGATTCTCCTGGCCTGTCAGGAAGACGGAAAGCCCAGACAAGGATTCGGCACAATGGACATTGACGTGAGGCGCAACGCCTACGGGCGACAAATGGGCAGCTTCCACACCGTGCAAGCAGTCAACGGCATTGGCGATGACATTCCCATGACCTTCATCCGTGCCCCCTATGCACACGGTCTTCTTTCATCCTCCGCCAAGGTATTATCCCAAGTCGATGGACACATTGTGGCTGTGCAGCAAGACCGCCAATTAGCCACAGCCTTCCATCCCGAACTGACCGACGACACACGAATGCACGAGTTTTTCCTGCACATAGCGACATCATGAGTTTCGACACACCATCCCACCTCACCGCTACAGTGCTACACCGCTACAGTTCTCCAAAAAGTTATCACACATTCCATTGTCAGCGAATTTTCTTGCTTGTCCTTTTCCTATACCACCTTATAACTTCTTTATTATTAAATATATATAATAATATAAATATAATAAATAGTAATTCTAATACACATTCATCCGATGCCGTCCTATGATTTTGGAACTGTAGCGGTGTAGCACTGTAGCGCAGCCATGCGGAATCCCCTAATGGTGCGCAACGCACCTCCGTTTGCCAAGCGGACGACCCACCCACAAACGTCATTGTGATACACCCAGCACCGTAATTACGATAAGCCTTGTATCGTAATGATGATATGTCTGCCATTTTCCTAGCATGGCGACATAGAGATTTCATTACCCCTTAATCGGAGACCCTTACATCAATTTAGAAGGTATTTCTAAGGAACTTTTTCTGTAACCTCAAATGATACACCACCTATCATTTGAGACTTTCCACGCCCAAAAGAAAACAAGAAGTCCCAATTTTTCACGATAGGCTTGTAGCCAATTCAAAAAACATTTGTACCTTTGCGGAGACTTACGCCGTGAGACTCCTTCGGGAGTGGGCGGGAAGGTCATTACATAATGAAGCGTTTACTTGACGCTTGATTCTTGGCTGCTAAGAACTTCGCAACCTCTTTGGAAATAGTCGAGAATGAAGTAGCGGTAGATGCCTCGGGTATGATAAAAATACCATTAAGTGGATGTGCCTTATGGCATATCCATTTAGGGTGTTGTATATATCATACGGCGTAGGCTCTGCGTTGCTCGTTCTAACTATTTCCAGGCAATGCGAAGGCCTTTTAGCAGCAAGACGAGCAACGGGTACGGGTCCTGCGCTTTTTCGTTTCACTTAAACTACTCAATCGGGATTCTTGGGTTGCTGATGATTCGCTATGCTTTATCAACAGATAGCAGAACTGAATTGTACCGCAAACGGCATACGCATTGAAAACGGTGCCTCTACAGATGTCGTAGCTAAATTTTTCAGCCATTCCGCCACCAGTAATGGCAACCGACAGAGGGCTGAAGCCTTCATGCGCATTGATAACATGGAGAGCAAGAAAACCGACGCGCGCAATGCAGCATACCCTGAGCACCGACCAATCAACCTCTTCTATTAGCATAATCTTGTACATACATGCTCGCTCTTTTTTGTTGGAAAAGCGTGAGTTGTAGTAATAAATCAACTTTATTTATCAACCCAAAACAATTTCAAAAAAATGAACAAAAAAATCATTTGCGCAAGCATTATTTGCGCGGCAGTCACAGTGATGACATCATGTGGTGGACAAAAGAATCTTATCATCCCAAGAGCCGTAAGTTCTGCCGATGCCATCTCAGCAGGAGCACTGAATCTTCAGAAGGGAGATTATGACATCCTCAAAACCGTTACGGAAACGGCTTCAGTTACAGCCACATATTCTGGTAGTTCACTGAAACTAACCAGTGAAGACGGCGATTTCGCTTATAAATTCAAATTCAACAAGTCAACAGGATGGACGCTGTCCTCTTTTCATGGCACAGCCACTTTTGGCTATCTGCTTCAGGACGCATCATACAGCGTCGAACTCCCGAACGCAGAAGAGTTTGCCCGTCGAGTTGCCATTGCACGTTTGATTGAGGTCATAAAGGACTATGGTGCAGATGGCGCACTTGAACCGATTGTGACCACGCGTGCATCAAATGTAAGCAACAATGTTGTTGAATATCAAGCCACAGCAACAGCCAAGATTGTAAAAATACACACAACGAATTAACAAATCCGTTATATGAAAAGTATTAAATGTATTAGCAGCACTTTTGGGATGCTTGTCATAGTTGGAATGGTAACATCATGTATGTCTATACCACAGCTAAAGCCTGGGACTAAGTTGGAAGTCCCATTGACCGTTTCAAACCAAAGTGTGCCAACCACCTATCGCAATTTGGATAAGACGGTAAGACTCAACGTGACTTCAAGCGTGACAGAAGATGCGATGTACGATGACTCGAATCTTCCTTCCAAAATGCGCATACTTCGACCGAAGTACATATTTACTCCCTCTGTTAGAGACTTTGCCAACGATGCCACCAACAGCTACATGCAAAGGATGCGCTTCGACATCACACCCGACGGAGACTTCCGCTTGGATGTTGACGTGAGGAAATTCCTGCTGGAATGGATTGACAAAGAGAGTACCCAATGCAAAGTTGTCATCAACTACAAGCTGGTAGATGGCACGGGACAAACCGTCGTGCCATCATCAACAGCAAGCACTCAAATTCGCCTGGCTTCGACCGAACAATTCGGCATGGGATTCGGGCGTGCGTATGCAGAAGCACTCAACAAGGTGGACTGGGACAGAATAGCCAAATGCCTGACGATTGCCAAGACTGCTAAGCAGGAGGCAAACGCACAGGTTACGGGTGCTGGCGATACGGCACTTGAACACACGGTTATCCGTTGGTATATCACTTCCACCCCACAAGGAGCGGACGTTTCTTGGCGTGTAGTGTCATCAACACCCGATGTTTCAAACACAAACTCTTGCTTCGTGGGTTCAACACCCTACGAAACAACCGAGAGTTTCGACATCAAAGGCATGACGTACAACAACTCTGGCAATATCCAAATTGAGGTTTCATGCGAAAAGGCGGGTTACATCACCCAACGCAAGCGTTTCAACCTCCGCCAGGCCATTGACCAAAAAGAAATCTCTGCCAAGTTTAATCTTATTAAAGATGAATAGTTATGATTAACAAGTTCATTAAGTTCTCATTGTTCCTTGTTCTCGCTGTATGCGTCGGAACAGCCTCTGCTTCAAATAGAAAGAAGGTCGTGATTCGTGACATCACGGTATCATTGGGAGAAGCATCTATTAGCGTATCACAAATGTTCAACAATCTCGATTACGGCTTACGTATTCAGGTTCGCAGCGAGGCAAATGAAAACAACCTCATCAACAGAACAGAGCTACCAAGCAAAGAGGCTGCGGCATTGCCTCGGATTACACTTGACAATTCCTTGGTGTCCAGCACGGAACAGTATCTTGATCGTTATGCCACAGCATTAGGCTTCAGAGTCAGCTCTGATTTCAACACTGACTACATTCTCAATGTCACCATCAAAGACTACAGTTTGCGTGTACGCAACTATGACATGAAAAATAATGTATTCAATTCATCCAGCGCGATGGTTGTTAGTTGGGAATTGCTCAATTCCGACCATGAAATTGTCATTAGTTCTACGACATCAACAGGCAGGGGAGAAGCTAAATTCCAATCCTCTATCGCCTCACCACTTCCAACGGCATTTGTTCAAGCGCTTAGCGGGATTGGATGGGAACGCATTGCACCCAAACTGAAGATTGCCAAAACCGCAAAGCAGGAAAAAAACAAACAGGTGCAAGGCTTTGGAGACACAGCGCTTGAGAGCACCGTGATTCGTTGGTACATTGTTTCAGCTCCACAGGGGGCGGATGTTTCTTGGCGTGTGGTATCGTCAACTCCTGACGTTGCCAACACAAACTCCAATTTCGTGGGTTCAACTCCATACGAAACCACAGAAACATTCGACATCAAAGGTCTGACCTACAACAACTCAGGTAATGTGCAGATTGAAGTTTCATGCGAAAAGGCGGGGTACATCACCCAACGCAAGCGTTTCAACCTTCGTCAGGCCATCGACCAAAAGGAAATCTCTGCCAAGTTCAACCTTGTAAAAGAAGACATAGGAGAATAGCCGTGTTCGCTCTTACCTCTTTTACAAACATCTAAGCGTAACGTACCCCTACGTAAGCGTCCCTAAAAAGCCCACTTCAACTTCTTGCAGTCGCTCGTTGAAGTGGGCTTTTTAGGGGCGTTTACATAAGAACGCTACACTTTCCTCGGCATCATTATTTATCATTCAGCTTTTTCATGAGCCATGCCATATTCTCACCGAGGTTACGCATGTTCGCCATACCTTCCTCGTCTTTCAGCACATCGCCGATGTCCTTGCCATAAACCATGTTCCAATAGGTAGAGCCAACGACTATCATTTCTTTGTTGAGCATAAAATGGTTCATCGTATCGACGGTTGCCATGCCGCCTCCACGACGGACGGCAGCGACAGACGCACTAACTTTATGGCGCAACAGCCCTGGATTTGTGGCAACCACTACGCCGGCACGTTCCAAAAAAGCCTTCATCTTTGCCGACACATCAGCCGAATAGACAGGCGAACCCAAGATGATGCCGTCCGCTTCCGTCATCCTGCGGAACACATCGCGAAAGCCGTCGTCCCCGAACACACAGTTGCCACGACCTTTACAAGCGAAACAGCCACGACAAGGGCGCATATCGACGTCAGCCAGCTGAATCAGCTCCGTCTCGATGCCCGATTTGCTAAGCTCCTCAAAGACTTTGCCGATGACCAGTGCGGTATTCCCGTCTTTACGGGCACTACCATTGATTCCAACGACTTTCATGGCTTGTAGTTCCGTTTTAGCTCATCAATAGACTTTCCTCCGATGCCGAAATTCTCGTCGGGCAGTTCCTTGATGGTGATGGTAAAGAATTGTTCTGGAATGTGTGTTATCTCCGAGGCAGTGGCGGTCAACCGTTCAATCAACTGCTTCTTTTGTTCGGCGGTCAGTGCGCCGCTCTCTATCGAAATGTAGGGCATAGGTTACTTCCGTTTGTTTTTATGTGTCTCAAATGCACTTGCTTAACGATTATCTTTCATGATGTCCTGAACCACCAGCCCTGCCAAGGTGAAGCCGAAGATTGCCGTGATGTGTGCCAGCGAACCATTCAACTGTGGCTTGTGGAACAACGCTGGTGACTCATGTTCAGCAGAAGCCGTGCCCTGATTGGTCAGCAGTTCGTCGGAATAGACACACTGGAACTTGCGGCGAGGAAAGCTCTTCTCTCGCTTGAAGCGATTGCGCAATGCGCGTGCCAAAGGGTCTCCTTGTACTTTCCAAAACTCCGCCACACGAATGCGTGTGGGGTCGAGCTTCAAGGCTGCACCCATCGACGAGAAGAAACATGCCTGTGTCATGCAAGCCCTGCGAATCAGCAACGCCTTGTCTTTCAGCGAATCAATCGCATCAATGATGTAATCATATTCCTCCAAACGGAAGTCCTCAACGGTATCTTCGGAGAACACACCTTCGCATGCTGTAATCTCAGCCAGCGGGTTAATGGCGTGGAGACGCTCTTTCAACGCCTCCACCTTCACTTGTCCCACCGTCAGCGTCGTCGCCATCAGCTGACGGTTGATGTTGGTGACACTCACTCGGTCGGCATCCACTATCGTGAGATACATCACACCGCTGCGCACCAAGCTCTCGGCACACCACGAACCGACACCGCCCACACCAAAAAGAATGACTCGCTTATGGGCAATACGCTCCATCGCCTCGCTGCCCAACAGCAGTTCAGCGCGGGAGAGAAAAGGCTGCATCATTTGCCACTGCGTTCAAAGTCGTCGAGTTTCTTCAGATAATAGGCACGGAGGTCGTCCCACTTATAGTAAGGATACTGGTCAGTTGAGATTGGAAGAGTGGCTTCCTTCTCGTTGAGGAGTGCCTTGACAAGGATGGGCGCAGAGGATTTAGCGTTCTTGGGACGATAGAAGACGAGCTGGATGTTGCACGCCATAGGATAGATGCGGAAGTTGACCCACTGCTCGTCAAGACGGTCGAGGTCTTCTACCTGACGACCACAGCTATCAAGCTCCATGAGACAAGCGAGCGGCATGACGCACACCTCGTGACCAAAACGGAGGGTTGCACCGTTCTTGTAAGAAGTGGAGGCAAGAATGGTATCGGTGGTCTCAATCATGTTGCGCAGCAGGTTGGCTTGGCTAAACTGCATGATAGCACCTGTCTGAGGTGCAGCACCATAGCCAAGATACCAGTCGATGTTCCACGCTTTCCACAGGTCGTAACACTCCTCTGGCGTGAAGAGATTCCAAAGGTCCTCGCCAAAGGAATGGCTCTGCATATTAGTGACCACATAGAAGACGGAGCGCATGAACGAGCGTGGACGGAAGTCCTCGTCGTTCCAGAAACTTTCGTCGGTGAAGAGTGCGCGGCAGAATCGTTCGGGATGGGTGAGCTTGCGGTTGTATTGGCTCACGATGCGACCGCGGTCGCGGCTTGCGTCTCTGAGACGCTGGCTCCAATTTGCGTTGAGATACCACTGGAACGCTTCGCTCACGTCGTTGTGCATCCGAAGCTGCGGATTAAACGCCGTAATCTCCTCACACTCAGCCGTCATGCTGAGGATGCAGCGGATGACCACCGTGCTACGGGCATCGACCTGAGCGTCCTTGCCACCGAAAATCTCGGGGAAGTGTTCTGTCATGCGCTTGCCAATGCCGTGGTGCTGCTGTTCGCCAATGTCGGAAAGGTCTCCCAAACGACCTCTGGTGGATGGATAGAAGCGTTCCATCTTCTCCAATGCTTCCTGACCCAACGGAGTGAGCACACCCTTGTCAGCAGCACTGCGCAGGGTGCGGATGATGCCCGTATAGTCGCCATCGCCAAGCAGCCAGCGTGAGCCGTGACGACCGTAGTGAGACATGTAGAAAGGCGTGTAGCCCTTCGGTGTCTTGGTGAGCGGCTGGGTGGGAGCCTGATAGGCCATGTGGTTTGAAGCCGACTTGAGAATGTCGGCATAGATTTCTTCTTTGGCAGTCTGCGCTGATGTTCCAAGCACTGCCACCAGAAGGCTGGTCAGTAAAAAGATTCTTTTCATATTAAGATAAATGTTTAATGAATAATCAATGATGAATGTCTCTCAGCATGGCAAACGATGACTTCATTCGTCATATTGAGGGCTTTTTCCTAAATCCTTGTAGGCATTTTGCAGGATTTGTGGCGTGAGCTTGAAGTCTCGGTTGACGGGACGACCCTCATCCGACAGCGAATGGGAGAACAGCCAGTCGTAGGTCTGTGACAAATAGAAGATGCGTGCCGGACGACCATGGTCAATACCTGGCAAGCGCGTGTAAATCAGACGTGAGTCGTCGCCAGTCTTCTTGATGGCTGCCACCACCTTGTCCGAAGCCGAAATGGGCACTGCCCTATCGGCTGTGCCGTGTACAATCCACATCGGCATACGCGCCAAGCCGCTCACATCCTTCACCGTCGCACCGCCACATATAGCCATTCCTGCTGCCACACGGTCGGGATAAGTCGCACAGAAATCCATCGTGCCGTATCCGCCAAGGCTCATGCCCAAGCAGTAGATGCGGGTGCTATCTACATTGAAATGCTCCTTGGTCCACTCGACCAACTTCATGATTTTCGCTGGCTGCCACGAACCGCCCGGATTCTGCGGAGCGAGAATGTAGCAGTCGATGACACGCCCACGTTTCAGAGCCTCTATCGGTCCATAACGCTTCACCTTCTGCAAATCGTGGCCACAAAGGCTGGCTCCGTGGAGAAATATCAGTAACGGACGGTGCTGCACAGGATGTCCATCCGAATGCTTTTTCTTGGCATGCTTGCCCTCACCAACCTCGTCACTTGGGTGGTAGAACCAAAAGTTATAGCTCCCTGCCACTTCATTTTTATAAGCCTTGCTGGTATCTTGAGCATACGACAACACACCGCACCAAAAGCACAGCACCATCGCTAAAAGTCGTATCATATCTTGTACTTCATTAAGTTTGATTTGCAAAGTAACACAATTCTCACGACAAAACAAACCCTTTTGGGCAATTTCGTCACAAATTGTCAACTGCCAACCACCAATACCCTCTGTTCGGGACAGAAAGTGCATGAATGGAAGGCACAGAATAGTTCCTCCTCAAAAGCTTTCGTGAAGTCCACTTATAGCCTCCCTGCACTGCCCCCTAAAAAGCCCCCCAAAATCGGTGTCCCCGACTCCGACCAATCGATGTCCCCGACATCGACCGGTCGGAGTCGGGGACATCGATTTAGAGGCTGTGGAAGCACATCACACACCGAAGTGCCTAACGGTCCATGTCAGCCCTATCTTTACAGGAACCCCAAGAGACCCTATCGTCCTGAACCGAGGTATCAACGCTCAGCATGAAGGTGAAAGATGAGAAGGAAGAGATACAAAAAATCAGGGCTGACACGACAAATGCCGCATCAGCCCTGATAGCCAATAGTGAATGTTCTCAAATGCTCTGTTCGCAAGCCCACACAAAGGCACGAAGACCGAGCATGGGGTTATCTTCGTCGAGCGTTTTCAGACGACGGAGCAGGGGTTGCACTTTCTCATCCTCCACAATGGTGAGGATGGAGCTGTTCATGGATGGCCATGCGTGAGAACCAAGATGAGGATCGCCTGTCTTAGAGCCTCGTCCGCCTGCTTGTTCAAATAAGGTGTAGCCTCGCACGTTGGAGTCATTGAGTGCTTCAATGACACTTTCCTGATGGGCTTGGTCGTATGCTATAAATACTGTCTTCATCTTTTCTATATTACTTAAATTGTTCTTCAGATTTATGCTCCTTCCAATAAGCAGCAAGCTCACGCTGTGCCTTCAGCTTGCGGCGCTGACGCTTCACACCTACAGAACCGAAGATGCAGAACATGGAGGGCACGTAGATGAGGGTGAGGAGCGTGGAAATGGTGAGACCACCAATCACGGCGATACCGAGCGGACGCCACATCTCTGCACCGACACCGTGGCTGACTGCCATTGGCACCATGCCGAGGATGGTGGTGAGGGTGGTCATGAGAATGGGTCGCAGACGGGAACGGGCTGCCATCACTGAGGCACGGATAAGTCCGATGCCACGTTCGCGCAGGAGCTGGGTGTAGTCAATGAGCACAATACCGTTCTTCACCACAATACCAATCAGCATGATGCCACCAAGCATGGACATGATGTTGAGGTTTGTGCCTGTGCATACAAGTGCAAGAATGACACCCGAGAAGGCGAAAGGCACGGAAAGGATGATAATGAAGGGGTATGTGAGGGACTCGAACTGGGCTGCCATCACGATGAACACGAGGATGATGATGAGCACACCGAGCGTGCCGAGGTCGCGGTTGGAGTCTTGCTGGTCTTCGTAAGAACCTGCCACCTGAACCGTGACTCCGTTAGGAATGTTAATCTGGTCGTAGAAGGACTCACCCAATTCCACACCTTCGGAGAGGGCGTAGCCATCGGCAAGCACGGCACTCACAGTGACAAGACGCTGACGGTCTTTACGCTCGATGGTGGGAGGAATGGCACTCTCCGACACTTTGGCAATGTCGCGGATGCGCACGTTCTGCCCCTTAGCGTTAGGGATGACCATATTCTCAATGTCCTCAACGGAACGGCGAGCCGTGGGTTCGTAACGCACCTTGATGTCGTACTCCTCACCATCCTCACGGTAGCGGCTCATGACCGAACCATAGATGAGGGAGCGAACGGCAGAAGCGGCTGACGAGAGACCCATACCCTCTTTCGCCAATTTGTCGCGGTCGAAGTCAACAACGATTTCTGGCTGGAAATCAGAACGCGAAATGTTCACCTGAGTAACCATGTCGCTGGAACGGAACTTCTCTGCCATCTGTTCGGCAACACTGCGTGTGTCGTCCATGTTGTAACCATAGATTTCAAACACGGCTGTAGATTGTCCACCCATGCCTCGACCACCGCTATTGCCACCAAGATTGACCTGATACTTGGCAAGTTCGGGAATCTTTTTGAGATCGGCACGCATCTCATCGCAGATTTGAGCGAGACCCTTCTCACGCTGGTTGGAAGGCACCATCATGATGTTAAAAGAAATGATGTGAGTACCGTTGTCTGAGAGGGATGCCCAAGTGTTGTCATCACCTGCCTGACCCACCGTGAAGTTACAAGACGTCATGTCGTCACCATAACGCTCCTGCCACTTATGGACAAGGCTCTTGGCGAGTGCCTCGGAGGTCTCCACGCGAGTACCGATTGGCAACTGGAGGGTGACACCCACACGACCTGAGTCATTGGAGGGGAAGAACTCACTCTTGATGCCTACCACCTTAGCGATGCCGATGCTGGCAAAGAAGAGGAATGCACTACCTGCCACAATCGTCCAACGATGACGCACTGCCCAGTTGATGCGACCCTCATACCACGAATCAAGTTTGTCAAGCGACTTGGCAACCGGACCATAGATGGTCTTGAAGAGCTTGCTCTGCTTCTTCTGCAAACGGAGCATCTGCGAACAGAGCATCGGGGTGAACGAGAGGGCGCTGGTGGTGGAGATGGTCATAATGATACACATCATCCAACCCAACTGCTTGAAGAGCACGCCCGACATACCCGTCACCATCGTAAGCGGGAAGAACACGGCTATCATGGTAAGCGTAGATGCTATCACGGAGATAGCCACCTCATTGGTAGCATGAATCGCCGCCTGTTTGGGGTCAGAGCCTCTCTCAATATGGGTCGTGACGTTCTCGAGCACCACAATGGCATCATCGACGACGTTACCGATAGCGATTGAGAGACAGGAAAGGGATATCATGTTGAAAGAACCGCCCGTACCATAAAGATAGATGAACGAAGCTATCAACGACATTGGGATGGTAATCACGATGATGGTCGTAGCGCGCCAACGTCCCAAGAAGATAAACACGATGAGAGCCACGAATATCATAGCGTAAACGATGGTCTCCACCAGCGTGTCGATGGTGTTCAAAATGTTGTCAGAGGTGTTGACGATGATGCCAAGCTTCACGTCAGAAGGCAGGTTCTTCTGCAAGGTGGGAAGCATTCCCATCACCTTATTAGAAATCTGTACAGAGTTGGCTCCGCTTTGCTTCTGTACAATAATCATTGCACCCTGCTTTCCGTTTGTGAAGGTTTTCTGCGCACGTTCCTCCACATTATCGACAATGCGGGCCACATCATGCAGATAGACATTCACACCATTGTGAGAGCCAACGATAACGTCATTCATCTGACGGGGATCATCAAACTCACCTTCGACACGAACGGTGAAGGTCTGTGTGCCCACATCAATAGTACCATTAGTAACATTGAGGTTCTCAGCAGAGATGGCACTCGCAACCTGCACAGGGCTAAGGTTATACGCCTCCATCTTCTGAGGGTTCAGATAAATGTTGATTTCACGCTGAGGAGCACCAGAAATGCTGACTGTACCTACTCCGTCAATACGAGCCAAGGGGTTCGCCACGTTGTCGTCAAGAATCTTGTACAATGCCTGCTGCGACTCTTCGGCCTGAACGGAAAGCAACAAGATTGGAACCATGTCCGTCGAGAACTTGAACAAGATAGGAGTCTGCGCCTCGTCAGGAAGCGAATTGGACACCATATCCAGTTTGTCTCGCACATTGTTGGTCAAGGCATCAATGTCATAACCATACTCAAACTCCAGCGTGATGACAGACACGTTCTCACGGCTGTTGCTGGTCACGTGCTTGAGGTGCTCCACCGAGTTGAGCACATTCTCCAAGGGACGCGTGACGTTGTTCTCGATATCCTCGGCACTCGCACCCGTGTAGTAGGTCATCACCATGATGGTGTTCGTATCGATATCTGGATAGAGGTCGATAGGCAACTTGATGGCCGAGAAGATACCAAATATTATCACTGCCAAAAAGCAGAGACTTGTCATAATCGGTCGTTTGACCGCTCCTTCGTATAGACTCATTTTCTTACTTGCTGATTACTTTACCACTTCTACTTCTCTACCATTGGCAAGACGGCTCTGACCAGCGACAACCACGTCGTCACCAGGATTGACACCACTCAGAATCTCATAGTAGTTGCCGATGTGCTTACCAAGGTCCACCTTGTTGTAAGACACCTTGCCATCCTTATATACATATACATAACGGTCGCCAGCACCAATCTGCTTCACCAAAGCCTCGTCTGGCACCAGCACATGGCTCTTCGTGCCGAAGTTGACCGTAGCACGGGCAAACATGCCGGGACGTACTTTTTGGCTGGCATTGTCGATAGTCACCTCTACAGGGAAAGTGTGAGTAGCCTCATCCAGTGTGGGATAGACAATCGTCACCTTGCCGCTAAAGGTCTCTCCCTCGTAAGCATCAAGCTGAATATCAACGGGCATTCCCTTGCTGACCTGCTTGTAGTATACCTCAGAGATGTTGACAATCACTTTAACGGGGTTCATCTGCTCGATGGTGAGCACAGGGTTGCCAGCGTACATGTCGCCATCGTCGTAGTTGCGAGCTGTCACAATACCGCTGATGGGCGAAACGAGCTGGGTATTCTCGGTAAGTTGCTTCAACTGAGTAGAATACACATCAAGCTGCAACTTGGCGTTGTCGTACTCTGCCTTGCTCGCACCACCCACTTGATAGAGCTGCTCCGTGCGCTTGAACTCCACTTTCTGATTCTCCAACTGCAACTTCAACTGGCGCAAGTTGCTGGCATCGAGCTGCACGAGCACCTGACCTTTGCGTACACGGTCACCCACTTCCACGTATATCTTCTCAATACGATAAGGAGTGTTAGGGGCGATGTTGTTCTTCACATCGCTCTCCACCGTGGCGGTGTAGGTTTCCGTCTGAGGCACGTCCTCGCTGGTCACCTTAGCAATTTTCACCTGTACTTTCTCCTGCTGTGCAGTTTCAGCAGCCTTGTCGTCGCTCTTGTTGCCGCACGCAACGGTCAAAAGGGCAAGAGCACCCAATGACAATGTTTTAATGTATTTCATATCCTTTGTTTGTTGCTTTCTGTTTCATTTAGTGTTATTTCAAATAGGTCTCGCGGCCCAAAGTGTAGTCGAAGTCGGCCTTATTAGACAGATAGTCGTAGATGCTCTGCACATAAGTCAGCTCGGCCTGTGTCTGCGCCGTTTCGCTTTGGTTCAGCTCGAGAATTGTCCCTCGTCCCACTTCATAACGCTTGCCTGCAATGTTGACAGCCTTTTCCGCCTGCTTCACCGCTTCGGCATTGCTCTCCACCTGTGCCATGCTGCTCGCCATGTTTTTCTTGTAGCTTTCAGCCGCCAAGTTCAACTTGCGCTCAGCGTCAAGACGCGTGTCTTCCAACTGCGAGATTTGCAAGCGGTTGCTCTTCAGCTTCGTCCAGTTGCTGGCATGGAAAATGGGGACGCTCACAGCGACGGACAACGTAGAGCTGGGTGAGTACTCATAGCCAAACACGTTCCAATTCTTGTTGGCATAACTCTGATACTGCCCCGTGAGCTGCAAGGCCACCGTAGGCATGAAGTTCGTGCGCAGAATCTTGCGGCTCTGCTGCAGGAGACCCATATTGTAATCCAACTGACGGAGAGAAGAGTTGTTGTCAAGCTCGTCTGCGGTGTGCTCCGCATCGGCCAGCGTCAGTTTGCCCTCGTAGGCCTTGAGCGAGTCGTCGATAACCACATTCACATTGGCTGTCACGCCCATGAGCACTTTCAGCTGCAAGAGCGCAAGCGTTTTGCCCGTCTCCGCACTCACCATCGAGGCGTTCATGTTGCGTGCCTGCACTTCGGCCGAAATCTTGTCATATTCGCTGACACGCCCCACCTTGAACTTCTCGTTCACCACATCGAAGTTCTGCTTTGCCACCTGATAGCTGCGCTTCATCACCTCATAGCTATCGCTGGAGAGGAGCGCACCATAATATGCCTTGGTCACTTGGTTGATGAGGTCAAGACGGCTGCCGCGCGACTTCTCCTGCGCCAGCAGTATATCTTGCTTGGTGAGCTTCATGTTCTGATAGACCGCAGGAGCGAACAGAGGCAGATTGAGCGATGCGCCACCCACAGCCGTCACCGTTCCGTCCACGCCCATCTTAAACTTACCCATGCCTGTCACCATCTCGGGCACCAAGATGTTGTCCGTAAGGCTCAGCGTCGCATCCACCGTGGGCAACAATGCCTGCCACGCTTCCTTATCAGCAATCTTTTTCAGCTCGATGTCTTTGTCAGCCACACGAATGGTCGGATTCTCAGCCAATGCCACCTCAATGGCCTTCGCCAGCGTCAGGTTCATGGTCCCAACAGCAGCATCTGTTTGTCCTTGAGCCACCGTGCTCGCGGCACTCGCCACCAGCACTCCCAGACTCATCAGCAATTTTTTACCTTTCATTTCTCTACTTGATTATCCTTAATACTATTCTACACAAAATCGGTACAAAGGTAGGATATATTCTCGTGTTCACCAACCTCCGTCACCGCATATTTAACAAAAAACAACACAAAACCCCATAAAAGAACATCAGAATCGACTTTTAGAACGATTACAAGCCCCTCATTCGGGTGTTTTCCCCGTCTTTGTATCCCTATGGGACATCCTGCCTCCATCATGCCACGATTTCATTCGGATTTCTGCGCATCAACACACCCCAAGGAGACATCTCCCAACAAGGGCTTTCACACCCCCAAAAGGGGTCTGAGTCACACCCTGTTTGGGGTCTGAGTCAGACCCTAATTGGGGTGTGACTCACTCCCCTTTAGAGGTATAAAAAGCAGGGTATCTAACACAAGAAATGTGTTGACATGACAATGCCCCCTACACCACATTGTATTTATATTATGCCGCACGATTGGCAAAAAAGGGTCAAATGAGTGTCAAAACAGCATGAATGACGAACTTTTTTACAGAAAAAAGCGAAAAAATCGCACTGTGTCCGTACACAGATGTTAAGAAACATGTTTTAAGGCTTGTCCACCACAGCCAAAGTGCGTACCTTTGCAACATCCTAAAAACAATCTTTTTACCTTAAAAAAAATTAATACTTATTGAGAACAGAAAAGCGTGAGTCGTGAGATTCGCGCTTTTTCGCTTTTTAGTGCTATCTTTGCACCGCAAAAGCATTATATCACTCTAAATATATAAAGTATTATGGAAATTATACAAAGTTTCACAATCGACCACACACACTTGAAGCCCGGCATCTACGTTTCGCGCGAGGACAAAGGATTTACGACTTTCGACCTGCGCATCACAGAGCCGAACCAAGAACCAGCCGTAGCACCTGCCGCCATGCACAGCTTGGAGCACCTGATGGCTACATGGTTCCGCAATTCAGAGGCAAAGGAGGATGTGGTATATGTAGGTCCAATGGGATGCCTCACTGGCATGTACATCATCATGACGGGCACATACACCGTGGAGGACATGCGACGCTTAACCATCGAGTGCCTCCAGTGGATTCTCACACAGACAGAAGTGCCCGCCACACGCCCCGAGGCTTGCGGCAACTACCTGCTCCACGACCTGCCGATGTGCAAGTGGGAAAGCAGTCGCTACCTCGACAGGCTTAGGCATGATTTCCACAGCGAATACACTAAACTTCAAATCACCCTCGACGACGGAAAGGTCTTCGCCGACGCGTAGAAAGACCCATACAGGCAAAGCCACACCCATTGTGAAAAGAACCATGGTCGGAGGGGAAAAACAGAAAAAAGCACGGCTTATACAACGAAAAGTTGTATCTTTGCACCCAAATAGCCACTGAATGGGAAAGAAGCAACTGAATATAGTGTTTGTGATTGCAGGCAGCGAACCATTGGGAAGCGCTGGCATGCAGGCGGACATCAAGGCTATCACGGCTTGTGGTGGCTATGCTGCATGTGCGCTGACAGGCATCGTGGACGAGGACACAAGGAAGGTAAAAAGCGTGACACCACTGCCTGTGGAACTCGTGGTGAGTCAGGCAGAGTCATTCTTAGGCGATGTGGGAGCGCAGTGTATCAAGACAGGTGTGCTGCCCACTGCGGAGATTATCGACGGTGTGGCTGGCGTGCTGAGACGGTATCCGAACACGAAGAAGGTGATTGACCCTGTCATTGTCGATAGCAACGGTGTGCAGCTGGTCAGCAATGAGAGCATCGGAGCATACAAGGAGAAGCTCTTCCCTTTGGCAACGCTCATCACACCCAACTTCCGCGAGGCAGAAGTGCTGCTCAAACGGAAAATCACGAACATCAGCGAAGACATCAAGGAGCTGGGACAGTGGGGTAACAGCGTCATCGTCAAGTCGATGGAGAGCCAGGTTTATGACGGGCGCGGCACTTCCCCCCAAGACATGCTCTCCGACTTCCTCTACAATGCCCAAACGGGCGAGGTGAGGGAGTTTCGGAAACGCCGCATCCCCACGCACAACGTAAATGGTACGGGCGACTCGTTTTCGTCCGCCATCGCCACCTATCTGGCAAAAGGCTATGATTTGGAGAAAGCCGTGGAGAAAGGTGAGGAATTTATTGGCAAAGCCATCGCTTTGGGGGCTGAATATGAGTTTGGACATGGATATGGCCCTGTGCATCCTTGCTTCATGGAGGAAAAGGCGGTGCATGAAAGAATCTACAATTAAATAAATAATAGAAAGACATGAAACTGAAAATTGCCGTACTGGCCGGTGACGGCATCGGGCCAGAGATTATGGAACAAGGTGTGGCTGTCTGCAACGCCATTGCCAAGAAGTTTGGACACGAGTTGAGCTACAAGGAGGCTCTTTGTGGTGCTCATGCCATTGACGAAGTGGGCGACCCGTTCCCAGAGGAAACTTTCCAGACTTGTATGGAGGCAGATGCGGTGCTTTTCGCATCGGTGGGCGACCCCAAGTTCGACAACAACCCTAATGCGAAGGTGCGCCCTGAGCAGGGATTGCTGGCAATGAGAAAGAAGCTGGGTCTGTTCGCTAACATCCGTCCAGTCACCACGTTCGACTGCCTGATACACAAGTCTCCACTGAAGGACGAGCTGGTGCGTGGTGCCGATTTCATCTGCATTCGCGAACTGACTGGCGGCATGTATTTTGGAGAGAAGAAGGAAGGCAATGACTATGCTTATGACACAAATGCTTACTCCCGTGCAGAGGTGGAGCGCATCTTGAAGGTGGCGTATCAGTATGCCCGTCAGCGCAGAAAGCACCTCACGGTAGTCGATAAGGCTAATGTGCTGGCTTCGAGCCGTCTATGGCGTGCTGTCGCTCAGGAAATGGCACCACAATACCCCGACGTAACGACCGACTTCATGTATGTAGATAATGCGTCCATGCGCATGATTCAAGAGCCAAAGTTCTTCGACGTGATGGTGACAGAGAACACGTTTGGCGACATCCTCACCGACGAAGGCAGCTGCATCACAGGCTCTATGGGTCTGCTTCCATCGGCTTCGACGGGTGAGCACACACCTGTGTTCGAGCCTATTCATGGCAGCTGGCCTCAAGCCAAGGGGTTGAATATTGCGAATCCTTTGGCGCAGATTCTTTCTGCGGCTATGCTTTTCGAGTACTTTGACCTGAAGGAAGAGGGCGTACTGATTCGCGAGGCGGTGAATGCTTCGCTCGACCAGAATGTACGCACTCCTGAGATTCAGGTGGAAGGCGGTGCTAAGTATGGCACGAAAGAAGTCGGTCAGTGGATTGTCAACTACATTAACAACAAATAAAGAATAGAAGGATTGAGGGACGGCAGTTACCAAGCGCACTGCTCGGCAACTGCCGTCCCTCAATCCTTCTATTCTTCCATTTTATTTATGCCTTTAATCTTACCAGATCAGCTTCCAGCTATCGATGAACTGAAGCATGAGAACATCTTCACGATGGGCTATAAGCGTGCGGGCAGCCAGCAAATCCGTCCACTGCGCTTGGCTGTGCTCAACCTCATGCCACTGAAGATAACGACCGAGACCGATTTCATCCGCATCCTCTCGAACTCAGCCCTACAAATCAAGGTAGAGTTCATGAAAATCAAGTCACATACGAGCAAGAACACCCCCATGGAACACATGATGGCGTTCTATCGTAACTTTGAGGACATGAAGAAAGAGAAATATGACGGTCTAATCGTAACTGGTGCCCCCCTTGAGTTCATCAACTATGAAGAGGTGACATATTGGCAGGAGTTGCAGGAGGTGTTCGACTGGGCGCACAATCATGTGACAAGCACCATCTATGTGTGCTGGGCAGCTTTCGCAGGGTTGTACCACTTCTACGGAGTGCCGAAGCACAACACCCCCCACAAAGTTTTTGGTGTGTTCAAGCATCAGATGCTGGCACCCGAACTGCCTATCTTCCGAGGGTTTGACGATGAGTTCTACGCTCCTCATAGCCGACACTGCACCATTTCGCGCAAGAACATCGAGAAAGTGCCAGGCTTGCACATCATCGCAGAAAGCCCCCAAGCTGGTGTAACCATTGTGGAGGCACGCAACGGCAGAGAGTTCTTCATTACGTGCCATTTGGAGTATTCGCCCCTGACATTAGATGGCGAATACAAGCGAGACTTGAAAAAGGGATTACCCATCAACAAACCGAAGAACTACTACCCTGGCGGAGACCCGAAGAAGCATCCTTTGGTGAAGTGGCGTGCAGCCGCCAACCTGCTCTATACCAACTGGCTGAACTACTACGTCTATCAGGAGACACCGTTCAACATCAACGACATTCATTAGCATTGAAAAAGATTGAACTTCTCGCCCCAGCAAAGACCGCAGACATTGGCATCGAGGCCATCAGGCACGGTGCTGATGCTGTCTATATAGGTGCCTCGTCATGGGGTGCTCGCGCTGCTGCGAGAAACAGCGTGGAGGACATTGGGCGATTGGTTCAATACGCACATCTCTTCAAAGCAAAAGTGTATGTCACGGTCAATACGCTGCTGTATGAGAAGGAGATGCAGGAGGTGGAGCGGCTTATCTGGCAACTATATGAAATAGGTACGGATGCACTCATCATTCAAGACCTCCGTATCTTGTCGCTACGCCTTCCCCCTATCCCACTCCACGCCAGCACACAAATGGACAACCGCACCCCTGAAAAGGTACAGATGCTGGCAGAATTGGGCTTTCCCCAAGTGGTATTGGCACGAGAACTGACAATCGAAGAAATAGCCCGTATCCACCAACAATGCCCTGATACAAAACTGGAAGTCTTTGTACATGGGGCATTATGCGTTTGTCTGAGTGGACGCTGCAATGCCAGCGAAGCTCTGTACAGACGCAGCGCCAACCGTGGCGAGTGTGCGCAGGTGTGTCGTATGGCGTTCGACCTTCTTGCAGATGGAAGGCCCGTGATACACAGCAAACACCTGCTTTCCCTCAAAGACAACTGTCAACTCGACCACTTGGAAGAGCTACTGCTGGCAGGAGCCTCATCGCTGAAGATAGAAGGGCGGCTGAAGGACGTTGACTATGTGAAGAATGTGACAGCAGCATATTCTCAGGCGTTGGACAAGGTGATAGCTAAGTATCCTAAGCGATTCTGCCGAGCTTCATCAGGCAAAGTGCATTTGAAGTTCGAGCCAAACGTGCGAAAGAGCTTCAACCGAGGATTCGTGAAGGACGTGAGCCAACCCGATGCGAATATCGACACACCCAAATCGATGGGTGAACCGTTGACACCACAGATGCGGCTACACAATGGCGATGGCTTATGCTACATCGACAAGGGCAAACTTGTCGGTTTCCGTGTGAACAACGTTGCTACCTTCCACCCTGTGAAAGGCGTACAATACTACCGCAACCAAGACCAAGAATGGGACAAGATGCTTGCTAAGCCATCCGCAGAACGGAAGATTAGCGTGAGCATTGATGTGCATGAAGACCATATCAACATGACAGATGAAGATGGAGTCACAGCCTCGCTGCCCATCCATGCGTCCTTTGACCTTGCCCACACCTATCAGACTGCCAACATCCAGCAGCAATTAAGCCGATTGGGCAACACGATTTTCGACGCTAAGAACGTGAATGTGCACCTGAAAAAGAATTATTTCATACCTGCTTCTATACTAAGTAATTGGCGGCGAACGCTGACAGAGCAACTTATGGCAGAACGCATCAAGACCTATCCGCAGGAACAACAAACGCACACACCCACACAGTTAGAGACCACCATTCCGTTTGAGATAACACACAACACAGCAGAACCCGTGATGACCTGCAAATATTGCATCAGACGGCAACTAAGCATGTGCCTGAAAGAACCAGCAACACCGCATCACCTAAAGACCAAGCCATTAGCACTCCGATTAAGCAACGGAACGACCTTTAGCCTTGAGTTCGATTGCAAAAATTGTCTTATGAAACTCTATCTGCAATGAAGAAGCTCCTCTATATTTTCCTCTCCATCCTCATCGTTTCCTGCATCGGGGGTGTCACTCCTCCATCACCCACAGCAACACAGATAGATGGCGACTCCATCCCCACCATTGTGAACATTGTAGATACGACGACAGCGGCAGACACCACCATGATGCCGCTGACTCCACAACAAGCTGATTCGCTGATTTTTCGGCTGACGCATCACTACTCAGAAAACTTCAACTTCCTCGTTAAAGCAGATTCACTCATGTTGATTCCTCGCGAAGGAGACCTGCTGACCGACACCTGCCATGTCTATCGTGGCGATGTCGTTGCCGTGGCTGCCATCAAGGTTGCACCAGACGACTCCATCGACTCCATTTGGGTGAAAGTGGCAAGCAATCAATACAATATGGGATGGATTCCCGAACATGATTTGCTGCAAGGAACGACCCCTGACGACATCATTTCCGAAATGCTTGATGCCCTGTCAGACAGCCGCGCCATTTGGATGTCAGGTCTGCTTGCATTGGGAGTCTTAGCCGTAGTGGCAAGTAAGAAACAGATACACAAACAACAGATTCAGCATCTCTTCGACGAAATGGACAGCTGCTATCCATTCCTCTTCCTACTGCTAACCGCCATCATGGCTACCCTCTACGCATCTGTACAAAACTTTGTGCCCGAGTTTTGGCAGGAATACTACTACCACCCCACACTCAACCCACTCGTCCTGCCGCCAATTATGGCAGCTTTGGTAGTGACAACATGGCTGGTTATCATCACCTTCATTGCTTTGATAGATGAAGTGTATCACCACTTCTACTTCTTGCCCGGCATCACCTACTTAGCCAAGCTCATCGGCATGGCAATGCTTGTTTATTTGGTGGTATCATGGAGCACCCTCTTCTATGTGGGATACCTTCTCGTCGTCGTGCTTGCCTACCATCTGCTGCGGCAAGCATGGCGCAGCATCATCCGACAGGATGCGTAAAGATGAAACGCGCACCTTTCTGCTGATAGGCAGTGTCCAGTTTAGCTTCTCCGCCCAACTGCGTGGCGATGGTACGACAAATAGCAAGACCTAAGCCCGTACCGCCATTAAAGGTGTTGAACTTCTCAAACCGCTTGAAAATCAGTTCTGTTCTGTCAGCAGGAACGCCTTCGCCCGTATCAGTAACAGAGAAAGTAACCATGCCAGGGTTCTCCTGAAGCGACACATGTACATGAATCTCGCCCTCGCTTGTATGCTTCACGGCATTGGTGAGATAGTTGATGATGACCTGCTCCACACGCTTCGAGTCACTCTGAATCGTGTAGGCATCCTCAACCTCAGTGGACATATACATCTTTATATTATCAGGACAACGATACTTAACCGTACTGATAGCATTGCGGCAGACATCGTTCACATGACAGGTACCAACATTCAAACGATACTTCCCACTCTCCATATCCGAAATGTCAAGAATGTCATTCACCAACGTACTCAGCAAATCGGTGTTGCTCTGAATAATCACACCATACTCCGCAATCTCCTCCTCCGACATCATGGAACGTATCTGGCTGTTGCACAGAAGCTGCGAGAAACCACATATCGCATTCATAGGCGTGCGTATGTCGTGGCTCATATTCTGCAGATAACTCTTCTGTACGGCAATTCCTCGCTTATACCGAGCACACTTTTGACGCTCCTTAAAATACAAATAAGCCATTACAGACAAACCGATGGCTAAAATCACAATAAATGTGATGGAAATAAGACTATACATAACTCTGTTTCGTAATTGTAACTCTGTTTAACGCCCACCCATGAACCAACCTTACTTGAATTCCAGCCAATCCGCTTCTGTGGACAATAGCAATATGCCTTTCAATATGAATATCACGCCAAATGTAAGCATTATTTTTGTCATGACCAAAAACTTTTGCGAAAAAAGGCACTTTTTCACATAAAACAACACAACACATCCCCCATTAGAGCCAATCAGTGACACTTCACAACACCTATACCCTATCCAAAATCCACCAATCACCCTACTCTCCATGGCAGGAATGATGTACCACTTTTGTCGTGTGTGCGCACACAGATATTGACGCACGTCAACAATAAAAGACTTTTTAATAAAAATCCGACACCAAACAAAAGCCCAATTCTGAAAACCCTGTACCTTTGCATCGTCAAAAGAAAACAACGACTGGTCGCAGTCATCAAACATAAATAGGTCAGTAATAGGTATTAGTTATAAGGTAAAAGGTTCTTCAATAAAGATAGTTTTGGTAAATTGATTGTTTGAACATGGAATAAGGTATTAAGCAAGAACATAGACATAGGTTATACAATAGGTTTTAGGTTAGTAAAAAGATTTAGGTTCATTTTTTCATCAGAAATGACAAGGAAAATGGAGTCCGTGACGGATTCCATTTTTTTTGTTTTACAGATTACTTGCTCATTCCATCCGTTTCAGCTACCTTTGCAAATGAATGCCATTCGGGGAGACACGTTCCACCGCCTTCCTCAGAACCTGACATCCATAACCCATCAACAATAACAACATGAAAAAGACAATCGCAATGGCTCTCTGGGCATGCTGCCTGGTATGCTTAGGATGCACAAACTCAGACGCAGAGAACGAAACAGAAGTGATGCTGGAAACCACAGCAGGAAACATCCGTGTGAAACTATACAACGACACGCCCGGCCATCGGGACAACTTCATACAGAACGTGCAAGATGGACTCTACACAGGCGTGACGTTCCACCGCGTCATCCGCAACTTCATGATTCAAACGGGCGACCCCGCCACACGCCCCGAAGGATGGACAGCAACGACCAATGCCGAAGGCGACACCATCGCAGAACGCATACCTGCCGAAATCCTCTGGCCCAAGCATTCCAACAGGCGCGGAGTCCTGGCCGCTGCACGCGACGGCGACGACGAGAACCCCGAACGCGCCAGCGACAAATACCAATTCTACATCGTGACAGGCAAACCTTGCACAGACGACGATATGGACAGCTACGAAACTGCCCGAGAACAACGGGATGCCGAATCGCTCTTCATGAAGAAACAGATAGCCAACAAAGCGAAACTGGACGTCCTGCGTGCAGCACGCGACACCTATGCCCTCAGCAACCTGCTGGAGAAACTGCAAGACGAAGCCCGCCTCGAACTATCCGAAAATCCCCCCATCATCTATCCCAAAGACCTGCGCAAGACCTATAAGATACATGGCGGTGCCCCCTGGTTGGACAACGAATACACCGTCTTCGGCGAAGTCGTCGAAGGCATGAAAACAGTCGAAGCGATACAGAAAGTCAGAACCAACGCCAACGACACCCCACTCAAAGACATCCGCATCACGAAAGCCTATGTAGTGGAGCATTAAGAGACAACAGAAGTATTCCCATCATTATTTAAGTCCTCCTTATCCCCTTGTTTTTTACCACTAAAATCGATGTCCCCGACATCGACCAATCGGAGTCCCCGACATCGGTTGGTCGGAGTCGGGGACTCCGATTTAGAGGCTGTAAAAGCACACCACACACAGACGTGCAAAATGACCAATGTCGATCCTTCCGATTTGTGGGGAAAAGAGACATCTGTACACTGTACGGAAGTGAGGGAGGCAATGAAACTGCTTCTGAAAAGTAAACCAGTACGAAACTCGAACAAACGAGTCATCAGCCTTCCTTTTTTTCCGTCACGCCTGTTGCGGATGTCAAAAACAAATCATACCTTTGCATTACAGACCAATTCGCCGAAGCTCTTGTAAAGAGACAAGCGAGGAGGAAAGACCACGACACTATATATCACAAAAAATGAACCCTATTTTCAAATCAAATCAGCACTCATCGCCCAATGGGCAAGATTCCTTTTCCTCTCAAGGGGAATGTGGTACGCACACAACAAATGAAAAAAACATCAAGTACATCACAGATGTATCACATTATAGATTTAACACAGAAAAACAAGAAGCTTCCCTCATGGGCTACATTGAAGAGGATGAATCCATCACGAAGGTTGTGATTCCAAAGTTTGTCATTCACAATGGGAAAAAATACAAAGTGACAAGTTTGGGAAAAGAATGCTTTATGGACTGCTCCACCCTCACGTCAATAGAGATTCCTGAATCTGTAACAAGTTTGGGCGAACAATGCTTCCGTGACTGCTCCGCACTCACATCGATAAAGATTCCGACATCAGTGAAAAGTTTGGAATGGGGCTGTTTTTGGGGCTGCTCTGCCTTAACATCAATAGAACTTCCTAAGTCTTTGACAAGGTTGGGAATGGCCTGCTTCATAGACTGCTCCGCCTTAACATCAATAGACCTTCCTGAGTCTTTGACAAATTTGAACTGGTTTTGTTTCTTGGGCTGCTCCGCACTCACATCTATCAAAATTCCAGCATCCATAACAAGCATAGGAAAACGCTGCTTCAAGGGCTGCTCTGCCCTTGAAGCAATAATGGTAGATACCAATAATCCTAAATACGATTCACGGGAAGATTGCAATGCTATTATCGAGACGGAATCAAACACGATGATTGCAGGATGTAAGAACACAAGAATTCCTACGTCCGTGACAAGCTTGGAATCCTTTTGCTTCTATCAACAGCACCTCACATCAATAGAAATTCCTACATCCGTGACAAGCTTGGAATATGCATGCTTCGGAGACTGCTCCACACTCACGTCGATAGAGATTCCAAAGACAGTGACAAACTTGGGGAAACAATGTTTCATAGGTTGTATTTAGAGTCCTCTAAACAACCATAAACAATGAAAAACATATAGAGGTAAACCTCTGTATATCAACTACTTTTAGATTTTAACACTTCGGACTTGCTTTTTGGTGGTTCTCAAAAATCCGCTT
>CAMWJL010000028.1 GCA_947174565.1 uncultured Prevotellaceae bacterium | reverse complement strand
GTTTATAAGCCATGTCGAAAGCATGCATGACATTTATCGTATCCAAACACAAGGCATCGTTGACATATCCTTTTACATCAATTTTCAAATCATCCGATTGTGATGGTGAATCCATGCGCTTTCTATAAGTTACCGAAACATCAATCCAACCGGAGCTTCTTTGTTTGGAAAGCAATGTTATCTGATTGATTCCCCCCATTTCCCCTCTGTCTATTCTAAGAGATCCGTCACGCATCATCATAGTGTCGTTGCCTACTACGGCATATAAGACTTCGCGATTTTCCGTATAAGCAACAAATGACATCCAAGGATAGACTCTTTCAAAGTCGCCGTCAAAAGTGATGGTTATGCGTTTGTCAATCTTTTCTTCTTCCATAAAGTCATCATTGCTACATCCTTGCAAGATACCGACACAAAGTAGCCCCAAAATGACACATAACAATTTCATATTTATAAGAATTTTAATTAGTTACCATATTAGCAACAGGCATAAAAATGTCTCTGCTTGCCGTGTATGACCATATACCTATTTGAAATATGGGCAAAGATACACATTCTATTTATGACACACAAACAAAATCATTAAAAATCACTATTGGGGATAATAAAAAGACAAATACCAGTGATTTGTCATCTAACACTCCCAATTCGGAATACAAGGCATGGCCATGAACGGAGGTGGAAAATGAATAGATTGACACCACAGAACACACCTCCTTGAAAGAGGCACAAAATCGATGTCCCCGACATCGGTCAATCGGAGTCCCCGACATCGACCGACCGATGTCGGGGACTCCGATTTAGAGGCTGTGGAAGCACGCCACACGCCGAGGTGTTTTGTAGGCATTGTCATGCCTTTCTGACGACAACTGAACATGAAGAAGGTTCACTGAGAAGCCGTACATTTGTATCGCCTAAAGACTCCTTCATCTATCGTTTATTGGCAGGAAAGCCATGCGTTGACAGCATCCAAGGCTATTACACCCGACAATAAAAGTTAAAACAAGTTTTTTTACTTTGTATTGTGCCCACTTATTCGTACCTTTGCCGCGTTTTATGAGAAGACAAAGGTTCATTGCGTCATTGCTGGTACTCATCACGGTGCTATCTGTGACAGCTTTCAACAATCCATTGGTCGGCACACTATACATGGTTGTCGACCATAATGATGTTGATACGACCCGACATCCTGAGTCGGAATCGGACTCGCTGCTTCAGAACCTCGACTCCATCAAAGCGCAGTTCGACCGTGAGCACGGGATTGCGCCTGCCCCCCAAAAAGGTGCAACCCAATGGAACGACTCCATTGCCGCCGTTGAAGACTCTATCCAAAAAGCACAAAAGAAAAGCGCATTGGATGCTCCTGTTGTCTATGAAGCCAAAGACTCCATGACCTTCTTTATGGGCACGAAAAACGCCTTTCTCTATGGCGATGCCAATGTGAAGTATCAGCAGATTGACCTCAAGTCGGAGAACATCAAGATGAATATGGACAGCTCTGTTGTCTATGCTGTCGGCGCACTCGACTCGCTTGGCAAGAAGTTTGGCGAACCAGTCTTCAAAGACGGAGGAGAGGAGTACCAAATGGAGGAGATGTCCTATAACTTCAAGACAAAGAAGGGCTACATCACCAATATCTATACAGCTCAACAGGACGGCTTCCTCACTGCCGAAGAAGCAAAAAAGGGCGAGGATGGTGCCTATTATATGCGTGGCGGTCAATACACCACTTGCGACGCCCCCCACCCTCATTTCTACATCCGTTTGTCAAGAGGCAAAGTGCGCCCTGGCAAGAGTGTGTTCTCGGGACCTTCATGGCTTGTGGTGGAAGATGTTCCTCTGCCCTTCGCCATTCCATTCGCTTTCTTCCCCATCACCAGCAGCAACTACGCCAGTGGCTTCATCATGCCGACCTATGGCGACGAATCCACCCGTGGCTTCTATCTGCGTGATGGCGGCTACTACTTCGCCATCAACGATTATATGGACTTGAAACTCACGGGCGAAATCTTCACAAAAGGCTCGTGGGGTCTCGGTGCGCAAACCACCTACAAGCGTCGCTACAAGTACAGCGGTAACTTCTACTTCAACTATCAAGTGACGAAAGAGGGCGAAAAGAATCTGCCTGATTACTCTGTAACCAAGAACTTTAAGGTGCAGTGGAGTCATCGCACCGACCCCAAGGCTTCCCCCAACAGCTCCTTCTCTGCCAGCGTGAACTTTGCCACACAATCGTATGAACGTAACAACCTCACGTCGCTCTACAACCCCACGGCTTATTCGCAAAGTACACGCACCTCATCGGTCAGCTACTCGCGCACATTCCCCAAGATAGGACTCTCTATGTCCAGTTCGTTCAACATCGCGCAAAACATGAGAGACTCCACCATCGCGCTCACGATGCCTTCCCTTTCCCTCTCCCTATCGCGTTTCTATCCATTCAAAAGGAAACACGCAGCGGGCAAGGAACGCTGGTATGAGAAAATCAGCATGAACTACACGGGCAACCTTTCCAACTCCATCACGACCAAGGAGGACAAGCTGATGCACTCCTCGCTGACAAAGGATTGGCGCAACGGCATGAAGCATACGATTCCAGTCTCGGCATCTTTCAATCTGCTGAAATACATCAACGTCACACCATCGCTCAACTATACCGAACGCTGGTACACCAACAAGATTATCCAGTCGTGGAACACCGAACAGCAAGCTGTCATGCGCGACACCATCTATGGCTTCAACCGTGTGTTCGACTACAATCTCTCCCTCTCTGCCAACACGAAGCTGTATGGCATGTACAAGCCTAATCCCAAGGTATTTGGTCGGAAACTTGCCATGGTGCGCCATGTGTTCACCCCATCAGTCAGCTACAGCTATGCTCCTGATTTTGGCGATGCCAAGTGGGGATATTGGAAGACCTACACGAAGACAGATGAAGAAGGAAATGTCTCTCTCGTCTCCTACTCTCCCTATGCAGGTTCGCTCTATGGGCAGCCCTCATCGGGCAAGACGGGTTCCATCAGCATGGATGTCTCTAACAACATTGAAGCCAAGATTCGCAACAAAGAGGATAGCCTCAAGAAAATAAGCATCATCGACGAACTCGGCGCTTCACTCTCCTACAACATGGCAGCCAAACGGCAGCCGTGGTCAAATCTGTCCACTCGCATTCGTCTGAAATGGGGCAAGACAACCTTCAACATGAATGCCGTCTTCCAAACCTATGCCTACGAGTTTGATGACAAAGGCAACGTGGTAGTGGGCAACCGAACGGAATGGTCCTATGGACGCTGGGGACGATTTCAAGGCATGTCAAAGAATCTCTCTTACACCTTCAACAACCAGACATTCAGACTGCTCCGAAAGCAGATTCGCAACCTTTTCGGTCATAAAGATGATGAAGAGGAGAACAGCACTGCATCCGAGAATGAGGATGACAACACAGAGAACTTGGAGACCAACGCTGACACTCCCACTAAAACCAAGGGGAACAAGTCAAGCAATGACACAGGTCTTGACGAAGATGGCTACATGAAGTTCAACCTGCCATGGGCCTTATCCATTTCCTATGGCATCACGATGGCAGAAGACAGAACCCAAGACATCAACATCAAGACGATGCGTTACCCCTACAAGTTCACACAAAACCTGAACTTCTCGGGCAACCTGAAACTCTCCAACAACTGGAATTGCAACTTCGCCTCAGGTTGGGACTTCACTAACCACGAGATATCCCTCACAACAGTGAATATCTCACGCGACATGCACTGCTTTAACATCTCATGCGGACTTGTGTTCGGCATCTACACCAGCTACCACATCTCTCTGCGCGCCAACGCCAGCACGCTGACCGATGCCCTCAAATACGATAAGAAATCCAGCTATTCCAGCTCCATCCAATGGTATTAAGAAGTTGAAAAACAACAAAAATATGTCAAGAATACTCGCCATAGATTACGGACAGAAACGCACAGGCATTGCCGTGACTGACACGCTACAGATGATTGCCAACGGACTCGCCACCGTCGAGACACGGGAACTGGAAAAATTCCTCATCGACTATATGGAGAAAGAGAACGTGTCCGCCATCGTGATAGGCAAACCCACTCAGATGAACGGTGAGAACAGCGAGAACATGAAGCGCATCGAGCCTTTCTTCAACCGACTAAAGAAGCTCTTCCCCGACAAGGAAGTGCTCTATTACGACGAACGCTTCACTTCCGTGTTAGCCCATCAAGCCATGCTTCAAAGCGGCATCCGTAAAAAAGCACGTCAAGACAAAGCACTCGTCGATAAAATCAGTGCCACCATCATCCTCGAAGACTACCTACAAAGCAAGGCGGGCGCAGGAAGATGGTAACGCCAATCGCAAATAGAAACTTATCCAATTGTTAATCAGTAAATAAAATGATATTACCCATGTACATATTCGGTCAGCCAGTGCTCCGCAAGACTGCCGAAGAGATTGACTTCAAGTCCTACCCCAACCTTCAGGAACTCATTGACAACATGTTTGAAACCCTCCGTCGCTCCGAAGGCGTAGGTTTGGCTGCCCCACAAGTAGGTTTGCCCATCCGACTCTTCATCATTGACCTCGATGTACTCTCCGACGACGAGCCACAATACAAGGGCTATCTGCATGCGTTCATCAATCCCGAAATCGTTGAGGAGAGCGATGAGGAAGTCTCCATGTCAGAAGGCTGCCTCTCCATCCCAGGCATCAACGAGAATGTGAAGCGTCCTGCCAAGATTCTCGTCAACTACATCGACGAGAACGGGGAAGAACAGGAGCGTTGGCTCGAAGGCTACGAGGCACGCGTGTTCCAACACGAGTACGACCACCTCGATGGCAAGATGTTCGTCGATCGCCTGTCTCCCTTCCGAAAGCAGATGATTAAGTCCAAACTCATCGCCATGGCCAAAGGCAAGTTCTCCGCACACTACAAGTGCAAGCCCAACAGAGGATAAAACGAGAATTGATAATTGTATAGTTGCAGGTAGATGGACAAAGTGCATCGTCTCATAGCATCCCTTGCGCTGCTGTTCAGCATGGTCGTGTGCCACGCCCAAATCAACACCGACCGCATGATGAACATTGCCCGCAATGCGCTGTCTTTCGATGACTATGTGCTGTCTATCAGCTACTTCAACATTGTCATCAACTACAAGCCATACCTCTACGAACCCTACTTCTACCGAGGCGTAGCCAAGTTCTATCTTGACGATTACTCAGGCACCATCCTTGACTGCACCGAGGCTATTCGCCGCAATCCCTACTTCCCCAGCAGTTACGAGCTACGTGGCTTGGCTCACATCAACCTCGAACAGTTCGATGCAGCGGCGGCCGACTATCGTACTGCCACCGAGATGTCCACCGAGAACCGCTCCTTGTGGCATAACCTCACCCTCTGCTACATGGAGCTTGACAGCCTCGACCGTGCCGACAGCGTGGCTAACACCATCATCAAGAAATGGCCTCGATACGCCGACGGCTACAACCTCAAGGCGCAAGTCCAGTTGCAGAAGAAAGACACCATCGCTGCTGAGGCTCTTATTGACCGTGCGCTGGAGGCAGACAAGTACAACATCAACGCCCTCAACGCCAAAGGGGGCATCCTAATGAGCCACGAAAGCTATGCCGAAGCCATCGACCACTACAACGAGTCCCTGCGCATCAACCCCAAGCAAGCAGGCATCCTCATCAACCGTGCCCTCTGCCACTACCACCTCGACCGCTACCGCGATGCCATGACCGACTACGACCAAGCCCTTACGCTCGAACCAAGCAACTTCGTCGGACACTACAACCGCGGACTCCTCCGTGCCAATGTGGGTGAGGACAACCTCGCCATCGAAGACTTCGACTTCATCCTCTCTATCGACCCCGACGACATGATGGCGACCTTCAACCGAGCCACCCTGCTGGAGAACATCGGTGATTATCAAGGAGCTATCCGCGACTACACCACTGTCATCAAAGAGTTCCCCAAGTTTCTCTATGGCTACGAACGCCGCGCCGCTACTCGCCGCAAGATAGGCGACATTGCAGGAGCCAACCGAGACGAAACCCACCTGCTTAAAGAACAAATAGCCCAACGCTACGGCTACTCCACCCCAACGTCACGGCAGAAGAACAAGACCCGCAAGAAATCGCAGGTCAACCTCAATGACTATCAGAAACTCGTCGAGGAAGACAACACGCAGGAAAAGATGTACGAAAGCGAGTATCGTGGCAAGGTGCAGAACAAAGACCAAGAAGCCACCCTCCTCCTACCCAGTGCCAACACATATAATATATATAAGGAAGCCGGTAAAACCGACATCCTCGCCACCTTTGAACAGGCATACCAGCAAGCCCAATCCGGCAACATCAACGATGCCATTGCAGGTTTCACCCGTGTCATCGAACAGCACGACCACTTCGCCGAAGCCTACTTCAACCGCGGTCTGCTCCAACTCCTGCTCGACAACACACCCCTTGCCATCTCCGACCTCTCCAAAGCAGGCGAGCTTGGCATCTATCAGGCATACAACATCATCAAGAAAAACCAAAACAAGAAAAATGAAAAGAAGAAGCAATGAACCGTTCGTGTTCATTGCTTCTTTTTTGTTTACAGAGGACTGCGCAAGGCTTCACAGCTGCACGCAGTCCTCACTTTATTCATACAGTTTTATCTATTTTTTCTGTTGCTTATTCCCTGTAATACATCTGGATAATGTCCTTGAAGCGACCATTGATGATGGATTTGGGGATGTACTGCCTCAAGATGTCTGGCGGTAACAGCGACGACTTGATAAAATACATGGCACAGCCTTCCTCGTTGCCATGTGCTTTCAGATAGTTTACCAACAACTGCCAAGTTTCTTCAGCCGTGTGATATTTCTCGGCATTCTCAACCAGTTCGTCTGCTTTAATCCATTCACCATAAAATCCAGTGCCGCTCAGGTAGAAAGAACCATTCCTCACCTGCAGTTCAGCCTTCTCGCCAGGCACGAAGGGGAAGCGCATGCAGTGGGTGCAGACAGAGCCATCAGGGAAAGTGGCAATCACATCAGCCAAATAAGGCTTGTCCAAATACAGGGAGAAGAAACTCTTCCTGTCCTTCACAGAGATTTCCCCCACTCGCTTATAACATCCAGCTTCGCCCCAAAGATGTATCAGATAGCCCGAATCACCAATGCCCTCTGTCACACGGATGTTCAACTCAAAGTTCGGCTTTGCCTTTTTCGAGGTCTTCACCTTTTTCGTGACCTGATAGGTCTTCTCTATACCACTATTACCATTCTGTGCGACCTCCCCCTTTTGAGGTGTAGCAAATGCGCTGAGCGTCAACAGCGCCAGCGGAATGATGTACAGCACTTTGCTGCGCATCCAAGGATTAGATTTCTTCTTGTTCATCATCATAATACGTAGTTTGATTAGATTGTTATTAAATTGATTTGCATAAGCATAAGCACCGAGTCCCACCGCCTTGCGGATGAGCACACACTGGTATTCCTGCCGCATGACACCCTGCCCCAAGGCATAACGGTCCGCCTCATATTCGTGTACCTCCCTCAAACTTGTGCCAAGCAGATAGGCAACGGGATTCCACCACTGCACCAGCTGCACCGCCATGAGCAGCAGGATGTCGTAAGAATGATGGTTCACCACATGACCTTGCTCATGCAGCAGAATGCAGTGACGGTGGTTTTCGTCATCATAATCCTTGTGGCTGATAACCACATGGTGCATCCAACTGCACGGCGCCACATCGTCGGCATGGCAGTAGATGACGAATCCATCCTCCTTATTCCGCCACATACAACGGCTGCGCATCAGCATATACATGCGACCGAACTGCCACAGGCGGAACAACAGCAACACCAGTATTCCCACACCACATATCAGCCCCAACCATGTGTACCACGACCATGCGACCGCCTCCTCATCCTGTGCCACAAACGCAGTTTCCGCCTTCCGTTCGACCGACACCTGCGGACCTGTCATCTTCATGGTTTCCACCACAGGAGTGCCGACCTTCTCCATCTGCTGATGAACCACCCGTGTCACCGCCGACTCCTCGCCAGCCAGCGACGGGATGTTGCACAGCGGCAACACCAGCGACAGCAGCAGAATAGCCAGCAACGTGAAGCGATTCGTGCGAAAGAAGCTGTCCTTGCGCAGCATCCATGCGTAGGGAAGATACAGCAAGGTCAGCACAAAGGCAGACTTCAGCGAATAGAGGAACAAGGCAGACATCATGAGTCCTCCCCTCCCGTGTTCACCAGTTGCAGCAACTCCTGAATGTCCTCGGGCGAGAGGTTCTCCTCCTTCACAAAGAAAGAGAACATGGACTTGATGCTGCCGTCGAAGAAGTTCTTCTTCACCTCCTGCATCGTCATGCGCGTGTATTCCGCACGAGTGACCTTGGGCACAAACATGTGGGTTTTACCCCCCCCTTTGTTCTTGAAGTAATCCAAATACCCTTTATCGAAAAGCATTTTCAGATAAGTGGCAATGGTCGTGTAGGCAGGCTTCGGCTCCGCCCAACGCTCCAAAATGTCCCATGCACAAACCGCATGGTCAATGTCCCACAGGATGGACATCACCTGAAACTCGACTTTGGTCAAAGTGTTCTCTTTCTTTTTCATCAACTTTTCTGTTTTCATATTATACTGTTTACATTGTTCTGCCTGCAAAGTAAAGACAAATGATTCAATCTCGCAACATTTCAATATCTAAATCTTGCGAGACTAAAACGCTTTTAACATTTATTCACGATAATAGAAGGAAAAAACGCTGACAGCATGGGAGCAATACGGCATTGAAAAATCCAAGCCTCACCCGCTCCCGAAGGAGACGATGATGGCGCACCCCATCCAGCCCTCTTTCAGCACCACAAAATCGATGTCCCCGACATCGACTCGTCGGAGTCCCCGACATCGGTGAATCGGAGTCCCCGACGTCGATTTTGGGGTGCTGAAGAGAGAACTTGAACGAAGAGTGTTGGAGGTGTCAATTCTTTTTCGTACCTTTGCAACGCAATACAGATTGTTTAACCTATTACAACCTTTTTGAACCATGGCTATACCATACCGCAAAATGAAAAAGAAAATCATCACCCCCGACCAAAGCGTCCGCGAGGCATGGGTGATGCAGCAAGTGAGTTACGAACCCATCCCGTTTGAGGCCTTCGTGAAGGAGTGCGTGATGTCGCAGGGCGTGTCGTCTGCACAGGTGAGAGGAATCGCCGATGCCATGTCGAACCGTCTGCGTCACTATCTGGAGATTGGGCACAGCGTGCAGATTGAAGGTATCGGAACGCTCAAGCCTGTGTTCAACGCACACAGCGCAGACACTCCCGAGGAGTTAGGCGGCAACAAAGTGCATAAGGTCAAGGTGCAGTTCTATCCCCACAAAGAGTTTCAGGAAGTGCTGAAGAAGATTGACGTGGTGGACCTTGACACGCAGGATGCACCGACCGAGGAATAAGTATCAAAACGACGGCGTGCAAACAGAAAAAGCGTCATTGACACACGTTTTTTGCAGGAAGTTTGTGTACGAATGGATTTTTAGTGCTACATTTGCAAGACTTTGTGCGCACAGGCACTTGATGTGTCGTGCGCGTGCGTGATGATACTATAATAAAATAAGATATGATAAAGATTACCTTTCCTGACAATTCCGTGCGCGAGTATGAGGCTGGCGTGACGGGCTTAGAGATAGCCGAAAGCATCAGCCAGCGACTGGCACAAGACGTGATTGCGTGTGGTGTGAACGGCGAGACGACAGAGCTGAACCGCCCCATCATGGAGGACGCAACGATTGCCCTGTACAAGTTCGAGGACACTGAGGGCAAACACGCCTTTTGGCACACTTCTGCCCACCTCATGGCAGAAGCCATCGAAGAATTGTGGCCAGGCACGCAGTTCGGCATCGGTCCTGCTATCGAGAACGGTTTCTACTACGACGTGATGCCACCCGAAGGCGTGAAGCTGAGCGACAGCGACTTCCCCAAGATTGAGAAGAAGATGCAGGAATTGCAGCAGAAAAAGGAAGCACTGGTGCGCAAGGACATCTCCAAGCAGGACGTGATGGAACTCTTCGCATCGAAGGGACAAAGCTATAAGAACGAGCTGATTGCGGAGCTGGAAGACGGCAAAATCACAACCTATACGCAGGGCAACTACATTGACCTCTGCAAGGGTCCTCACCTCATGACGACCGCTCCCATCAAGGCATTCAAGTTGCTTTCGCTGGCTGCCGCCTATTGGCGTGGCGACGAGAAGCGTCCGATGATGACCCGCATCTATGGCATCTCCTTCCCAAAGAAGAAGTTGCTTGACGAATACCTCGTGGCACTCGAAGAGGCCAAGAAGCGTGACCACCGCAAGATAGGCAAGGAAATGGAGCTGTTCATGTTCTCCGAGCGTGTGGGCAAGGGTCTTCCCATGTGGCTGCCCAAGGGCACAGCCGTTCGTCTGCGTCTGCAAGATTTCTTGCGCAAAATACAGAAGCGTTATGGCTATCAGGAGGTTATCACTCCGCACATCGGTGGCAAGAACCTCTACGTCACTTCAGGCCACTATGCACACTACGGAAAGGATTCGTTCCAACCCATCCACACGCCTGAGGAAGGTGAGGAGTATCTGCTGAAACCCATGAACTGCCCTCACCACTGTGAGATTTTCGCTTGGCAGCCACGTTCCTACAAGGACCTGCCCTTCCGCTGTGCAGAGTTTGGTACGGTGTATCGCTATGAGCAGTCGGGCGAACTGCACGGATTGACACGTGTACGCTCGTTCACACAGGACGATGCCCACATCTTCTGCCGCCCCGACCAAGTGAAAGATGAGTTCCTGCGCGTGATGGACATTATCAACATCATCTTCAAGGCACTCGACTTCAAGGACTTTGAGGCACAGATTTCGCTCCGCGACCCCGAAGACAAGGAGAAGTACATCGGGTCTGACGAGGTGTGGGAAGAGGCACAGAACGCCATCATCGAGGCCTGTGCGGAGAAGGGGTTGCCCACTCGCACAGAACTGGGCGAAGCCGCTTTCTACGGTCCTAAGCTCGACTTTATGATTAAGGATGCACTGGGTCGCCGCTGGCAGTTGGGCACCATTCAGGTGGATTACAACCTGCCCGAGCGTTTCCAACTCGAATATACGGGTGCGGACAACCAAAAGCACCGCCCTGTGATGATTCACCGCGCTCCGTTCGGCTCGATGGAACGCTTCATCGCCGTGCTTATCGAACACACGGCTGGACACTTCCCACTTTGGCTCACGCCTGACCAAGTGGTGGTGCTGCCTATCTCGGAGAAGTTCAACGACTACGCCAAGGAGGTTGCCGCCACACTGAACGCCCAAGACGTGCGCACCATCATCGACGACCGCAACGAGAAGATTGGCAGGAAGATTCGCGACAACGAAATCAAGCACATCCCCTATCTGCTCATCGTGGGCGAGAAAGAGGCTGCCGATGGCACCGTAAACGTCAGAAAACAAGGCACTCAGCAGCAGGAAACGATGAAAATCAGCGATTTTGCAAAGAAAATCCAAGAAGAAGTTCGTCAAATGACAGAAAATTTCTAACTTTGCAACGGTTTTTAACAAAATAAATACTCAACTCAAAACATACCGAAGGAACAAGCCAACTGAATGAAAGGTGACAACAAAAAACAGCAGTACAGAATCAACGAACAGATTCGTGTACGCGACGTGAGAATCGTCGGTGATGGAATTGAAGCAACCGTCATGCCAACCCGCGAAGCTCTACGCCTTGCAGAAGAGAAAGGAGTGGATCTCGTTGAAATCTCTCCCAATGCTCAACCTCCGGTATGCCGTCTCATCGACTACTCCAAGTTCCTCTACCAGCAGAAGAAGAAGGCAAAGGAACTGAAAGCCAAGCAGGTGAAGGTTGAGGTGAAGGAAATCCGTTTCGGACCTCAGACAGGCGAAGCCGACTATGCTTTCAAGTTGAAGCATGCACAGGAGTTCCTGAACGACGGCAACAAGGTTAAGGCCTATGTGTTCTTCAAGGGACGTTCCATCGTCTTCAAAGAACAGGGAGAGGTGCTCCTGCTCCGCTTTGCCAACGACCTTGAAGAGCTTGCAAAGGTAGAGAGCATGCCATCGCTGGAAGGCAAGAAGATGTTCCTCACCCTTGCGCCCAAGAAAGCCGGTCAGCCCAAAAAGAGCCAGCAGAAGCGCGACAACGAGGCTGCTGAGGCACAAGCCAAGGCGGCACGCCAAGCCGAAGAGGAAGCGCAAGGTCCAAATCCCAACAGCCCGTTCGCAGGATTGGCTGACAAGCTGGCGGCAAAAGAGGAAAACTGATACACGGTTTCTCATCTGGACATTCCAGCATATCAAGCAACAAGAAGTGCGTAACGCCTTGGTATATGCGTTGCCACACATTACTAATAATAATTAAACAAAACAAAAATGCCAAAAATTAAAACTAAGTCCGCTGCAAAGAAGCGTTTCAAGCTTACTGGTACAGGAAAGATTAAGCGTCAGCACGCTTATCACAGTCACATCTTGACCAAGAAGACAAAGAAGCAAAAGAGAAATCTCGTTCACAGCACACTTGTCGTAAAGGCAAATCGCAAACAGGTGCTTGATTGTCTCGCACTCCGCTAAGTCTCCTACCCCGTTCGAGAGAACATTATCAGTAAGTAAAAACAAAGTTTAATCGAATTGTTAGCTCAATAAGCACGTAAAGAAGCGTCGCTAACATTCAAAAAGCAAACAAAATTATGCCAAGATCAGTAAATCATGTTGCATCACGCGCTCGCCGCAAAAAGATTTTGAAGCGCGTAAAAGGTCAGTTCGGTGCTCGCAAGAACGTGTGGACCGTTGCTAAAAACGCCTATGAGAAAGGTCTCACCTACGCATTTGCAGACCGTCGTCGCAAGAAGCGTGAGTTCCGCTCCCTTTGGATTCAGCGTATCAACGCAGCCGTTCGTATGGAGGGTATGTCTTACTCTCAGTTCATCGGCGCTCTCCACAAGGCTGGCATCGACCTCAACCGCAAGACACTTGCATACCTCGCAGTACACAACGCAGAGGCATTCAAGGCTATCGTTGAGAAGGTAAAGTAAATCAACATTAGTGACTCGATAAAGCATCTTTCTCATGTAGGAAGATGCTTTTATCATTCAAATCCAAAACACATGAAAGCATTTGTATTCCCCGGTCAGGGTGCTCAGTTCACAGGAATGGGCAAAGACCTCTACGACACGAATCCTAAGGCAAAGGAACTTTTTGACAAGGCAAACGAAATCCTTGGCTTCGATATCACAAAAATCATGTTTGAAGGCACTGCTGAAGAACTGAAGCAGACAAAGGTGACTCAGCCAGCCGTGTTCCTCCATTCTGTTATTACTGCCATTTGTCTTGGTGAGGCTTTCGATGCTGACATGGTAGGTGGTCACTCACTCGGTGAGTTCTCTGCCCTCGTTGCAGCTGGCGCACTTTCGTTCGAGGACGGCTTGAAGCTTGTGTCACAGCGCGCCCAAGCCATGCAGAAGGCTTGCGAAATTGCTCCTTCTACCATGGCTGCCATCATTGGTCTTGACGATGCCAAGATTGAGGAGATTTGTGCTTCTATCTCTAAGCCAGGATACATCGTTGTTCCAGCCAACTACAATAACCCTGGTCAGCTCGTGATTTCAGGCAATGTGGAGGCTATCAACGAGGCTTGTGAAGCCCTGAAAGCCGCAGGTGCAAAACGTGCTCTCCCACTCCCCGTTGGTGGTGCGTTCCACTCTCCCCTCATGCAGCCAGCCAAGGACGAACTACAGACAGCCATCGAGACCACTACGTTCTCTGCACCTAAGTGCCCTGTCTATCAGAACGTGGATGCCAAGGCACACACCAACCCTGAGGAAATCAAGCAGAACCTCATCGCCCAGCTCACAGCTCCTGTGAAATGGACCTACGAGGTACAGGCTATGATTGCCGCTGGTGCAACCGACTTCACGGAATGTGGTCCAGGCAAGGCTTTACAGGGCATGATTGCCAAGATTGACCGCAATGTAACGGCTCACGGCGTTGCCTAATCAACAACAGGAGGTCATAAGTGATGGTTACGTCCATTGCTTATGACCTTTGCTTTTAATCCAGTTCACCTGCATTCCTGTCCTTAAAACGACAATCTCATGGAAAAACTCATCATCTATCAAGTATTTACCCGTCTCTTTGGTGCCAACGCCAACAAGAACGTCAACAACGGAACAAGAAAAGAAAACGGCTGTGGCAAGATGGCAGACTTCACAGGAACTGCACTTTCTGAAATCAAGAAGCTGGGTGCGACCCACATTTGGTACACGGGACTCATTGAACACGCCACCCAAAGCGACTATACACAATATGGCATCAAGAGAGACCATCCTGCTGTCGTGAAGGGCATTGCTGGTAGCCCGTATGCCATCAAAGACTATTACGACATCGACCCCGATTTGGCAACAAAGGTGCCAGAGCGCATGAAAGAGTTTGAAAATCTCGTGATGCGCACTCACAAGGCTGACTTGAAGATGATTATTGACTTCGTGCCCAACCATGTGGCACGTCAATACCATTCCGATGCTAAACCCGAAGGCATACGAGACCTCGGCGAGGACGACAACACGGCAGAGGGGTTCAATCCCAACAATAACTTCTACTATATGCCTGGCACGACCTTCACTCCCAACTTCTCGCTGCACGACGAGGAGATGGGCAACTATGTGGAAACGCCAGCCAAGGTGACGGGTAACGACTGCTTCACCCCTTGGGCAGGTCAAAATGACTGGTACGAGACAGTGAAACTCAACTATGGCGTTGATTATCAAGGTTCTCGCCAGCTGGTATGCGGTTTCTCTACCCCTAACACATGGCTGAAAATGCGCGACATCTTGCTGTTTTGGGCGAGTAAAGGTGTAGATGGCTTCCGTTGCGACATGGCAGAGATGGTGCCTTGTGACTTTTGGGGTTGGGTTATCCCACAAGTGAAGGAGAAGCATCCAGACATCATCTTCATTGCCGAAGTCTATAACCCCAATGAGTACCGCAACTACATTTACCGTGGACATTTCGACTATCTCTACGACAAAGTGGGACTATACGATACGATTCGTTCGGTGGTAGGCGGCAATACAGCCACCAGCATCAGCGGTGCATGGATGAGCGTGGATGACATCCAAAGCCACATGCTCAACTTCCTTGAGAATCACGACGAACAACGCCTCGCTTCCACGTTCTTTGCAGGCAATCCAGAGAAGGGAAAGCCAGCCCTGCTCGTCAGCGCACTGATGAACACTAACCCGATGATGATTTATTTTGGTCAAGAATTAGGCGAGCAAGGCATGTATTCCGAAGGCTTCAGCGGACAGGACGGACGCACCACCATCTTTGACTACTGGACCATCGACCTCATCCGTCGCTGGAGGAACAACAACAAGTTCGACGGAACTTTGTTATCGAAGAAAGAGAAAGATTTGCAGAAGTATTACTCGAAAGTGCTAAATATCTGCAACAAAGAGAAAGCCATCCGCGAGGGACAGTTCTTCGACATCATGTATGTGAACCACAATGAAAGAATGAACGAACATCGGCAATATGCTTTCCTGCGAAAGAAAGACAAGGAACTCATTCTCGTCGTTGCCAACTTCGACGAAGCCCCTGCCAACATTTGGGTGAAGATTCCTGCACATGCCTTTGACTGCATGGACATCCCCGTGAGCGACAAGGAACGGGAATGCAAAGACTTGCTCACAGGCGAGAAGGAAAAGAAAGCCCTCATTCCCGATGAAGCTCTCTACGTTGAGATTCCAGCACAAGGCGGTAAGGTAATCAAATTCAAGCTTTAAACCTTCTCCCTTTTGACACGTCTATTGATGTATCAACACCTATTTCATAACATCTATTTAACAAACACCTATGATGAAAAAGACTATTCTTGCAGCCATTGCTCTCTGTACCGCAGTACTCACATGGGCACAGCCACAAGGTTCTATGGGATTCGGTCAACCCATGACAGAACCTGATTTCAAGAACATCAACTACGCTGGCGACAACTTGGAGGCGCACTGCATGGACATCTATCTCCCCCAAACAGGATTGGAGAAGTACAAAGTGATTGTAGCCATCTATGGCAGCGCATGGTTCTCCAACAACATGAAGGGTATGACGTACATGTCCCTTGGCAAACCCTTGACTGATGCAGGATTTGCAGTTGTATGTATCAACCACCGTTCGAGCGGTGATGCCAAGTTCCCTGCACAAATTCAAGACGTTAAAGGTGCTATCCGCTTCATCCGTGCTCATGCGAAAGAGTACAAACTCGACACTTCCTTCATCGGTATCACAGGTTTTTCATCAGGAGGTCATCTGTCATCGTTGGCAGGTGTGACCAACAACATGAAGAAACGCACGGTGGGAAATACTACTGTAGATTTGGAAGGCAACGTAGGTGGCAACACCAAAATGAGCAGCAAAGTGGATGCAGTTGTGGATTGGTTCGGTCCTGTTGACATGGCGCACATGGAGAATTGCGAAACCGTAAAGGATGCCAAGTCGCCTGAAGCAGCCCTCATCGGAGGCGCACCAGCAGATATGCCAGACATGATTACATTGATTAGCCCTATCAGCTATGTATCAAAGAAGTGCCCACGTTTCCTGGTGTTTCACGGCGATGCTGATAACGTAGTGCCACATTGCCAAAGCGTCTTCTTCTCAGAGAAACTGAAAGAAGCAGGTCGTTTGGAAGATTTCGTTACCGCGCCCAATGGTCAGCATGGCCCTGTGACATTCAACGAAACGACATTCAAGAAGATGGCTGATTTCTTCAAGCAAGAAGCGAAGATGTAAGCCTACACATATCGCAAAACATTTGACCCTCATAAAGCAAGGCGGGCACTTCCGTTATGGAAATGCCCGCCTTGCTTTATGAGGGTTTGTTAGAAGTTATAAGCGAGTCCCAACGTGAGGTACTCCTTGAATTGGAAGTAGCCCAATGAATTATCATAGTATTGCCTACTACGGTTGTCGTCAAAGCGCCACAACGTGTAAACCTCCGAAGAAATGTACTTGTTGAACTGGAACATCAACGAGTTTTCCAATTCCGATTCAGCATACTCATAAGAGGTAAAGTAGTAGAAGCGACTCTTCCACTGCAGATTCTTCACCAACGTCATCTTGGCTACAAACTCTATACGAGAACCGAAGTCTTGCTGGAAATCTTTGCCAATCATATTATAAGAAGCATGGATGGTGCGCTCATCATCGCATATATACCGAATCTTATAAGACAAAGGCAGAAGAGCCAAAGAGAACGAGTTGCCATTTCTGAGGCTGGGCTTAAAATCCATACCGATTGACGCAGACACATCCAATGGAGCCAAGAACTTAGAATATGTATTGCGGTCATTACTCTTACGACCAGGCAAGAATTGCGTATTTCCCTGTACAGAAAGCGTATAGAACCAACTCTTTGCCGCCTTCACACCTAACTTGGAGGAGAAATATATTTTATCAGTATTAGGAATGTAGCGGTAAATCGAATCAGACGTAGTAGTAATAAAACCCAACCGAAGGTCAAGCTTATTATCCCACGAAATACACCGCTGGTCATTGTAATTTGCCTCCAAAACGATATTGGACAACAGCACCATGTTATTGTCGCCTCCCCTATACCAGTTTTCCGAGAAATAGTTCTGTGTGAATTGCAATGACGACCTGCCGTTCGTTGCCCAGAAATTAGGCTTCTGCACCTGAATCTCCACATCTATATTATCTACGATATCGACCACGTCCTTTATCTCCTCAACCTTATCATAGATAGATGTCAAATCCTCCTTTTTGGCTCCTACCGCCGAAACAGGAGTGATGATGTGTTCTGACTCTATCTGAGAATCATAGTAGTGGAACAGGCTTGGTTGTGTAACATACGCATGAAACAGGACATCATCAATCGAGGTATTCATCCGCTGGCGATAATCGAAGAACTCTGTATCCACCATGTCCAAATGCTCCGTCCTTGCCCCCTCCAAATCAAACTTATTTGAAAGAACCGAACGATAATAAATGCCTGGACCTATCAGCTTGTACAGATAAGGCGACAACGTAGTTTCTGCGGAGTCATTTATCTCCGCCATTACACTGTCCGCACTTCGAGTAAGAGCCGTTGTATATCTTGAAACCACATCAGACGCAGTCTTTAAGTAACCACGAGCAACACCTCTGCCGAGTTGGGCAGATACAGATACGGCAACCATGCAACACAGAAAAACACCCAGCGAACGCAGATTTTGAATCTTATACATTTATCCTTATCAAGTTATTTAATGTAAGTCCAATGAATGGACAACTGACGAATAGCGGACCAACCGTAACATTAAAATGTTGAGACTTCATACATTACAGGCAACAACCGCTACATACAAACCGAGGGCAAAGTTACTGAATTTATCCGTGTTGTACACGACTTCTGCAAGTTTTTTGATGCCCGATAGCAAAATATGCAGCGAGAAGCCCTCCAGACGAGGATTATCATGCCTTTTACCACCTTCAAATCGGAGTCCCCGACATCGGTCAATCGGAGTCCCCGACTCCGACCGGTCGATGTCGGGGACTCCGATTTTCATGACTTTTCAGAAGGGAACAACCCTGTGACCACAATGTGTTCACAAAACACTCCCGAACAAGAAATCGTATTGCCGCCAAAAGCGTATCAAATGCCCTGTTATCACAATGCCGTATCCGCAGAACTCACGCTATTCGAGTACAAATTCAGGTGTTTTAGCCAATTATTCATCACAACCGCAACATTTTCACGGACAAAAATTTCCGTCATTCAAGAAAAAGAACTAAATTTGCACTCCGAAACGATGTATGTAGCGTACATCTATTCACCAAAAGACTACAACAAACAAAAGTATAAACAACTAAATTTTCAACAACTATGCCAAACGGTAAGAAGAAGAAAAGACACAAGATTTCTACGCACAAGCGCAAGAAGAGACTGAGAAAGAATCGCCACAAGAGCAAGTAAAGAGTTGAGAAACTCTACTTCGCCTTGAAAGCGTCAGAACAAAGAACAAACCCTGAAATGAACCATCCTCAAAAAGGGGGCATAACGAGGTTTGTTCTTTTTCTGTTTAAGAACACAATCAACAAAAAAACGGTAGCAAAAATGACCAGCGAACTAATCATCGATGCACAGCCGAAGGAAGTAACCATTGCACTGCTCGAAGACCAGAAGCTCGTTGAGTTCCAAAAGGAAGGTCAAGACAGCAAATACTCCGTAGGCAACATCTATGCCGGAAAAGTGAAGAAAGTCATGCCGGCTCTCAATGCATGTTTTGTCGATGTGGGTCATGAACGCGAAGCATTTCTACACTACCAAGATTTAGGCAAGCATTTTTTCTCGTTAGAGAAATATGTGAAACAAGTGACGAGCGACAAACGCAAGCTCGCACCCATGGCAAAGGCTGCAGGTCAGTCTGCGCTGGAGAAAGTTGGAAGCATTCAAGACGTGCTGGAACTGGGACAGGAGGTGATAGTACAAATCACGAAAGAGCCCATCAACACAAAAGGACCGCGCCTTACGGCTGAGATTTCTTTCGCCGGACGCTATCTCGTCCTGATTCCGTTTGATGACAAAGTAAACGTCAGTACAAAAATCAAATCCAAGGAAGAACGTACACGTCTGAAACAGCTCATTCAGAGCATTAAGCCCCGAAACTTCGGAGTAATCGTCAGAACCGTGGCAGAAGGAAAGCGTGCCGCCGAACTGAACAACGAGCTAAGTCTGCTCGTCGCTTCATGGGACGATTGCATCGGGAAAATCCAAAAAGCTACAAGTCTGCCAGTACTTGCACACGAAGAAACTGGTCGAACTGTCTCCATGCTGCGTGACCTTTTCAACCCTTCATACGAAAGCATCCATGTGAACAACATCGATGTCTTCAACGAAGTGAAGCGTTATGTCAGCCTCATTGCTCCTGGCAAAGAGTCGATTGTCAAGCTTTACAAAGGCAATGTTCCAATCTTCGACAACTTCGGAGTGACGAAGCAAATCAAGTCGGGACTTGGACGCACTGTCAGCTTTAAGCATGGTGCCTACCTCATCATTGAGCACACAGAAGCACTGCATGTGGTCGATGTCAATTCGGGCAACCGCAACCGCGGACTTGACAATCAAGAGGAAAACGCCTTTGCCGTCAACATGGAGGCCGCAGACGAATTGGCACGCCAATTACGCCTACGAGACATGGGAGGCATCATCGTGGTTGATTTCATCGACATGGACAGTCCTGAACACAACCAAAAGCTCTACGAACACATGACACAAATCATGAAGAGCGACCGCGCACGTCACAACATCTTGCCACTGAGTAAATTCGGTTTAATGCAAATCACCCGTCAGCGCGTGCGTCCTGCAATGGATGTGCATGTAGAGGAAGTTTGCCCCACTTGCTTTGGCAAGGGAACGGTAAAATCCTCCATCCTTTTCGCTGACACTCTTGAGCACAAAATCGATTACATTGTCAACAATCTTGGTCAGAAGAAGTTCAAGCTCTATGTCAATCCGTATGTGGAAGCTTACATCACCAAAGGGTTCTTTAGCCTTTATCGCCGTTGGCAAATGACCTATGGTCTTGGTGTAAAGATTTATCCAAGCCAAGAATTAGGCTTCCTACAATATCAGTTTATCGACAACCATGGTAACGAGATAGACATGACTGAAGAATCGGAAACACGATAAGGAAGTACAAGATGCAGAGTAAACTTCATCGTTCTAAATGACACACGAACAAAAAGGGGAGGGATTCTAAATGGAATCCCTCCCCTTTTCTATTGTAAACGTCTGCTGTTCAGACAATATCACCTTACTTTCAAAAGGTCGCCTGACACTGGGATGTAAGTGGCATCCTTGAAGTTCATCTTATAAAGATTCTCCAACCGAACACCATAGAATTGGCTGATGCTATACATAGATTCACCTGAGCGAATCTTATGCCACTGCCCTTTATACATAGAGTCGGCCTTCTTCGCCTTTTTAGCCAAGAACACGTTCATGCCCACAGGCAATGGATAGTCCGCACTCGTCTCATTGTACTTCAAGAGCTTCCTCTTTGAGACCTTCATCTCTTTCGCAAGAGATTCCCACGTATCACCCGAAGTAGTCACTACACATTGTATGCCATTGACCAATTTGATAGGACGTTTCGCCTTCTTCACAACAGGCATTGGAGTGGAGTTGCTGCTCCTCTTCTTTTTTCGGAAACCGAAACGATCTTCGTCATAATCACTCAAATCATACGTTTCGATAATTGTTATAAGCCGCTCCGCATAAGTTGGCAAGGTCGCATATCCACAAGCCTTCAAACCACGTGCCCAGCCTTTATAATCCAGCGGATCCAAAGAGAACAGACGCTTATAGCGAGGCTGCTGCAAAAAAAGCGAATGGTCTTCATAGCTTTCCTCCGCGTTCTTGTACTTGCGGAAATGCTCGCCTTTACGATCATCGTCGCGAGTGACATAACCACCTTTCCATCCCATACCAACTTTGATGCCAAAGTGATTGTTGGCACGTGTTGCAAGATAACTACGGCCAGCACCACTCTCTAACAACGCCTGCGCCAGCGTGATACTGGCAGGGATGTGATGGCGACGCATTTGGTCAATAGCCGTCTGCTTATATTTCTCTATATATTGCTGATAGGCAGCATTTCGCTGGGCAAAAGAACAGAGCGATACAGCCATGCTGCACACAACGAAGAAGATTCTCAAATATCTCATTAGAAAGCGATTAGAAATAATTCAGGTTGCAAAGATAAGGAAAAATAATTAAGACAAATGACTTTCATACGAATAATTGATGAGTTGAGCATATAAAGCATTGTTTCGTAGCTGTTTTTCGTTGCCAAGCACGAAGAGTTGCTTACGCGCACGGGTTATAGCCACATTCAGCTTCCTATCCACGATGCCTGATGCCGTTTCGGATAAGTTGGAAAGGATTTCCAGCTCATATAACTGCGTGATGGTTGTACCATAAATAATAATGTCACGCTGAGAGCCTTGATAGCGTTCCACTGTATCAATGACCAGTCCTACCGCCACATCGGGACGAAGTTTTGCTATTTCTGAACGCACAAGCGCAATCTGACGACGAAAAGGAACAATAATGCCTAATTGCCGCTGAGGATCAAATGGCAAAGCATTCCGTTCATACAGGTCAGCGATGGCGTTGACGAGCTGGGCAATGATGCGTGCCTCAAGGATATTCGCCTTGGGCAGACGCTCTTCGAGCGATGGGCGAGGCACATTGACAAAAGCAATACGATGGGTAGCTATCAACTGTTCGATAGGATTGTCTTCATCATAGTAACGATATGACAGCACTCCCTGCTGATGGGGCAATCCCACAGGAAAGAGATTCCCCCCATAAAAAGCATGAGAAACAAAATCAGCGATGGCTGGGTGCATACGTCCCTGATGGTCGAGCATGGCTACAATATCAGGAAAATGCCGATGTTGTTCATAGAGACGCTCAAAGAGGGAGTTGCGGCAGTTCGTAAGCCCAATGGAATGCAGCAAGGGAGAGGAAACAGCTGACTTCGTTTCGTTCTGTACCACAACGGCAGGCAACTGCTTGTGGTCGCCAATCATGATAAACTTATCAATGGCATCAGAAGTCAGGATACCCAAAATCTGAGGCTCTAAAATTTGGGATGCCTCGTCAAAGATAGCAACATGGAAGTGTTTGAGACGGAAGAGTGCCGTATGGCTGTTCATCGAGGCAACCGTGCTGACAAAGATAGAGACCTTCCCTATCCTCTCGTTCACTTGCTGACGATTCGTGAGACTCCTCATAGCATGAGAAAGCAAATGTTCCCGATATGGAGGCGCACAGGAGAGTTCACGCCCCAAACGGATGTAGTCAGGTTGTGGATTGATAGTGGAAAGCATTTGGCAAATCTCATCAACAGCACGATTGGTATAGGACAACAGCAGAATATTGTGTCCTTGCATCAGCTGTTCCTCCACCATACGCTTCATGGCAACAGAAGTCTTTCCCGTGCCAGGAGGTCCCATCAAGAGGAACATGTCGTCTTTTGTGGGAGTTCGCTGACAAAGCAAAAGCTCTCGGCGACTTTTATCACAGGTGAGGAGAGAGAATAGCCCACTATAAAGACTACGGAAGTTGGCATCCACATGGTCATGTTCAATCGCATAATAATCATCTTTACCGAACAAGTCTTTGTTCCGTTGTACATTCTTCAGTTGCAGCCATATACGTTCTGTATCGTATGACTCTACACTACATCGAAGTACCTCCTGAGTCGTGGCAGAATCGTCCTCGCCATTGCGCTTATAGAGGATAACAGCATCACCGATACGAAAGTTCGGCTGACTCTCCCCCGTGTCTGTACGTTCCAGGCAAACAGCTTCCACCCCATCTTCTCCCATGCGAAGATCCACCCATCGTAAGTTCACGAAGATGTCACCATTTTCCATCTTCGTATTGATGTCAGCACTCCACAATGCAGCAAGGGCGCGTGTCGAGTCGGGGCGTGTGTCGCATACCTTGCTCTCAAACTGTTCGCGTTCAATGAATTGCAAGAAAGTATAGAAATATTCAGCCGTCAGTTCATCCATCCCCGACAGAGCGTCTGTAACAGTTTGTATTTCAGGCAAGCACCATTTTGTCCAAAACTTGTCGCTGCAATTAACATTGCGACGCAATGCCTGAGGTGTGAGTTTAGGAACCCATCGGCGTGCTTCTCCTTCCAGCAATCCCCGTTCGAGTGCTACAATACCGTTACGGATATTCATGGCGCGCAGTACCATTTCCTGAAAACTACGTTGCTCCTGCAAACGGGGATAGCGCGAATACAACAAATTACCTATCACGTCCGACTGCTTCACTCCCATGTTGTAATAAAGAATCTCCTTATAGAGCAGCATCTGCATCAAATGCTCCTCTTTGGCACGGTTTCGGTATTCGTCCCACTTGCCCGACTTCAACTCTATAAGCAACTTCTTCCCCTCTTCATCAAGGTCTATCAACGCATCCATACGTCCCTGCAAACCTAACGCCTCACAGAAAAACGAAGGCTCCACATGCACCTTCACCTTACCGCCTTGCATATAAGGCTGAGCATAGAGTTCATTCACAACCTGATGAATATGAGTGAACTGCTGCTGTGTATCATCAAAAAACTTTTTATCAATGCCATCACAAGCACAGATGTCTATTGCCCTGTCGGCAAATACCTTCCGCATAGAAGTGAGATAATCCGCATCAGGCTTGTTCAAAGCATCGTCAAGAAATTGGTTGGCAAAGTCACCTAATAGCGTATAGACGGTGCTCTCCGAGGGTTTGAACTTGGCAATAAAGTGATTGAACGGTGATTCGCCCCACCCTTTGATACAGCTGGTCACACTTGTTGTATCGAGCAGGAAATCAGGCTCTATCACAATATATAAAGGATGATAGACACCTTCACTATCAATGGTGAACGAGAGCGCATTGAACTGCATTCCTTCTTTCAGCAGTTGAGCTGCCTGCTGCGTATGCTGGTTTGTGGTCACATCCACCCGAAACAGCTCCTCGGCAGGCATCTCATGCGAACGAGCGTAAATGTATGGTTCATCAATATGATTAACCATGAAACGCACACGCTTTTGTCGCACTGCGTATTCCATTTTATCGCACGGAACAGGCAGTTGCTCCACATTCGGAAGTCGCCCCACAAAAGCATCTGGAATCCGTGTGTTAGTGAAATGCGCGAATGCCTCTACAAAGATACGAACATCAACAAGAAACGTATGCTCATTGACCTCCATACCCCGATGCGACACCTGCCGCGCACGCCATCGGAATGAATCCACCCAACGCAAAGGGTAGTTCGTCAAGCGACAAACTGCTTGCAGACGTGAAAAGAAGTCGTTGTATTCAGCAGGCAGGTTTTCCGTCTTTTCGATACACACACGATGCAACGTATCGTAAAAATAACGATACTTCTGCCGCAGTGTCTGTTCCGAACGGAAAACCTCAACAATGTCCTGCCACACAGCGTCCATCAGGCGTTCAACTGTCCCACAATCTCGCTAACCGACTTGCAACCATGCTGGTCGAGCCATTCGTTGATACCATTAGCCACCTTCACGGTCACAGCAGGGTCGATAAAGTTCGCTGTGCCAATCTCAATAGCAGATGCACCAGCCAACAGGAACTCAATAGCATCGTGAGCAGTCATGATGCCACCCAAACCCACCACGGGAATATCGACCGCCTTTGCCACCTGCCACACACATCGCACAGCCACAGGCTTCACGGCAGGTCCCGACATGCCCCCCGTAGCAATACTCAATACGGGCTTACGCTTCTCAATGTCTATCACCATGCCCATCAGCGTGTTGATGAGCGACACGGCATCAGCACCAGCGTCCTGAACAGCCAAAGCAATATCAGCAATCGAAGTCACATTGGGCGAGAGCTTCACAATCAGCGGCTTCTTGTACACCTCACGCACAGCTTTCACCACAGCAGCTGCGCCTTCGGTCGTCACGCCAAAAGCCATACCACCTTGTTTCACATTGGGACATGAGATATTCAGTTCGATAGCAGGAATGTTTGCCAGCTCATTCACACGGGCAGCACACTCCGCATAATCCTCTGGAGACGAACCACTCACATTCACAATCATGTTCGTGCGAATATCCTTGATTTCAGGATAGATATGCTCGCAGAAGTAATCCACACCTTTGTTCTGCAAGCCCACACAATTGAGCATACCGCTTGCCGTCTCCACCATGCGCGGATAGTCATTGCCCTCACGAGGAAGAAGCGTCGTACCCTTCACGATGACGCCACCAATATCTTCAAGATTCACGAAATCAGCAAATTCGACACCATATCCGAATGTTCCCGAAGCCGTCATCACGGGGTTCTTCATCGTAAGCCCCGCTATTTTTGTGGTCAAATCTGCCATATCCTACACCTCCCAAGTTAAATCGTTAATGTCAAACACAGGGCCATCCTTGCATACGCATACATTGCCCTTCACAGTCTTCTCCACACAACACAGACATGCACCCAATCCACACGCCATCATGTTCTCAAGGCTCACCTCACAAGGCGTGTTCGTCGCTTTCGCATATCTTGCCACACTTACCATCATCGGCTTAGGGCCACAAACAGAGATACGGTCGAACTTCTCTTTATTTAATAATGTGTGTTGCGTCACAAAGCCCTTTTCACCTTCCGAACCATCCTCTGTGGTTACATACACAGGTGCTACCGCTTTGAAAAGGTTCTGTTCCAAAAGGTCGCTCTTGCTGCGCGCACCTAACAGGAAGACTGGTTGTGCTCCATGCTCTTTCAGATACTTTCCATAGTCGAGCAAAGGAGCCACACCGACACCACCACCAACAAGCAGCACTTTCTCGCCCTGCTTCCGAACTGGCGAAAAGCCATTACCCAAGGGGAACACAAGGTTGAGCGTATCGCCCACCTTCAACTGCGCCAACTGGTGCGTACCCTCGCCTACCTTCTTGATGAGCAGCCACAATTCATTGTTCTCCCTATCCACATAGTTGATGGAGATGGGGCGACGAAGGAACGTCTGCGGACTTCCTTCCACTTTCACTTCCACAAACTGACCGGGAAAGCTCTCTGGCAGCGGTTCCGTGTCGGTCAGTTTCAGCAACACGTACAGCTCATGCGGATACTCCACAGTCTTCACCGTCAAGTCTTTCACATATTTCTTCATGTATATCCTAATTATAAAGTTTTCATTCCATGCGTTAAAGAACCACAAGGGCAAATGCTATATGCCCCATGCGGCAGGAGCACACTCCCTCTCCAGCAGCTTCTCCTGCTGGTCGTCCAACTGCGCAAAAAAGTCAATGCCCGTTTGACGCTCCACCTCATCCACCGACACGGCATAGTCACGCAAATCTCCATCACACGCACGATTCGGATAGATGAAGCCTATCGCCTTAGGCCTACGCCCCAGCATGAGCACGACTTTGAAGAAGCGGTCAGGCACAGCAATCTTCATGCCCTTTCGCCGACCAATCGTCTTCGGCGACTCCGTATCGAATATCGGGCCGCAACATATATAAATAGTGCCATAATTCCTGACCCACGAACGGCAGTGCTTCTCCAAGTCATTCCATGCGTTCATGTTCAAGTCATGATTCTGCGGACAGATATTTGTCATACAAAACGACTCCTCCATAGCCACCTCCGCGTGCTTGTTGTCGCCCGCAGGACACATGTGCCCACGGTCATACCCCGAGCCATTATAGTCGAAGTAATCCACACGGCGGTTCTCCTCCATCGACAGGTCGGCATGGAAATTGTTTGAACGCTTCACCTTGCCACGCACCCGTTCTTCTGTCAAACGCCAACACACATAGTTGGGACACAAACGCTCCACATTGTATGAAATCAGGAAACAGGACTTCTGCAACAGCACTTCAGGCGTGCCACTCAACTTAGCAGGACATTCCAACGCCACCTCCTTGTCCTTCGCCAGCGCACACTCCACAGGCTTGTCCGCTGCCACACAAAGAGCATTTCCATCACCACCTGCCCACAGATAGTTGACACCAGCCACTCCTGCCGACAGCAAGATGCAGGCGAACAATATCTTCCATGAATTTTGTTTCTTTTTCATCTGATTCACCCCTTTTTATGCTTCAAAAAGTCCGTCTCTTTGGGGATTCCATGCAAAATTAAGAAAGATTTTACAAAAAGATGTTGTCGTAATAAAAAAAAGTCTTACCTTTGCATCGCTTTTAACAAAAGGCACTGTCTTTTTGCTATTTGCCTTGCCGAATTGGCTCAGTTGGTAGAGCAACGCATTCGTAATGCGTGGGTCGGCGG
>CAMWJL010000027.1 GCA_947174565.1 uncultured Prevotellaceae bacterium | reverse complement strand
CTACCACGCCGTCGCGCAGAAACTCGGCCTTTACTTTCTGCTCCTCCTTCTTTTAGAGGCCGGTCAGCCAAAAGTTCATCATCCTGTTCCATCCCCTCACCTCAATGTGTACAGGCTTCGGTTGCGGCAGGGGCGCAGCACGCAGCCAACCGACCTGTAGCCAGCTGGCGAACCACATTATTATATATATACGGATGGATGCCATCGTCTTCCCGAAGAATGCGCCACAAAGTTACGCCCTCTTCCGCTGCGGCACAACTTTTTTATGCTTCTTTAGCAGGAATCGCCACGCTTTTAAGGTCTTTTAAGCGACCGCCAACCTCCATTGTCCGTCCAAGGCATGAGCGGCTATGAATACAGCTCCTGCAAGACCTCCAGCGATTTCAGTTCGGGGAAGTTCGGGACGTGGAGACGGTAATACTCGTTGAGGACATGCAGGATGCGCTGACGCTCCGAACGCGAGAAACGGAAAAGGTGCATGGTGGGATAATCCATGCGGAACAGCACGGGGAGCGCACGCGCCTCGGTCTGTTTCAAGAAATGGGCATGAGGCGGCTGGCGGTCCAGATACGTGCCAGCCAAGAGGTCGAAGTAGTGGTCGGGTTGGTCAAGGTTAGGGTAGATGCCCAAGAAACGGCTGAGGTGCATGAGGAAAGCAAGATGGAAGTTCGCCAACGAGGAGGGCGACTCCGCCAAGTCGAGCCACTGGAGCGAGGACTCAATATAATAATAGAGTGGCAGATTCTCCTTCTCCTCGCGCAGGGCGGCACAGAGAAACTCGGAGAGAAAGAGGGCAAGGGTCGATTTGACAGGCGAGAAGGGGAGGTCCATGTAGTTGTAATAAGCGCGCACATCGGCAGGACGCGGCAGCCGACCCGCATTGGGGCGCAGTTCGGCACTGAACTCGACCATCGAGAGCGGTTGCCAAAACGACACGCTGCGAACCGAACGCTTGGCACGAGCCGTGGAAATCATGAGCGACTGCCGCCCATGACTGTCCGTGAACAAATCGGCTATGAGCGAATGGTCGCCATACTTCACCGTGCGAAGTACTATCCCTCGAAGCGTCTCCTGCATAATCAGCTATGAAAATATATAAGAATCAGACCATTCAACCCTGCATCCGTTGCAGCCACAGCGCAAAGAACTGGTCGTATGGCATGTAAGCCCCATCCTCCTGCGTGACGAAATCCTTGTCGAGCAACGCTTTCAGGGCAGACATCACGCTGCTGGCTGACCATAGGTGATACTTCTTGATGAAAGCACCGCCCGTCACGTTCTTCGCCTTGCCCTCTGCCACAATGGCACGGAAAACGATGCGTTGCTTTTCCGACATCTGCGAAAGCTGCGTCTCATAGTTCTCCGAATAAAGGTCCAGCAGATAATCAATCGTGTCATTCACACCCTCCAGTGTGCAACGCCCGCCCCGTTCCGTGCGGAAATAGAGCACGTTCATCACACGCTGCAAGCACGAAGTGACCCCGCTGAAGCGGCTATACACCTCGTGTACCACCTCCTCCGCCAGCTGTTTGCCATGTTGCTCAAACAGCCGCACGGCAAATTCCGTGTATTTCTCCTCCGAAATGGGTGTCAAGCCCATCGTGATGACCGACTGATAGAAGGGGCGAGACGGCGAAGTGAAAATCTCGCCCATCAGATGACGTTTCGAGCCGGCAAAGACAAACGTTGCGTTCTGACACCGCTGGATGCGTGTGCGCAGAGCCGCCTCAATGTTCTGCCCGTCGGGATATTGCGTGATTTGCTGAAACTCGTCTATCGCCACCAAGCAAGGCTTGTCAGCCGAATCCAAATAATTGAAAATCTCATCCAGCGTGATGGCAGGGTTCTCCATATTGCCCATCCCGAGGCTCCAGACAGGGATGCCGTTCATGTCGAACGTCAGCTCCTGCTGCAACGATTTCAACGCCGCCACAAACAGCTCCCACACTTTGCGACCCCGTGGCTTCAACGCCTCCAGGATAGCCTTGCCAAACACATTCACGAAGTCGCGCAGCGACCCCGTGGCATAGATGTCAATCATGAACGTGTAGTAGCCCTCCTTGATGGCTGGCTGGTTGAAGCAATGGCGTATCAGGTCAGTCTTCCCCAACCTCCGAGGAGAAATCAGTGCCATATTGTTCTCATTGGTCAGCAGCTGCACCAAGTCTTGCGTCTCTTTCACACGGTCGCAGAAGTATTCAGCCCCTGCATACCCCTTCGTCACAAACGGATTTACCATACACTTTCAGCGTTTAGGGTTCTGCCTGCAAAGTTAATCAATTCTCTCTTACACTCCAATGAATCCCCCGAAGAGTTTTACCGAAAACATGATAATCATATTTATGATAATCTGAAAAGGCGCAATAACCAACCCCTCAAAACCAATCCACCTTCCACCCCTCAAAAAGGGCACCAAAATCGATGTCCCCGACTCCGACCAATCGGAGTCGGGGACATCGGTCGGTCGGAGTCGGGGACTCCGATTTAGAGGCTGTGGAAGCGCACTGCGTACAGAAGCGACTTGTGTCCTGTCTCATGAGTATTTTTTCCGCTCTCACTGATTATTATTGAGTCAAATTGTTGCGCATTATTGCCAATTATTGTTTGTCCACCAAGGTCGCTTGCGACCGAAACATCAAGGGGGTGTTGTCTTCTTTGGACAATAATAGGCAATAATGCGCAATAATTTGTCCAATAATAATTCATGGATATTTTCCGTCAAACTTACGTTAATGGTAGATTCTATTGCTGAACTCGGACGATTGAATCTTCCGTTTTCCTCTCTTTCCCCTCATGCCTGTTGTGCATTCCAAAAATAAGTCGTACTTTTGCAACCGCAGACCGATTCGCAGAAAAGTCCCGAGCGAGGGGCTGGTGAGGAGGGATGCGGTGAACATACATTAAAGAAGCGTTTACGAAGCGCTTGTTTCTTGACTTTCTGAAATTCTCGCAAAGTTTCATTGGTCGTCAAGGGCAAGGCAGCGGTAGATGCCCGTGAATATGCAATGTTTTGCGTTCGGCAGATATTCCGTCAGGGATACTGCTGAATACATTTATTGTATATACAAGCGTGGGCTTCTGCGTTGCCGTCCGACGACCAAGGCAATGCGAGAAGCCTCAGAAAGTGGGACGGCGACAAGTACAGACTCCTACGCTTTTCCATTTCAATTAACTGCCAACGAGGGGAGGACCGCGGCATCTTAACATCAATAAAACGATGAAAAAACATTTCACAATCAAATCAGTGCTCATCGCCCTATTAGCGATGATTAGTTGCACAATGAAGGCGGAAACCTTCGAGTACACAACAGATGACGGCTTTACTTACAGCCGTGACACGGAAACCCAGGAAGCATCTCTTGCCCAATATAGGGGAGAGGCAACGGAGGTCATTATTCCAGAGTTTGTCATTTATGAAGGGAAAGAATATCAAGTGACAAGCTTGGGAAATGGATGCTTCTCAGGCTGCTCCTCCCTCACGTCAGTATCCATCCCATCGTCCGTGACGAGCTTGGGACGGGACTGCTTCCGTGGCTGCTCCTCCCTCACATCGGTAGAGATTCCATCGCCCGTGACAAGCTTGGGAGATCAATGCTTCCGTGACTGCTCCTCCCTCACGTCAGTATCCATCCCATCGTCCGTGACGAGTTTGGGAGAATACTGCTTCCGTAACTGCTCCTCCCTTGCGTCGGTAGAGATTCCATCGTCCGTGACGAGCTTGGGACGGGACTGCTTCTCAGACTGCTCCTCCCTCACGTCGGTAGAGATTCCATCGTCCGTGACAAGCTTGGGGTGGAACTGCTTCTGGGGCTGCTCCTCCCTTAAAATAGTCATTTGCAAGATGGAAAACGTAATCAACGATAATTATTTATTTGCGATGACTCCCATCGAAGATGCCACTCTGTATGTCCCCAAAGAATTGCTTGACATCTATAAATCCACAAAACCTTGGAAGGATTTTGGTACAATACTGCCTTTGACCGATGAACAAGTCAGTGTTGAAGGAACTCCTGAACTCGGCATCGCCCTCAATACCAGCAATGGCAACATCGTTGTATCAGGTCTTGCAGACGGCACACAGGTGTCATGCTACACCGTTGATGGTCGTATGCTCGGCAAGGCATCTGCCGATGGTGGCACTGCGTCATTCACTGCTGAACCCAACAGCGTTGTGATAGTGAAAGCAGGAAAGAAGACCTTCAAAGCCTATGTAAAGTAAAGATATCCGTTTCACCACCATTATATATAATAGGACAGGCTCCGTTCTCTCATGAAGAACGAAGCCTGTTTGTTATCCACCCTCTTTTCTTCTGATGGCAAGAGGGTGGGGTGGTCATTCGTCATGCTTAACAAAGGAGTTGCGCATGGGTCAAAGCATCAAAATCCGTATCGAAGGTGGTGGATTGAACAAAAACTGCTGTTGCCCGCTGATTTTTTTGCCGTTTTGTTTGGTCATGTCAGAAAAAGGCATTACCTTTGCACTCGCAATTTGAAAAGTTGCTGTTCGGTTGGCCCGTTCGTCTATCGGTTAGGACGAGAGATTTTCATTCTCTAAAGAGGAGTTCGACTCTCCTACGGGCTACCATTTTTTTGTGGAGATGGGTGCGAGGTCACAGCGCCATACCACATCGAACTCCACCAGCCTCTCTATGTGGGGCTAATCAACAAACATTATTACATTAAACTCAAAAATCAAAACAAAATGGCACATCACAAGTCATGTCTGAAGCGCATCCGCCAGAACGAGAAGCGCAGACTCCACAACCGCTACTATGCAAAGACTATGCGTAGTTATCTCCGCGACATCCGCAACGAGAAGGATAAGGCTACAGCACAGGAAATGTTCCCGAAGCTCCAAAAGATGCTGGACAAGTTGGCTAAGCAGAACATCATCCACTGGAAGAAGGCTGCAAACCTCAAGTCGAATACGGCCAAGCTGATTGCTAAGTTGGGCTAAGCGAAGGAATCTTCTATACACTATTAAAATATTCATTAGAGACAAAAGGTCGGGACACGAAAGAGCGTCCCGTCCTTTTTGTTTGCCACCGAAGGGCTGGTTTGGGGCTTTTTCCTTTCGCGGTGGAGATTTTCTTCGTGTTTTCTTTCGGTGTGTCAGGAAATATTCGTAACTTTGTAACGTAAAAAGAGAATCATTAAGAGGAGAATAACAATGGATGAAACTCAGATGAACGGGGCGGAGTATTCCGCCAGTAACATCCAAGTCCTGGAGGGTTTGGAGGCCGTAAGGAAACGCCCCGCCATGTACATAGGCGACATCAGCGAGAAGGGCCTGCACCATCTTGTGTATGAGACCGTCGATAACTCTATTGATGAGGCGTTGGCGGGATTCTGTACGCACATCGAAGTGGCCATCAACGAAGATAATTCTATCACGGTGCAGGATAACGGACGAGGCATCCCGGTCGATATGCACGAGAAGGAGCATCGCAGCGCGCTGGAAGTGGTGATGACTGTGCTTCACGCTGGCGGTAAGTTCGACAAAGGCTCTTACAAAGTGTCAGGCGGTCTGCATGGTGTGGGTGTGAGTTGCGTGAACGCGCTCTCTACACACATGACCTCGCAGGTGTTCCGTGACGGAAAGATATACCAACAGGAATATGAGAAGGGCAAGCCGCTCTACGACGTGAAGGTGGTGGGCGAGACTGGACTGCGTGGCACGCGTCAGCAGTTTTGGCCCGACAACAGCATCTTCATCACGACTACCTATAAGTATGACATCTTGGCGAACCGCATGCGTGAGCTTGCCTACCTGAATGCTGGTATCAGCATCACGCTCACCGACATGCGTTTGGACAAGAATGCCGAGGTGGGCATTGAGGGCATCCGGCAGGAAGTCTTCTACAGCGAAGGCGGCTTGAAGGACTTCGTGCGCTACATTGACTCCACGCGCACCTGCCTCTTCGACGATGTAATCTACCTCAACACCGAGAAGCAGAACACGCCCATCGAGGTGGCTATCATGTACAACACCTCTTACAGCGAGAATATCCACTCTTATGTCAACAACATCAACACGATAGAAGGTGGTACTCACTTGCAGGGCTTCCGCACGGCACTGACGCGTGTGCTCAAGAAGTACGCCGATGACAACAAAATCACGGAGAAGCTGGAGAAGCAGAAGATAGAGATTAGTGGCGAGGACTTCCGCGAGGGCTTGACGGCTGTCATCAGTGTAAAGGTGGCTGAACCTCAGTTCGAGGGTCAGACGAAGACGAAGCTGGGTAATAGCGAGGTTGCTGGTGCTGTGCAGCAAGCCGTAGGCGAGGCATTGGCTTACTATTTGGAGGAACACCCGAAGGAGGCTAAGATGGTCATCGACAAGGTAGTGTTAGCCGCAGAAGCCCGTGTTGCTGCCCGTGCAGCACGCGAGAAGGTGCAGCGCAAGAACCCGATGACGGGTGGCGGTCTGCCTGGCAAACTGGCTGACTGCTCGGACAAGGACGCTGCCAACTGCGAAATGTTCATTGTCGAGGGTGATTCGGCAGGTGGTTCTGCCAAGCAAGGTCGTGACCGCCACTTCCAAGCCATTCTCCCCATCAGAGGTAAAATCTTCAATGTGGAGCGTGTGAAGTGGCATCAAGCCTTTGAGCATGAGGAGGTAAACAATATCTTTCAAGCACTGGGCGTGAAGTTCGGTTTGAATCCCGAAGACCAAAAGGAGGCTAATTATGACAAACTGCGTTACTACAAGACTATCATCATGACCGATGCCGATGTCGATGGTTCACACATCGACACGCTCCTCATGACGCTCTTCTTCCGCTTCTTGCCACAGCTGATTCGCGACGGTCGTCTCTACATCGCCACTCCTCCCCTATACAAGTGTACGAAGGGAAAGATTAGCGAGTACTGCTATGACGAGTCAGCCCTTCAACGCTTCATCGATACCTATGGTGAGGGACAGGAGGACAAGATTAAGGTGCAGCGATACAAAGGTTTGGGTGAGATGAATCCCGAACAGCTATGGGAGACGACGATGAACCCAGCAACGCGCCTCTTGAAACAGGTGACTATCGACGATGCGGCTGAAGCCGACTATACCTTCTCCATGTTGATGGGTGAGGATGTAGGACCACGCCGCGAGTTCATTGAGAAGAACGCCACCTACGCAAACATCGACGCATAAGGCAATCGTTGTATAGACGAACATTTCATTCAATTCTTACATATATTCTCGTGCCGACTCGACCAGAAGTGATTCTAACCGAGTCGGCATATCTTTTGTCTATTTCCGTTGTATCTCTTTACTTCTTCTTTGACAAGCCCTTCTCCGTCAGCGTGATAGGCTTGATGGTTCCGTCGGAATTGAAATGCAGTTCTTCCACGCATACCTGCCTTCTGCAATCGCCACCAGGCTCTCCGTTCAGCATATACGAACCATCATGATAGAAGAAATACCACTTGCCCTTGAACTTGTTGACGGACGGATGGATAGTGAAGCCATACTTGGCACAGCTCGTCAGTATGCCTCGGTACGTCCACGGACCGCGAATGTCAGTAGCCGTGGAGTAGGCTATCTGCTCTGGCTGCACGCCGGGTGCATCGGCGGCATATACATTATAATATATACCCTTTCGCTTAAATAGCCACGGCCCTTCGGAATAGTTGCGCAAGCCGACGTGCCACAACTCTCCGTCAATCTCCGTCATGTTGGGCTTCAACTTTGCCATATAGCAATCGCCATTGCCCCATGCAATGTATGCCTGTCCATCGTCGTCGATGAGCACCGTGGGGTCGATGTCCGCATTCCCTCTGTGCGAATTGGTAGTCATATCGTCCGTCACGATGGGCTTCTCACCTTCTTTGTGTACGGGCACGAAAGGACCTGTGGGAGAATCGCTTACCGCCACATCAATCTTGTGCAAGCCATCATCGGCATTGTCCAGCGTCACATAATAATAATACTTTCCGTCTTTCTCCACCACCTGCGCAGCCCATGCACTGCCCGCTTTGGCGTTGGGGAAGTCTGCCGCCCTCAGCACCACTCCGTGGTTCTCCCAATTCACCATGTCCTTGGACGAATACGCCACCCAGTGTGGCATATAGAACCATCCGCCCACACCAGCCTTATCTACGCCCACATACGCATAAATCCTGTCGCCAATGACCGTGCATGCAGGGTCGGCCGTAAATTGGTCAGTAAAAATCGGGTTCTGCCCCTTCACGCGTTCCTTGCCCACACCAGCAATGGAAAGGTTCTTAATCTCTCCGTTGCGCACCTGTAAAGAGTTTGGGAATCCTCCAGGAAAGCCATGTCCTACGACCCACCGACTTACATGATACCTCAGTGCATAGCCCTTGTAACGCGCTGTCCGAACCTCTTCATCCTGTTGATTCTTCACCGCCAACGTGAGTTGCGACATGTGCTTCTTCTTGTCATGAGCAGCCTTTACCGACACATCGAACCACTCGCCAGCCGTCACCTTCTTGCCAGCCAACACACGATGCAGTTTGCCCTCTTCGTCTTTCACCTCGGCAAAAATCTGTTCCGTGCCAGGGTCATAACCGATGGTGAGGTCAGCAAACAGCTCGCCCTGCAATCCTTCCTTGCAAAGGAATGCCTGCTCTGTAACCAGCGTATTGAACCGCATGGACAGAGAAATGTTGAACTCCTCTCTGAAATCGGCATAGAACAACTTTGTCCTGTTGTCGGTAGATAGTTCTTGGCAATTCATACTAATGACGGTATCATTATTTAGGACACCGAAGTCCTTCCAGCCACCCTCCGTCTTCGTTTGGGCGGTCATGTTTGTTGTGGCAAGCGACACAGCTGCCGCCAAACTCAATGCTTTTAATGTAAAACTCATCGTCTTTATTGTATTGTTTTATCGTTTCTTTCTTGCTATCGTTGTCATCTGTGAATAAAGAAAGGTCTGCTAACTCTTCATGAGTTAGCAGACCTTTCTTTGTATAGTGGTACCACCAGGATTCGAACCGGGGACACACGGATTTTCAGTCCGATGCTCTACCAACTGAGCTATGGCACCAACTTGGTTGTTTTTGCGATGAAGACTTATGTCTTTTTCGTTTGCGAGTACAAAGGTAGGGCTTATTTCGTTAGTGGCAAAACTTTTCCTTGTTTTTTTTCGCTTTGAGCCGAAAAAAGGCGGAAAAGGGGAGGAACGTTCCTCATTTCCCGATGATTTGGAGGAAATCCTGCGGTTTGTCGTTGATGACAAGCGCATCAGGAAAGGTTGCCTCTGTGAGGAGGAGCAGTGCAAAGTGGTAGTCGCAAATGGCGGAGGTGTGATGGGCATCGCTGCCGAGGATGATAGGCACTTCGTGCTGTTTGCAGAGGCGGAGCATCTGAAGGAACAGGGGGTGAGCCAGTTCCTTGTGGCGCACGGGGTTGAGCGAGCTGCTGTTGAGTTCGAGGAGTGTGCCTGTACGCTTGGCTGCCAGCACAACGGCTTCGATGTCGAAGTCAGAGGCTGTGCCATCGCATGGATGCGAAATGATGTGGATGTGGGGATTCTCGATGGCACCCAGCAGGGCGGAAGTGTTCTGTTTTCTGGTGCCATCGGTGTAGCAGAGTTGGTGAAGACCTGCGATGACGTGATCCATGCTGTTGAGCGTGTATGGGTCGGTGATATCTACATTGCCCTCATAGTCAATGATGTTCAGTTCCGCTCCAAGCAGCAGACGCATGTCGCCATACTGACGGGGCACTACATGCAGGTTGCGGAAATAGATTTCGGGACAAGTGCCTGGGATGGCAGGTCCGTGTTCGGTCACGCCAAACAACGCCAAATGATGCTGTTGTGCCTCAGCAATCATTTCGTTGAGGGTACAGAACGCATGGCCTGACACGATGGTGTGAGTGTGAACGTCGAGTAGGGTGTGCATAGGGCTAAAGGTCTTGTCAATCCTTTCGATTGCAAAGATACTAAAAATGCGTCATAGGCGTATCGTATTGTCACTCTTTTTCTTAAAAGGCAAGGAATCTTTTGTGTGTATGCCCGAATTGATGTACTTTTGCAAGCAGGCAAGTGAAATGGACTTATACATTATTTATAATGTGTTTGTCTCATGCCACCTTGGGTACAATGGATGCTGCTCCGCTATTGTGGCACTTGCCGCTTGATGGTTCAACCCGTTAAATAAGTGTATTGTATGAAAATCAAACGATTGGGCGTGATGCCCTCCTTCTGTGTACTCCTTGCTGTCTTCTGCTTGTGCGGTGCTTATCCGTGCGTGGCAGTTCCGCTCTCTCCTGATGGCGAGGCGTTGATTCGTTGGCAAGCTGGTGCCACTGTGACAGCGGAGGAAGTCGATGCTTTTGGCGGTTTGGATGCTTGTTTTGCCAGCGAACCCATCCCCGACGTTGTGTGGACTCGTATGCAGGGCAAGACCTACAAGGACAATCCCCATATCGGGCGCAAAGACCTGCGCTATATCCGTGCCTTGCATTGGGATTACGACGGTAAGACTCATTTGGGCGAAATGGTGTGCAACCAGCAGATAGCCGCCCGTCTGATATATATCCTGCGCACACTCTACGAACACCGCTATCCCATTCAGCGGATGCTCCTGCCCGATGTCTATAATGCTGACGATGAGACACAAATGCGTGCCAACAACTCCTCTTGCTTCTGCTATCGTGCTGTGGCGGGCAGTGCCAAACTCTCCAAGCACGCCCGTGGTTTGGCGGTGGATATCAACTCGCTTTACAATCCCTACTATAAAGACCGAAAGGACGGCACGCGCTATGTGCAGCCTTCTACGGGCAAACCCTATTGTGACCGCACGAAGGACTTTTGCTACAAAATCACTCGCAACGACCTCTGTGTCCGCCTTTTCATCGAGCAAGGCTTTACTTGGGGTGGCGATTGGCGCACATGCAAAGATTACCAGCACTTTGAGTTTAAGGGACTGTGAGAACGGTAATGAACCGCACCCAAAAAGTTAGACTCTAAACTTTTGGGGTGCGGTTTATCTTAGATCTGATTTTTTAACTGGCATCCATAAGGTCTTTTATATACTCCTTAAAAGTGATTTGTTTCCCTTTCATTCTCATGGATATGAATGGTAAGCAGAGCATGAAGACGTACAGAAGGACGCTGATGGTTGCATAAATCCCTCTAGAGATAGAGGTGATGTCGCCCCAAAGTGCTTTGTCTGCACAAAATGCAGTGCCAAACACTAATGCTATTAAAGGCAGAAGCCGAAAGAAGCGATAGTTCTTTTTCATACGCGTTTTAGTCAGGAATACTAATACTTATGCACCAGCCCTCCCAAGAATACTCCCCTCCCCAATCTTCAGCAATGTCATCGATGATATCTTCAACGTCTTCGTCAAAGTCATCAGGATAATTGTTATCTTCCATGTCGATATCCACATCTACGATATCCACATCGCCACTATGATAGGAGTTTAGTTCGTACCCAAGTTCAAAATCGAGGTCGTTGTCCAACCGATTCTCAATTTCGTTTTCTAATTCTTCTAAGTCAATCATACTCATGCTGATTTTGCAGGGCGAATATTACGACTCCCTGTGTAAAACTTCCCGTTCATTTCATAAGGATAATAAATCTTTATTTTCCTATTTTTTATGCTATAATAAACAAGCTGAACTATACACTGCAAGTTGGCTCTTGGAGCTGAATTGTAAGCAGTTTTCGGAACACCGTCTGCTCGCACGAGGGATCGATCGCTGGCATGGGATTCCGGGTTTGGGTTTATACCCATAAACGAAGCCGATTGTACCTACAGCAGCCACTGCTGCAATGCCTCCTGTAATCATGAGTGTTCTTTTAATTTTCATGTTATGTTTTTTATTAGTTTATATATAGTATCCTTAATTCTAATTCCAATTTTTCATTATCCCAATTTGATAGGTCATTTGTGTCCACTCTATTGGGATTGGCAATACCCACATTTATTACTGCCCCACCTCTTGCTATATCTACAATTCCTTCTTTTGAGCCTATGGTGGGGAATTGATACCCAGTAATTAGAGAGAGTCCATAAGAATAGCTTTCTCTCCTTATTTTACTGGTAATCTGGTCTGCGTTGGATTCGATAAACTTTTTTATTGCTTCTCTTCCAACAATTCTTTTGTATTTAATGTCCGCTTCATAAACTGCTGAACAAATCTCTTTAAGACTCATTGCGTCAGTCAGGATATATTTTCTTTCCATATTTTTTATATATAATTACCAAATATTTTTAAAGTTGTTAATAATGTTAATTATCTCTTATTAAGTGACTGCACATACTGTTGCAGGTGTGAAAAGTGAAGCGTGTTTTTGGTTGATATACGCCAACAGCTTCTCCATCATCGAGCAAACCTTGCCATCCCATTGGGTTGCAAGATAGGGGAATCTCTGGTAGAGGTTGTAGTCTGTGCTATGTCACGACAACTGAACACCATTTGGTAAGTACACATAATATCATGAGGCGTTCTTGCCACAGTTTGCGTTGTAGCCATACTTCCAGTTCGTACCATCAAGCCAATAGGCAATTTTATCAAGCAACAGTGACTTGCGTTCATAGATTACCTCCTTTGCTCTTTCTTGCCTTCTTCCTCAAGATTCTGATGACACGTTTTAACCCGACTCCCCCAATGGCATTGGAAAGAAAGTTGTTCAACTTCTCAATGCTCTGTTTGTTTTGGTCGCGGCTCATGTGCGATTTCGTCTCAAATGCTTTGATGCACTCCTCAATCTTGACCTTCAAGATAGGGTTGTGGCAAGAGCACAGCAGTGAACGCAAATCACTCACCTTCAGTCCAAAGGCGCAGAACTCTTCTGCCTCTTTCAAGTTGTGAGCATAAATACTCTTCACTTTCGATGCAGAGATTTCACCTCGCTGAAAGGCGATGCGTGTCTTTTTGCCTACCCCATTCAAAATGGTTTGTTCTATGGTTGCACCTGATGCAACGCTTGTTGTTGATGTTGCCATCCTTTTGTTTTGAGAGCTGGCTTTGATTTTCTCAGCTTTCGGGTGCAAAGGTATGGAGATTTTAGAACCGCTCCAAATGTTCTGTGGTATGTTAGAGGTACGCTAAAGGTACGTTAAAAGTACGTTAGAACGTGTGCAAATGATGATTATATAAAAGAGGCAACGCTTAATGCGCAGCCTCTTTTTTTAATTCCCAATGGTTGTTTTTCCGCCAACTTTCGGAAAATAGTGCTTCTATTTTTTCATGTTCATTAGGGAGGAATTTCCCGTTCTCTGCTGTATATTTACGTCTTGTCACTCCAAATTCCATTTGCGATTTTTCTCCGTTTTGCTTGTAAATCACAATCACGTCACCCCAGAATGAGTCTAATTTTCCACCGCTGCACCATTTCGTTTGATTCTTTCCCTGTTCTTCTGGATGATCTTTTGCGAATAACAACCTGAATAGATATTCACACAAGGTACGAGAGGCGTTCCATTTCAAGTTCTCTCCATCCAGTTTCTGTGATATCAAACTCTTCTCTATAGCATTATTAAGCACATTTATTACCTCATCGTCAACATACTGTGCATATTTTTCTTCAAAACAAAAACCGTTGCTCAGGCAATATTTACTTTTTACATTCTTTTCCTGTGCTAAAGAGGGTATCATAGGCTGATGCTCAATCATTCTGTTTGTAGCTCTTTGTGGTTGGATGTTCTTCGCCGATTCACAAATTAGATTGTTTAGATGATAGTAATCTACATTTTCTTGAGTAATAGAGAAATTGTCAGTTAGGAATTCCCCTTCTGTAATCATTGATATTATTCCTGCTATCATCGGGGAATTATTTTTTCTCTCTTGAACGAATGCTTGCAAACGACGGACTTCAGAGCGGAGTAGTTTTTTCTCGACATGCAACTGCTGCAATGCGGCGAGTACTAAGACGGACTGTACAAGGATCTCTGGAATCCATGCTTCCTTTATCATGCCCTTGTTGAGCAATCTCACTATTTCTTTTTCTTGTTCTAAGAAGACAGATTTGGCAATCTCTGCTTCTTCTTCGGGAACACCTTCTTGTTTTAGCATTTTATCATAGTTGTCGCTGATTATGTCGAGGATTTCACAACTACATAACTTAAGCTCTTCGGGTGTTTGATTTATCCCCTTCGTTTTTATGAAATCATCAATATCTTTATACAGTGATTCCCTTGTATCTTGCCAAGAGGTAATATGAGAACAAATATTTTGTCCACAGTCAAAATCAATATTATTATCTCTGATTAACTTGTCGAACGCAACAAAATTCACGGTTTCAATGCAATGTAACAAATCACTTTTAATAATTGGTGTACAATCTAAATTATTTATGGTTCTTTTTGCCGTGTCTGGAGAAACATCACAAGTTAGTTTGTTGAAAAGCTCTTCTATAGTTAACAGTTTGTCACTTGATGGAGAATTTTGCCAATTATTGTTTTGGGCAATGTCATCTTCTTTTGTTCTTTGGTAAATGTGCCCAACAGCCCTCTTCAAAGGACATATAAACTCCACTCTCATGTCCAATAATGGAATGAGTTCTCGTTCCTCTGTGTCTATGCTGTTATTCAATAAATCTTCTCGGCGTTTACGCCAATGTGATTCCTCAGGGTCATCTTGGTCGCAGTTCAAGACATCCTTGAACTTTTTTATGTAAAAGACACTACTCATATTTCTCTTTGTGGATTTTCTATAAAATAAATCTTATTAAGTACAAAGTTACAAAGTTTTTTTCTTTTACGAATGACTTCTGCTTATTTTTTGTTTAGATGGCAAAACATATAGTGAAAACATTTCCTTATTCAGGGATGTCCTGTAAATACATTAAGGTAGTGAAACAATCCCCTTCTGAAAGCCCTTCAAAATCGATGTCCCCGACTCCGATGAATCGGAGTCGGGGACATCGGTCGGTCGGAGTCGGGGACTCCGATTTTGTGGCTGTGGAAGCCTGCCGAAGACAGCGGTGTTTTGTGGTCGATGTTATGCCTCCCTGTTGAAAGACAAAGGGGAGGGCTGGAGCGAATTATTTGTGCTGCGTGAAGATCCTGTCGATGTCCACCGAAAAGGTCGTCATGCAGTTGAGTCCATCGGTCATGGGGCTGTTGAAGTAGTAGTAGCGGGGGCGGTAGTTGAAGAGGTTGTCGATGGCGAGTGTCCATCTGAAGGCAGTGCCAAAACGCTGTACGGCAGAGAGTTTCCAGAGGGTGTAGGCAGGGTAGTGGATGGTTTTTGCCCCTTTCGAGATGTCATAGTAGTCGATGAACTCCACGTTCTTCACGCCCGAGAGGAAGCGGCCGTTGAGCGAGAGGCGAAGGCTGTAACGTTGGGTCCATTGCTTGTCCCAGTCGATACGGGCGGTGAGGGAATGCTTGCGGGCGGGGATGTATTGGCTGTTGACGGTGTTGCCGTCTGTGTCCTTGGGCAGTTGCTCGTTGGTGTAGGCGTATGAGAGGCGAGCACTGAGTCCGTTGCTCCATCGGGCTTGCGCAGTCGCCTCGCCGCCATAGACGGAGTAGTCCGTTAGGTTTATGTAGTTGAGATAGAGTTGCTTGTCATCGCCTTTCTGATAGTACGGAACGCCTGTGGCGAGCTTGTTGTGGACATTGTTGTAGTAGGTTGCCACCGTGAAGTTATAAGCCCCCGTGGTGTAGTCGGCGGAGGCGTTGAGGTTGTGGCTCACTTCCGCCTTCAGGTCGGGGTTGCCTTGGATAATCCAAGCCCCTGCCATGTCGAAGTTGTAGTACTTCTCTTTCAAGGCCGGCGCACGGAAGCCCATGCCGTAGCCAAGACGCAGGTTGAGGTTGCTGATGGGCTGGTAGCGTGCTGTCAGTTTAGGCGTGACGTGAGCGTCGTGGCTGTCCGACAGGTAGTCGTAGCGCAAAGCACCGACCAGTTCCCAGCGGTGGTTGATGAGCCAGTCGTACTGTGCGAAGGTATCGAAGGTGTTTTGGCTTTCGATGTTGCTGCCTAAGTTCTTGCTCATCAGATAGTCGTGCATGAAGTCGGTGCCGATGGTGAGGATGCTGCCCGTGTTCCAATGGTGGTTGTAGAGGGCGCGGAAGATGTTTTGTACGTTGCTGTAGTCGCGCACGTCGAGGTGGGGAATCTTGTAGTAGTCGGACTTATCGTATTGGTCGAACGAGTAGGATAGTTCAAGGTCATCGCTGTGGCTGATGTCCCAAAAGCCTCGCAAGCCTGCTGAGAAGTCACGGTATCGCTCGGGGCTGTCGGCGGTGCGGGTCTGCTCGCGGTAGAAATAACCTGCGCGACCAACAAGCCGAAGATGCTCCGTGGGGGTGAAGACAAGCCTGTCCTTGACGTTCCATGTGCGGTCGCCATAGATGGTGGTGACCACTTGGGTGGCAGGGTTGGGCGCATTGTCTATATTGAAGTTGTCGGTGGAAGTGTGGTGTACATTCAGCGTGTTTTGCAGCCACTTTCCCCTTGTGCCGTAGGTGCCTCCGAGTCGCCGATCGTTGTGGCGCGCCAGTCGGGCGTTCAGGTTCAGTGTCCACGGCTGCGTCTGTTCCTTCGTGATGATGTTGATGACACCGCCCCCTGCGCTGCTGCCATAGAGGGCACTGGTAGCTCCTTTCACAATCTCGATGCGCTCCACGTTAGCCATGTTCAGACGGGTGAAATCCACATCGTCCGTCGTTTCGCCAGCCAGCCGCTCGCCGTCGATGAGGAAGAGGATGCCCTGACCGCTAAAGCCGCTGAGGTTCATGTGCTTCTTCTGGTTCATGACGTAAGAGTATTCCACGCCCGGCATTTCCTGTTGCAGGAGGTCCTCCACGTTGGTCGCATCCGCCTTTTCGATGTCGGCTGCGGTGATGAGGCGTGTCTGTATGGGTGTGTCCTTCAGCAACTTCGGTGTGCGCGTGCCTGTCACCACCACGTCGTTCAGGTAGAACACCGAGTCGAGCTGCTGTGCATGGCAGATGAGTGTCGCCCCAATAAATAATATGTATAATAGACCCTTCTTCATGTCTCGCTTCTCGCTCAATACGGATACTTGTAGTTGATGGTCAGGCAGCACTTGATGCCCGTCGGGCTTTGGTAGTTCTCCAGCTGGATGGCGGCACAGGTGTCATCTGCAAACCGCACGATGAACACATGGTTGTTGAGCGTAAAGGCAGGCGGCATGGGGGGGATGTCCATGACCAGCCACTTCGACAGCACGGGGTTTACCTCGATGCCTTGATTGCCGATAAGACCTTGGAGCATCCTGCTTTGTACAGCCCATACGTCCAGTTGATTCCACTCGTCTGCGGTGAAAGTGGCGTCGGCGAAAGCCTCGCTGCTTTCGGGCAGGTCCTGCATGGAGGTGTAGGAAGTCTCGTATGCCGCTCCGCCGTTGGTGCGCACGTTGTTGCGATGCACGGCGATGTGCCAAGCGTCGGGCTGGTTGGGGAGCGGTGGGCATGAAGCCACGGAAGTCGTGGTTGGAGAGTCCGATGCCGAAGATGTCGTACCAGTAGGTGTAGATGCCCGAGGAGGGTGTGGCGGAGTCATCGTCTGCCGACGCTTCGGTAGGGATGCCATAGCGCACAACGGCACTGGCGGCATTGAAGTCGATGTAGTACCAGTCGAGCCAACTGGAGGCATTGACGTAGAGTTGCCCCTGTTTGATGCTCACGTTGTCGGTTGGCTCGTCGTATAGCTCCTCCAACACTCCGTGGCAAGCGGACACAGCCAGCATCAGCGTCGCAACAAGAAGAACACAAGGAGCGGAGAGCCAACAAACGTGCTGGTTCTCTGCTCCTTTGTGATATTTGCTCTGGTTAATTTCCACTTACAAGTGTTCCTTCAAAGGTGGCGACAATGGGGAATGGCATACCGCCCACCCTAAAGGTGTTGATGATTTTGATGCCCGTTTCGGTAATTTTCACTTCAATCTCGCTGTCTTCGGTGAAGGGTGCGTCGGTGTCACTATTCATCATGTCTGAATTGAAGTGCATGGTCAGTTTGTCCAGCTTGCCATAGGGGCGGAAGAAGCGGTCATTTGCCGAGTCGTAATACACACTCTTGATGGTCACTTTGCCCAGTGTCAGATTGCCGATTTGGGTATCATTCAGCACGTATTCAGGTATTTCCACGTTGAGCGTATTATCGGGGGTGGCTGTGACTTTGCAGGTGATGTCAGCCGTGTAAGGGCCATAAGTGCCGCCTACTATGACGGAGTTGGTGCCTTTGTAGTTTCCTTGCAGTTTGCAAGCCTCGGAAGCAGGACCTGCGAAGAACTGGATGGTGACCGTGCCCATCTTGCCGATTTGGGCGGTGATGGTGGGATTGGTCACGTCGCCACTGATGGTGGCATCGTAGCTGCTCTCTGTGCCACTGTGGAGGTCTTTCATGACGAGAGTACCTGTGCCTGATGCGACATAGGAGAAGTGTGGCATGTCAATCTTCACATTCTCAAATGTGGCCTTGCCCCATTGTGGGTCTTGGAACAGCACGGTCCATTGGCCATTCTCTTCTCGGATGCTCAACTGGGCATGGTCTCCATAGTAGGAATCGGTGAAGAATCCAGAAGAAACGAAGATGTAACCGTGGAGGTCCTCCACAGGGTCAATGATGAGTTTCGGCTTTTCGTTGTCGTCATCGCTGCATGCGGTCATGCTGAGTAACGATACCAGCATCAGTGCTAAGAATTTAATTGCTTTCATTGTTTATAATAATTAGAGTTTGTCGTTTTGACGGGTGTCCAGCCTTCCGCTTGTGCGTCAGGCGTTTTCATCCGATGGGTGTGAAAACGCTGCAAAGGTACGGCTTTCTGCCTTACGCCACAATCCTTATTTGTTAGGATTTGTAGCCCGTAGGCACTGGGACGGCTCAGCGTCTGTACTCGGATGTGGGTATGCAATGGCGTGGCAGTACTTCTGTTGAAGTACTGCAATACTTTCCCAGCGGTACTCCAGTACTTTCGCAGAAGTACTGGAGTCTTTTCGACTAACGGGGAATGGCTTCCCACAGCAACTCAATCAGTCGCGGCACGGCATACTGGTCAAGGTCGGCTTCGTCCACCCAAATGTATTCGTCGGGCAAGACGGGAGGGGTGTCTGTCTCCATGAAATAGAAGTCGGCAAGGAGGATGCGGTGGGTGAGCACGTGCTTCACGTCTTTGCACAGCAGCGTTGCGGACGGGATGAGGCTGTCCTGCTGGGCAGGTTCCCACAGCCCTTGCCAGATGCCGCCTGCTGGGCGTTTCCTGATGGGGGTCTTGCCGTTGCAGCGTATGTATATATAGGTGAGCCGAACGGTCTGGATGTTGAGCCGCTTCTCTTTCACGGGCAGTTGGTTGATGCGCCCCGTGCGCCGTGCCTCGCAGGTCTCTTGCAGCGGACAGGCGGTGCAGTTGGGCGAGGTGGGGGTACACTGGATGGCGCCGAAGTCCATCATGGCCTGGTTGAACTCGGCTGGCTGGTCGGCAGGGAGCAGCGATTGTGCCAGTTCGGCGAAGAGCTTCTTCCCTCGGGTGGTGTTGATGGGCGTGTCGATGCCGTAGTGGCGAGCCAGCACCCGATAGACATTGCCATCGACCACCGCGGCTGGCAATCCGAAGGCGATGGAGCCGATGGCGGCTGCCGTGTAGTCGCCCACGCCTTTCAGTTGCTTGATGGTCACGATGGTGCAGGGAAACGCCCCGTTCTTCACAATCTGCTGTGCCGCCGTGTGCAGGTTGCGCGCTCGGCTGTAATAGCCCAGCCCCTGCCACTCGCGCAGCACCTCGTCTTCGGTGGCGGAGGCCAGGTTCTCCACCTGTGGCCACCGCTGCATGAAACGCAGCCAGTAGTCCATGCCCTGCTGGATGCGAGTCTGTTGCAGGATAATCTCGCTCAGCCAAATGGCATACGGGTCGCGTGTGTGTCGCCAGGGGAGGTCACGCCCGTGGAGGGCGAACCAGTCGAGAAGTGTGGATGTGAACATGGCACAAAGGTAGGGCTTTTTCCATCATCGGTCATCATTTGCCATGCGGAATTGACTATCCGAGGTGCTTTTTTTCTGCTGAGAGGAAGTCGAATGGCAAATTATGAAGGGTGAATGATGACCGATGATGGAAAAATTCGTACCTTTGTCACACAGAAACTCTGTGAGTATGCCGCATCTTGAGATAGCCATCGTCGATTCCAACATCTTGGCAGCCATGGGACTGCAGCCGATACTGGCTGACATGATTCCAGGGGTGGACGTGCGTGTCTTCAACTCTTTCGATGAGTTGGAGGCTGCTGACGAGGGGCGGTTCGTACACTACTTTGTGGCATCGCGCATCTACTTTGAGCATGCTGCCTTTTTCCGCGACGGGAAACGTCGGGTGATTGTGCTGGTGAATGGCGATTTGCAGGTGGCTGGCGTGCCGACACTGAATGTGTGCCAGACGGAGAAGGCATTGGTGAAGGCACTGCTGGCTGTGCATCGGCAGGGACATCCGCATGGTGTGCCCCGTCCCGAGGCACGCATGGAGGCGGCTCATGAGCGTGTGCTGTCCTCTCGCGAGGTGGAGGTGGCGATGCTGCTGGCAAAGGGTTATATCAACAAGGAGATTGCCGACCGCCTGAACATCGGTCTCACAACGGTCATCACCCACAGGAAGAACATCATGGAGAAGCTGCATGCGCGGTCGTTGGCGGACATTATTATTTATGTGGTGATGAACGGACTTGCGGATGTGGGAGAACTATAATCAATGAACAATCAAACATTTATAATTGCTATGCGGACAATGAGAAAAGTGTTGCTCCTTGTGGGCGTGCTGCTGATGGTGGCTTGCAGACAGGCTCCGACAGGGCGGCGTGGAGCGGCTGATGCGGAGGCTGTGGAGACGATGCCGTTGGAGTATGCTAAGGGATTCCGTGTGAGGACGTTGGAGAATGGGGTGAGGCTCGTCGATGTGGCTGACCCGCAGAAGGATGAGGACAAGATGCCTGTGAGCTATCACTTTGCGCTGGTGCGGAAAGGGTGTGAGGCCGACGTGCCCGAAGGCTACACGAAGGTGGAGGTGCCTGTGGAGCGGACGCTCGTGATGACGATGTTGCAGCTGTCGAACTTCACGGCGTTGGAGGCGTTGGATGTGGTGAAGGGCATCACAGGCACGAAGAATCTCTTTAATAAGGATATCCGTCGGCGCGTGAAGGATGGACGCATCGTGAAAATCGGTATGGAAGGCGACTTCGACACGGAGCTGATTCTGGCCGCCCATCCCGAGATTATCTTCATCTCGCCTTTCAAGCGTGGAGGCTACGATGCCATCAAGGAGACGGGCATCACGCTTGTGCCCCACTTGGGCTATAAGGAGGCGCATCCGCTGGGGCAGGCTGAGTGGGTGAAGTATGTGGCACTCTTCCTCGGTAAGGAGGAAGAGGCGGATGCTGTGTTTGAGGGCGTTAAGACGCGTTACCTCTCTTTGGCGGAGAAAGTAGGTGCGAAATGCAGGCGGTCGGACGTGAAACGCCCTACGGTGTTCAGTGGCGAGATGCACGGCGGCAACTGGTTTGCTGTGGGCGGCAAGAACCATTTGGCGCAGCTTTTCCGCGATGCTGGAGGCGACTATGTGCTGAAGGATGACAATACGGGCGGTGTGCCCATTGAGTATGAGCAGATGTATGCTACGGCTGCCAATGCCGACTATTGGCGCATCCTGAATAGTTATCCTGGCGAGTTTTCTTACGAGGCACTCAAGGCTTCTGAACCTCGCAATGAACTCTTTAAGGCGTTCAAGGAGAAGCGTGTCATCTACTGCAACATGAAGCAGACGCCTTACTATGAGACTTCGCCTGTGGAACCCGATGTGCTGTTAGCTGACCTCGTTGCCATTTTCCATCCTGACGTGATGCCAACTGATTATGTGCCACGTTATTATCAATTATTGAAGTGATGAGAGTTGCCTCGAAGCTCATATTGTTGCTGGCAGGTGCAGTGGTCTTCTTCGTGCTTAACCTCCTGTTGGGCACGGTGAAGATTCCCGTCGAGGCCATCTTGCGCATTCTGATGGGCGATGAAACGGTGTCGGAGATATGGCGTAACATCGTCATCAGTTCGCGTGTGCCGCAGGCACTGACAGCTACTGTGGCTGGTGCGGGCTTGGCGGTGAGCGGCTTGCAGATGCAGACCGTCTTCCGCAATCCGTTGGCAGGGCCTTCGGTGCTGGGCATCAGCAACGGGGCTTCGTTGGGTGTTGCCTGTGTGGTGTTGATGTCGGGTTCATTGGGCGGTGTGGCACTGAGCCGACTGGGCTATCTGGGCGATGCCGCCATGTCTATCGCTGCCATCGTCGGTTCGTTGGCGGTCATGGCACTTATTCTATATGTGTCGCAGAAGGTGAAGGGCAGTGTCACGCTGCTCATCATTGGCGTGATGATTGGCTATCTTGCCACGGCTGTCATCGGTGTATTGAAGTTCTTTTCTGCCGAGGAGGATGTGAAGGCATACGTCGTGTGGGGGCTTGGCTCTTTTGCCCGTGTGTCGGGCGACCAGATGATGCTTTTTGTCGGACTCATGACGGGCTTGCTGCCACTGAGCATGCTGCTGTCCAAAGCCATGAACATTCTGTTGCTTGGCGACTATTACGCCAGCAACCTTGGCTTGAACTTGCGTCGTGTCCGTCTGCTGGTCATCAGTTGTTCGGGCATTCTTGTTGCCATCGTGACGGCTTATTGTGGTCCTATCATGTTTATCGGCTTGGCTGTTCCACACTTGTGCCGTGCCATCTTTCAGACGAGCGACCACCGCATCCTCATGCCTGCCACGATGTTGACAGGTGCCAGTCTTGCTCTGGTATGCAATCTTGTTGCCCGTATGCCAGGCTTTGAAGGTGCTTTGCCCGTCAATAGCGTGACGGCTCTTGTCGGTGCGCCCATCATTGCGAACGTGCTTTTCCGTCGGCATCAATCCATGGAATAGCTTCTTCGTCAGGAAAGGGCAGGTATTGGTCAATCCATTCTTCACGGTGAGGAGTGTTGTCTGCGGCAGGTGGATTGCTGACCGACAACCCTAACAGACGGATGGGGCGTTCATCGGAAGCGACCTTCTGAATGAGCTGTTTGGAGAGTGGTAGCAGTTGTTCCTTTGTGTGGAGGACATCGGGCGAAGAGATGGAGCGTGTGATTTGGGTGAAGTCATGATACTTCACCTTGAGAGTGAGGGTGCATCCTTCAAATTGAGTACGATGCAGTCGGTCAAGCAGTTCTAACAGGAGGTGATAGACCTCGATGGTAATGGCGGAATGGGTGATGAGGTCGTGCTCGAAGGTGTGTTCACATCCCACAGATTTCCTAATCCAGTTGGTCACGACGGGGCGGTCGTCAATGCCTCGGGCAAAGTCGTAGAAGAGTTGCCCTGCCTTGCCAAAGGCGGAGGTGAGTCCATGCAGCGAATAGTCGCGTAGTTGCATGCCGTTGTGGATGCCTAATTTGTGCATCCGCTCGGCGGTCTTGGGACCCACCAGCCAAAAGCGTTCGATGGGCAGACGGGCGATGAAGTCGAGGGCGCGGTCAGGGTGAATGGTACAAAGCCCGTTAGGCTTGCGGTAGTCGGATGCCACCTTGGCAAGGAACTTGCAGTAGGAGACACCTGCCGATGCTGTCAGCTCTGTCTCTTGCAGAATGCGCTGTTTGATGTCCTTTGCTATCTCTACGGCTAACGCCACACCGACCTTGTTGTCCGTCACATCGAGGAAGGCTTCGTCCAGCGACAGTGGCTCGATGATGTCGGTGTAGTCGTGCATGATGTCTTTGATTTGCTGCGACACCTCCTTGTACTTCTCGTAACGCCCTGGCACGATGATGAGGTCTGGGCATAGCCGCTTTGCCACTTGTATGCTTTGGGCTGAATGCACCCCGAAACGACGGGCTTCATAGCTGGCGGTCGATACGACTCCTCGCTCGCTGTCGTACCCCACGGCGACGGGCCTGCCTCGAAGTGCAGGATTGTCTCTTTGTTCCACTGCGGCAAAGAACTGATCCATATCCACATGTATAATCTTCCGATGCGTGTCCATCTGTCAATGTCCGTTGTGCATGCCGCCCTCGTCGTCAATCAGAAGGATGGTCAGTGTGCCGTTTGGCATGAGAGGGTCACAGTGCTGATGGCAGTGGTGGATGACCGTCTGGCAGAAAGCCTCGATTTGTGTTTTGGGAATGATGCGCCATAGTTCCCGTGCAAGGGTAATGTCTGCCACCTTTCTGATGCTAACCTCATCACATCCAGCCTCTTGTAGCATCTGAACGATGAAACCTTTGTTCATCACGACCTTCTTGCTGTGGGTGTCAAGATGCCCTTCTGCCAACTTGACCGCCTTGCCCATCATGATGCCCAGCGTGACCTGCGGCATTTGTAGCTCGTTGGCAATGTTGAGCGTTGCTCCGATGGCATTCCCATATTCTACAAACGCCTGTAAAGGTAGCTGTGGGTAATGCTTTTGGAGTGCCTTTTCGCTCTTGGCTCCGCTGTGGATGACCACTCGTTCCGTTCCGCTTGCCTTTGCCACTTCCATACACTTGTGGATGCTCTCAATGAAGGCTTCCTCTGAAAAGGGCTTCACAATGCCCGACACACCGATGATGCTGATGCCGCCCGTGATGCCAAGACGAGGGTTGAACGTCTTGCGGGCAATCTCTTCGCCTTGAGGAACGGAGAGGGTGACACGGAGGGGAGTGCCGAAGGGTTGCAGGTTGTGGAAAAGCATTTGGCGTGGGGCTTTGTTGATGGCGGCTTCTCCTACGGGGTAGTCGAAACCCGGCAAGGTGAATCTGCCCACACCCTTGCCACCTTTGATGTCAAAGTAATCGGCCCTTTCCGCTTTCGCTCTGATTTCTATTCCGTTGGTCACGTCGGGGTCGTCACCTGCCTCCTTTACAACGAAGGCATCGTCTTCTCCGTAGCCGACAGCCACCATGATGGTCTCACCGTTGGGTAGGATGACGGGCACTTCGTTAGGTGTTTCGCCTTTCAACAGGCGTGTTGTTGCTGCTACTGCTACGGCTGTGGCACAGGTGCCAGTGGTGAGTCCGCTGTGTAGTGGGTAGAAAGTGGGCAGTAGTTTCTCTACCATGCGGCGGAGTCCGTGCTCGCCGTTCACACAATGGAAGATGCTGGGTGTTTCGGGTCGTTTAATGGCATAGATGGTGATGCTCAGGTCTTTAGCCGCTTCCACCTTTGCTGTGAAACCGCCTGTCTCGCCACTCTCTTTCAGCAGGATGGCATCGGCTTTCAGTTCTTGCAGAGTCGTTCGTTCGTCCTCCCCTTCGTGGTAGTAGCAGAGTTGTTCGTCAGTTGCTCCTTGCTGATGAGCTAATCGTAAAGAACTCTTGCGGGGCAGAATGCGGTAGAGCACCTTTACCCCTTTGGCTTCCAATGGTTTTAGCTTTTTGATGCTCTGCACGCCTGTGGTGGCTAACAGCGTCTTTTCTGTTATCTTTTGGATGGCTTCCTCGTAGCTCTCCAACCAGATGATAGCCTTGTCCCTCTCGGGAAAGATGCGCTCAAACCGTATGGCTGGGATGTTGAGCCTTTCTGACACTGTTGCCACTGTTTGATGTAGTATTTCGGCAAAAGGGTGTGCGGCATCCACTAATAGTTGGATGTTATGCTTTTGGCAGAACTGTACCATCGCCTCCTCGTCCATCGCTCCATCCACACGACAACCGTGGTGGAGCGCAATGTCCTGCTCCCCCGTCTTGGTGCTGTAATAGAAGAGGCTGCCAGCCTCCTCCAGTTCCGCTACTGCTTTGCGACCCTCGGTTGTGCCGCCAAACACTAAAATGCTCTTCATCTATATGCTTCCTTCCAGAGGCAGTTAGCGTTCATCATCCCCTTTTCGGAACAGGTGGGTGAAGTGCTTGTTATAGAGTTCAGAGAGACCATGACGATTATCGATGGCTTCACCCACCACGAGCATGGTGGTGAGGGTCAGCTGGTTGTCGTGGACAATTTGGGCGAGGTCTTTGAGTTGACCTCGGTAGATACGTTGGTCGGGCCATGTGAGGTGGTAGCAGGCAGCCACGGGCGTGTCGGCAGGGTACTCTTGGAGGAGTTCACTCTGCACATCATCGACGATGGCGGCACTGAGGAAGATGCACATGGTCGATTGGCTCTTGGCAAGCAGGTGCAGTTGCTCCTTCTCGGGCATTGGGGTGCGACCTTCGCCACGGGTGAGGATGATGGTTTGGGTGCGTTCGGGGATGGTGAACTGACTGCGGAGTTCGGCGGCTGCCGCCAAGAAGGAAGAGATGCCAGGGGTGATGTGGTAGGACATTTGGTGGCGGTCGAAGAATGCCATCTGTTCCTGAATCGCACCGAAGATGCAGGGGTCTCCCGTGTGGAGACGTACGATGAAGTGCCCTTTGTCGTAATGCTCCTTCATGAGGGCGCATTGCTCTTCGAGCGACATGGGGGCGGAGGAGCGGATGACGGCACTGGGTTTGTGGCAGTCGGTCAGTTCTTTGGGTACGAGAGAGCCAGCGTAGAGGATGAGGTCGGCACGCTCAAGCATCTTTCGTCCTCGTACACTCACTAAGTCAGGGTCGCCAGGACCTGCGCCGACAATCTCAATGTGCCCTGTCCTTTCTCTCAGATGCCGCTTGTCGATGGCGAGGGCAGCCGTCCAGTTCTCTCCTTTCAGTTTGGGAATGATGAGCTTGCCGTGGTTCGAGCCTAAGATGGCAGCGGCCTCACACACGCTGGGTGTTCCCACATGCTTGGCAACGGTGTCGCTGGGATTAGGCACTTCGACCTTTGCCAGTTCGTCGGCAGTGAAGAAACGGACATCATAGCCATAGTATTGTTGCCGTTGTATATAGGGTTCATCGGCTTTTACATCGATGGTGCAATACGTTCGGATGCTCTCTGGCAAGATGCCTTGGTCGGCGATGTGGTTCATGATTTGCTGATGGATGTCGTCAGTAGGATGTGCCTGATGTGCCAATCCAACGCCCAGTGTCATCACGCGTGGCACATAGTGTATGGTGGGGACATCCACAGGGAACATTTCGTTATAAGGTGATACGATGATGTAGAGTTGGAAACCGCCTTTCGTCACCTCGCCAATGTTGTTGACCAGTGTGACGTGTTCGGGCAATGTCTTCTCCAAGTAGTCCGTTCCTTCGTCGTGTGTGTGGATATAGAGTGCGGTGGGTTGTCTATTGACAAAGCGGAAGATGCAGTCATTCAGTGTGACGTCAAGCATAGGCGCATAGAGCGTTTGTGTCCAGCCAAAGCGGTCAGCGAGCGTGTCGAGTGCCCACAGCCCTGCGTTGTCGCTTTGGGTGGTGACGACAGGATGGGCACCGAGGATGGCGGCAACGTGCTGGGTGAGGTCATTCGCACCTCCCACATGTCCTGAGAGTACCGAAATGACGTTCTTCCCAAGGCTGTCGATGCAGATGACCGCTGGGTCTGTGTGCTTGTCCTCAATGAGGGGGGCGATGGTGCGGACACAGATGCCCATTGCACCGATGAAGATGAAAGCATCGTGGTCGTGCCAGTGAGTTGCGACGTGGTTACGGCACAGCGGAGAGGCGTTGAGCTGCTGTTGGAGGATGGTGGCGATGGATTCGCCTGCTTCTGATATGGGGATGATTGCTATCTTTTGCATGTGAGTATCTCGATGGGGTTATAGTCGTTGAGTTGGATGCGGAGGGGAGGGGATTGACGGAGTCCGAGTTCCTCGCAGGCTTCGTTCCAAAGTTGTCGGCTGGAGGGGCGGCTGGTTGCTTGTTCGACAACAGGGGATGTCACGCTGTTGAAGACGATGATGCCGTCAGGGGCGAGGAAGGTGAGGGCTTTTGCCATGATTTCCTTGAGGTGTCCGCCGTGACCGCCGATGAAAATGGCATCGGGGGCTGCAATGGTGTCGCAGCAGAGGGAGCGGAAGTCGCCTATATGGATGTTGATGCCAGGTGCTCCGAAACGACGGGCGTTCTGCTGGATGAGGGCTTCACATTCGGGGCGAATCTCGAAAGCTTCGATGCGCAGGTGGGGGAAGAGGAGACGAGCCTCGATGGAGACTGAGCCAGTGCAGAAACCGATGTCCCAGAGAGTGTGGCGGTTGGGCAGGTCGAGGGCTTGGAGGGTGAGCAGGCGGATGGGCATCTTGGTTATCATCTTCTCGCGTCCGTCGAGGTGGGAGAAGAGATGGTCGGGGATGCCGAAGGGTCGAGGAGATGTGTCTCCGTCGCAGCATAGAGGGACGAGGATGAGGCAGTTAGGGTGGGAAAAGTCGTTGTGGGTAGCGGCTTCGAGTGAGAGGGTGGTGACGCGTTCGAGGGTGGGGTTGCCGAGGTGCTCGCCAATGTGCATTTGGTAGTGCGTGTAGCCGTAGTCGAGGAGGCGACGGGCGATGGCGGCAGGGGTATGCTCACGGTCGGTGAGAATGCCGATTTTTGAGGTGCGTTCGATGAGGGCGCGGTCCAGTTCCTGCCACGGACGACCCGTGAGGGAGATGATGCGGAGGTCGTGATAGGGGAGGACGAGGCGATGGGCCAGCATCTGAAGGGAGTTGAAGGTGGGGGCAAGGACGATTTCGGCATCGGGCAGTCTCCTCTTGATGGTGTTGGCAAAGCCAAAGAAGAGGGGGTCTCCCGAGGCGAAGACGACGATGGTTGACGGTTGGCGGTTGGCGATAGCCAGTCGGTACTGCTCGAAGACAGCATCAAGAGGGACGGTGATGTCTATCCACTCTGAGTCGTCGGGCAGGAAAGGAGCGACAATCTCGTGATGCCGTTTGCCGCCCGAGAAGACTTTTCCGCTTTTAATGCTCTTGATGACTTCGGGCGTAAAGAAGGGGTGCGGATTGTCGGTGATGCCAATGACAAAGAATCTCATCATAACGATTAACTATCTATAAGTCTCGGCCTGGTTTCAGCCCTGCGGCATCG
>CAMWJL010000026.1 GCA_947174565.1 uncultured Prevotellaceae bacterium | reverse complement strand
ATATATATCTTGACATCACCCTCCCAAGCACCACAAATTTTTTTCCGAGAAAAATTGGAGGGTAAAGGCAATTTTTGTATCTTTGCAATCATTTTGTTCCCACATTCCTGCATGATTGCCATAGCACATAAAACAGAAATCTATCCGAACAACAAGCAGAAGGCTTACTTCCGCAAGGCTGGCTTATAATTGGGGATTAGCAGAATGGGAACGGATGTACAAAGCAGGTGAAAAGCCGAATGGGACAATAATCAGAAAACATTTCAATGCTATCAAGAAGGAACAATTCCCGTTTACCTATGACGTCACAAAATGTGCTACTGACCAACCTTTCCGTAATCTTCAAAAATCATTTGACAAGTTCTTTGACGATTGGAAGAATAAGAGAATCGTTTCTTATCCACAATTTAAGAAGAAAAGAGACAATGCAGGAAGCTTCTATCTTCAGTCAAGCGAGATTCGTCTATCGGAAACCAACAAGAACTCAAAAGCATTTGAGAAGTTAATCCACAATCAAAAACAGAAACACCAATATTTACACCTGCCTAACCTTGATTGGATAAAAATGGCAGAACACATACGTTTTAACAATGCAAAAATAGAAAATGCGTGTATTTCTCAAAAGGATGGACGATTTTATGTTTCATTCAGCCTACAAATAACAGACGAAGAATATAAAAGAACACATCCACATACCCATTCGATTGACAGTAAAAGAAAAGTAGGCATTGATGTTGGTATAAAGTCTGCGTTGATGCTCTCTGACGGAATCAGCATTGAAAATCCAAAACCGTTAAAAAAGAATTTACGGAAAATAAAACGACTCAGCAAGCAACTCAGCAAACGCGTTCATCCGAAAACCAAAGAAGAACGATTGCAAGGTGTTAAAAAGTCGAACAATTATATGAAATTGTCCGTAAAACTCGCTCATGCTCAAGGACGAGTGGCAAACGTCAGACGTAACTTCTTGCACAAAGTGACGACAATCCTTACTACGCATTATGGTGAAATTGCCATTGAAGACTTGAACGTGAAAGGCATGACAAAGAATCATCATTTGGCACAAGCGGTTAATGATGTCTCGTTTGGCGAACTACACAGACAGATAAAATATAAGGCAAAGACAAATGGCATTAAAGTCTTATTAGTTGACCGTTACTTCCCAAGCAGTAAAATTTGTTCTGTTTGTGGCGAGAAAAAGGATGACTTAACGCTTCGAGACCGCACATATCATTGTGAAAAATGTGGCGCGGTGCTTGACCGAGATTACAATGCCAGCCGAAATCTGCTGGGACAGTTAGTTAATCACAAAATAGGGACGGATGATCCCGAATCTACGCCTGCGGACTTGACGGCTCTGCTCTCCCGTTTCTCTATCAACGGGATTGCAACCAGCAAGGTTGAAACAGGAAAACAACAGAAATCGCATGTGTCTGGTGAACCCGCATGTATTTTGTAAGGTTGCTACATCCGTGCGAGCGAGTGCCCATCTGACGCAACCGGTGAACCCGCATGTATTTTGTAAGGTTGCTACATCCGGTAGGTGTGTACGGTTGGCTTGCCTTCCGGTGAACCCGCATGTATTTTGTAAGGTTGCTACATCCCGGTTTGATATACAGAAAGCCTGTAAGCCGTCAACACATAGCATTGGTCAAGAATCGTCAGACAAGAACACAAAGAAATGGAAGTCCAGTAAAAAATGCCTCGGAATATCCGAGGAAAAGTGGACGTCCTAAACCGCCCACAACATTCCTTTAATATGGAAATAGAATGTTTTCTTCGTTGCAAAGGTAAGGAAAAACACCTGATGATGTGGCTTTTGGGCGTTTTTGAAGAGCCTTTGAATGTTTTTCAAATGAACTTGTTGGCGTTTCCAATAAAAATCATTATCTTTGCAGCAAAATAGGAATTATGGCAACTTTTAGCAACATCGCACTACTGGGTCTTCTTGGGCTTCGACTTACAGGGTCGGAGGTGAGAAAGGTGTGCAGTTGCTATCAAGCATGACGGTACAGATATAATGTTTAACCTTTCTCACATCTGTGGGGAAGGTTTTACTTTTATATATAGGTATATATATCGGTGGCTGTGCTCATGGCTGTGGGAAGTAAATTGATAACTATATATGGCAGACAGATTGTTTATTTTCGACACGACGCTCCGCGACGGCGAGCAGGTGCCTGGATGTCAGCTCAACACGATTGAGAAGATTCAGGTGGCGAAGCAGCTGGAAACGCTGGGCGTGGATGTCATCGAGGCTGGTTTCCCCATCTCCAGCCCCGGCGATTTCAACAGTGTGGTAGAGATTTCAAAGGCGGTCACTTGGCCTACCATTTGTGCGTTGACCCGCGCAGTGGAAAAGGACATTGACGTGGCGGCCGAGGCACTCCAATACGCTAAGCGCAAGCGCATCCACACGGGTATCGGCACATCGCCTTCACACATCAAGTACAAGTTCAATTCCACTCCCGAAGAGATTATCGAGCGTGCCGTGGCTGCGGTGAAGTATGCCAAGAAGTATGTAGAGGATGTGGAGTTCTATGCAGAGGATGCGGGAAGAACCGACAACGAGTATTTGGCTCGCGTCATCGATGCCGTGACCAAGGCCGGCGCAACGGTTTGTAACATTCCCGACACGACGGGCTTCCGTGTGCCGAACGAATATCACGAGAAGATAAAGTATCTATATGAACACGTGGATGCCTTTGCCGCTGGCAAGTCCATCCTTTCGACCCACTGCCACAACGACCTCGGCATGGCTACTGCCAACACGGTGGCAGGAGTGTTGGCCGGCGCACGTCAGGTGGAAGTGACCATCAACGGCATCGGCGAACGTGCCGGAAACACATCTCTTGAAGAGGTAGCGATGATTTTCAAGACTCATCCCGACCTCGGCATCGAGACGAACATCAACACGACGAAAATTTATCCGACGAGCCGCATGGTGTCTTCGCTCATGAACATGCCCGTGCAGCCCAACAAGGCGATTGTGGGCAAGAACGCGTTTGCCCATTCGAGCGGCATCCACCAAGATGGCGTGCTGAAGAATGCCTCCACCTACGAAATCATGGATCCGAAGGATGTGGGCATCGACGACAATGCCATCGTGCTGACGGCTCGTTCGGGCCGTGCAGCTCTGAAGCACCGTCTGCAAGTGAACGGCGTGGAGGTGGAAGGCGAGAAGCTCGACAAGATTTACGAAGCGTTCCTGAAACTCGCCGACAAGAAGAAGGAAGTGACAGACGACGACGTGCTGGTGTTGGCCGGTGCAGAACGTGCGGAGGCACACCGTGTGAAACTCGACTATTTGCAAGTGACCACCGGCATGGGCGTGAAGAGTGTGGCTTCCATCGGTCTTGCCATCGCCAACGAGCACTTCGAGGCAGCCGCATCGGGCAACGGCCCCGTGGATGCAGCCATCAAGGCACTCAAGCAAATCATCAAGCGTCAGATGACACTCCGCGAGTTTACCATCCAAGCTATTTCAAAAGGCTCGGACGACATGGGCAAGGTACACATGCAGGTGGAATACAACGGCCACGTTTATTATGGCTTCGGTGCCAACACCGACATCGTGACCGCGTCTGTGGAGGCATATATTGATTGTATCAACAAATTCAGAGATTAAGGCAATGGGAAAGACGTTATTCGACAAGATTTGGGACGCCCACGTGGTTCAGAACGTGGAGGACGGTCCTACGCAACTCTATATCGACCGTTTGTACGCCCACGAGGTGACAAGTCCGCAAGCGTTCGACACATTGAGAGACAAGAACATTAAGGTATTCCGCCCCGACCATGTCGTGGCCATGCCCGACCACAACACACCCTCCGACCAACAGGAGGTCATCAACGACCCCGTGGGTCGCAAACAGGTGGAGACGTTGGCGAAGAACTGTGCCGAGTTCGGCATCAAGCACTTCGCCATGGGTACGAAAGACAATGGCATCATCCACGTGGTGGGACCCGAGAAAGCCCTTTCGCTGCCTGGCATGACCATCGTGTGTGGCGACTCGCACACTTCTACGCATGGCGCAGTGGGTGCCATTGCCATGGGTATCGGCACGAGCGAAGTGGCTCAGGTGCTTGCCTCGCAGTGCATTTTGCAGAGCAAGCCCAAGACCATGCGCATCAACATTGAAGGCACACTGCCCGAAGGCACGACCGCCAAGGACGTGGCACTCTACATCATGGCACAAATGACTACATCGGGTGCTACGGGTTATGCCGTAGAGTATGCGGGGTCGGCTGTCCGCAACATGAGCATGGAAGGTCGCTTGACCCTCTCCAACCTCTCCATTGAGATGGGTAGCCGCGCAGGTTTGATTGCTCCCGACGAGACGACTTTCGCCTACTTGAAGGGTCGTGAATACGCCCCCAAGGGCGAAGATTGGGACAAGGCGGTGGAAGCGTGGAAGAAGCTCCGTTCCGACGAAGATGCCGTGTTCGACAAGGAGGTGACTTATCGTGCAGAAGACATCGCGCCACGCATCACCTACGGCACGAACCCTGGGGCGGGCATCGCCATCGACGAGTGCATCCCCACGCTCGAAAGCATCCCCGAAGCCGACCGCTCGCAATTCCTTTCCATGCTCGAATATATGCAGTTTGAGCCGGGACAGAAGCTCGAAGGAGTGCCCGTGGATTACTGCTTCCTCGGTGCTTGCACCAACGGTCGCATTGAAGACTTCCGTGCCTTTGCCTCAGTGGTTAAGGGCAAGAAGAAAGCCGACAACGTGGTGGCTTGGCTTGTGCCTGGCTCTTGGCTCGTTCGTCAGCAAATCATCGACGAGGGCATCGACAAGGTCTTGGAAGAGGCTGGTTTTGAACTGCGTCTCCCCTCTTGCTCTTCATGCCTCGCCATGAACCCCGACAAGGTGCCGGCCGGCAAACTCTCTATCTCTACCAGCAACCGCAACTTCGTAGGTCGTCAAGGTCCCGGTGCGCGCACCATCCTTGCCTCGCCGTTGGTTGTGGCGGCATCAGCAATCACAGGAGTAATAACAGACCCAAGAAAACTCTAAGATTATGGCTAAAGAAAAATTCGATATCATCCAGTCAACCTGCATTCCGATTCAGATTGACAACTGCAATACAGACCTCATCATCCCTGCGCGCTACTTGGCGAGCACAACACGAGACCCGCAGTTCTTCGGCGACGCTTTCATGCACGACCTCCGTTTCGATGCCGAAGGAAAACCAGTGGAGAGCTTCGTGATGAACCGCCCCGAGTATTCCGAGGCACCACGCAAGGGTGTGCATGAAATCATCGTAGGCGGACAGAACTGGGGTTCGGGTTCGTCGCGAGAACACGCTGCATGGGCGATTGCAGGCTATGGAGTGCGTGTGGTCATTTCCAGTTCCTTTGCCGACATCCACCGCAACAACCTGCTCAACTGCTTCGTTCTGCCCGTCGTGGTCAGCAAGGAGTTCCAACAAGAATTGTTTGAAAGCATTGCCGCCAATCCTGCCACCGAGGTCAAGGTCGATGTTCCGCAACAGACGGTGACAAACCTCGCCACGGGGCACTCCGAGCATTTCGAGATTAACACTTACAAGAAATACTGCCTGATGAACGCCTTTGACGACATCGACTTCCTCCTCTCCAACAAGGACAAAATCGAAGCTTACGAGGCAAAGTAAAAAAGCAGGAAAGACAACAATAGAACAAAAGAGAGGGGGAAACGCGTTACAAATGTTCGCGTTTCCCCCTCTTTTCGTATCAAAAACAAGAATCATGCGGACACTCAGCGACATGACTTTGGAAGAGTTGTGGCAACTGTTCCCCATCATCCTCACGCCCCACCAAGCGCAGTGGAGCGACTGGGCAGTGGAGGAAATCGAAAGCCTCCAACGAACATTGTCGGACTTTTCGCCCACCATCACCCACATTGGCAGCACGGCAATAGCCGACATTTGGGCAAAACCCATCATCGACCTGCTTGTCGAAGTGCCCCTCGATGCCGACCGACTGCGCCTCAAAGCAACGATGGAGCGGCAGGGTTACATCTGTATGTCGTCATCCGCCATGCGGCAAAGTTTCAACAAGGGCTACACGCCCGAAGGCTTTGCCGAGCGAGTGTTCCACATCCATGCGCGTCCGATTGGCGACAACGATGAAATTCTTTTCCGCGACTACCTGCGAGAACACCCCTCCGTGGCACGCGACTACGAAACGCTAAAACTCAGCCTCTTGCCTCAATACGAACACGACCGAGACGGCTATACCGATGCCAAATCCGACTTTGTCCGGCGTGTGACGGAACTTGCCAAAAAGGCGTTCTGTTAACGGGGCGCAGATGATGTGCGTCTTCAATAATGGCGTTTCGATGCAACGCCATTCCGTTCACCTGCCATTTTCCACCACCTTTAGCATCCTGCTGTTCATCTGTTGAACATCTTCCAGCATGTTCCAAATGCCGTCTTCCGACAACACACCACGCTTCAAGTCCTGAGGCAGCCGTTTTTCCTCATCGGCCTCAAAATCCGCCTTCCATTCCTCACTGCCCAAATAGTCTTTCAGCTCCCGAATCGCTTCCTGCGCCTCGGCATACTTTTTCAGAGCTGCCGATAGTTCCATCACCGCCTCTGCCGCTCGGTCGAGGCACTTCTCCATGTGCTTGATACGTTCAATCTGTTCCATCTTGTTTGAAGGTAATGGATATTGGGTTCTATGCACCCTGCATGACTTATGGGTGTTCTCTTAATATCTCCACAAAGATACAACTATTTCGTTAGACAAGCACTTCTTTCCTCACATTTTCTCCGATAAGTGTTTTAATGTTGTCCCGAACGGGAGGCATGAGTACACAAACAGAGGTTATCGAACCACTCCCTCTGAATGGCTTTCCAAGTCCCTCCTTCGTTGCTTGCTTCCTACCCCTAAATTACCCTATAAAATCGATGTCCCCGACTCCGATTGGTCGGAGTCGGGGACATCGGTCAGTCGGAGTCGGGGACTCCGATTTAGAGGTTGTGGAAGCGCACTGCATGTAGAAGTGCTTGGCTTGTCGTCTGGGGACAAAAAGGGCTTTCTTTTTTCGGTCGGAGGTCGGGACTTATGACCTCAGTTTCATCACGTCGTCGAGGGTGAACGACCCCGAGAAGACGATGACGGACACTTCGCCGTCCATGTCGCTCATCATGACGACGACGGATTGTTGCTTGCTCTTGCGATAGTAGATGCGCACTTTCTCGCTGTCCTCATCCAATTGCATGAGCAGTTCGTACCGTTCGTTGCCGACGAAGGCTTGTGTGTTGGATTTCAGTCGGGCAGAAGCCTTGGGGTCGTCGGAGGATATAATCTGAATGCCGCTCAACTTGCCCCTGAGTGCCTTGGTGTTCACTCCTGGCAGGGAGGGGGAAGTCGCCTTGCCTGCCAGATTGAGCATGTAGGAGGAGATATAGGTGTAGGTCATATTCTTGGCATTGGAGTATCGTTCAAACTCCTTCACCTGCGCACTGGCTGCGATGCCGACGAGAATCAGCATGGTGCAAAGGATGGTTTTCCGTATGGTCTCTTTCATGCTATTTCAAGATGTTTAGTTGTTTGTTCAATGTCTGTTCGGTGCGGTCGCTGATGGCTTGCGCCCGTTCCAGCATCTTCATGCCCTTGTTGATATTGGCGGCAAGGAGGTTGAGGCTGCGTTCGGCTTCCTGCTGGGCAAGGAGCGGGTCGTGGAAAGTGTCTTTGGGGGTAGGGGCAGAACCGCCTTCTGCGGAGCGAAGGAGGGGGTAGCCGACGATGAAGAGAAGGGCTATTGCGGCAGCGACGGCATAGCGGAGCGGCGCATGGAGAGCGGTGCGACGTGGTTTCCGTTCCGCCCGTTCCCACTCGTCAATCTTTGCCGAAAGCCTCGCCTCCAATCCTTCGGGAATGGGGATTTGCTCCAATTCATTCAGGTTGATGTCGTTGATATTCCGTTCGTTCATCGTTTGGTGAGTTTTTTGTATTGCTGTTTCAGTTTCTGCTTCGCTCGCGTCATGATGACGCGGATGTTGCCTTGCGACAGCCCCGTGTCGCGTTCAATCTCTTCGTAGGACTTGTCTTCCACGAGGTGCATGCGGAGGATGCTGCTGTCCCGTCGGGGCAATCCGTCCATCAATGCCTCCACCTGCCTTGCCTCGTCTTGGGTTTCTACTGCGTGGGTGAGGTTGCGTTCGTCGGGCGGTTCGGCGTGGTCGTCGATGTCCTCCGAGGTGTCGATACGCTTCAGTCGCCGCTGGTCGCGGAAGAGGTTCTGCATCAGTGTCACGAGATAAGCTTCCGTCATGGTCTCATGCCGCAGGTCGTCGCGTTTCTGCCAGAGTTTCAGGTAAGTGTCCTGAAGCAAGTCCTCCGCATCCTGCGCATTGCCCGTCAAGTGGTAAGCCACCCGATAGAGTCGCCTGTGGTGGGGCAAAAAGCGTTGCTTAAACTCTCGTGCGTCCATGCCGTCACTCTGCGTCTTTCTCTTTCTCCTGTTCTGAAAATTCGACGACCACCTTGCGGTCGGTGCGAGGGTATATCTCTTTCACGCTTCCTCCCACTATCCAATGTTCTTTGTTCCAGTGGATATTGTTGGCTATCATATAGTTTTTCACCTCTTCTATGGAGTGTAATTCGGGGTGTTCCTCACCGTGGATGACAAACAGCACATTTCCATTCTCCACGTCTTTCGTCACATTCTTCCAGCTAAGATCTTCCGTCACCTTCACCTTCAACCCTGCTTTTCGGTATTCCTCATCGCCATTGTCATCATCTTCATTGCTGTCAAGTAGTATTGTCTTTAGCAGTTTGTCTTTGTGCATTTTACACTTTATGTGTACCAGCGACACTTTGTCCCAGAGGTCTATGCGCCCGAAGATGTCATAAACGATGTCGCCCTTCATTTTTCCGTACAATGCGACTTTGTATGAAAGGGAGAAAACAGAGTCAAACATCCGTTGAAACATGTTTAAAGAGTCATCCGGTTCGTGGTTGTGGTTCAGCACCACCAGTGTCTCGTAGCCTTTCAGCTTTCTGATGTCCTGTTCCAGTTCTTCCCGTCGGTCTTCTTCGAGCAAAAACTGCACCTGTTCGCTTTTCTTGAAGCTTTTCCGTAGGAGTTCAATGTCTTCGGCGGTCAAATCGGTGTCTGGCTCTTGGCTCACGATGAAGCTGTCGCACCCATTCTTCGTCATGTTCTCATACTCAGCCCCTTGCACTTTCTTCCACTTGGCAATCAGCTTCTCCGCCGTCTGCCCGAACGCACCGCTCCCGACACACAGTGCCAATGCGATGGATAAAACGATTCTTCTCATGTTCTTTTGTTTTTTATTGTTGATTGTTGTTATTCCAAACGTCTCTCTATCTGTACAAACGAGACTTCCGAACAATTTGTTACAGCCAATGCCACTTTTTTTATTTTGTACTTGTATAATTTCTGTTTGGGATAAGTCTGGGATAAGCCCCCTAAGGGAGTAGCAGTGATAAAAAACTTTGTCACAATGATGAAACTTTGAAAACAAACAACTAAATTTGCAACCTCATTCGAGGTCTATAGGCTTGGGCAAACCAACCTCAGACACACTTTGTGGAACACGACCTCGCCCCATTATGTTATGGATAAGAAGACGCTTGAATTTGTGACATATTGTATCAGCAAACTTGCACAACGCTTGAAGTTGAGCCAGCGGGAAGTGTATGACCGATTGCACAAGTCGGGCATACTCTACGGCTATATTGTGCCGTCATACGATGTGCTACACACTTTCAGTTCACGCTATCTGATGGATGACCTCACCGACTATATGAGGGAGAAAGGAGTGTTGCCACAATGAAACTCTATCATTCATCAAACCTTTCGGTCGAACATCCGGACACAGCGCATTCACGCGACTATCTTGATTTTGGCAAAGGGTTTTATCTCACGTCTATGCACGAACAGGCGGTGAAATATGGTCAGCGTTTTATTCGTCGTCAGCAAGATGCTTGGCTCAACATTTACGAATTTGTATTCAATCCAGATGATTGGAAAGTGCTTAGATTCGAGGCATACGACCAAGCGTGGCTTGACTTCGTGTCGAAATGTAGGGCAGGCGAGGACGACACGGATTATGACATCGTGATTGGGGGCATTGCCAATGACAAAGTGATTCAGACACTTGACAGATACTTTGAAGGAGAACTTTCCAAAGATGAAACACTCGGATTGCTCCGATTTGAAAAGCCTAATAACCAAATATTGTATCCGTTCGCAGAAGATGCTTGACGAATGTCTTCAACATATTGAAAGCCAACAGTTATGACAGAGGAGGGTAGAATGGTAATGAGAGCTGCGAAGATTGCCAACATCATTGTATGTTTGTGCGAATTATATGGCATGTCTTTGCAAGAGGCGACCGATATGTTCTATAAGTCAACCACTTCAGACTTGATAGAGGAAGGGGTTGCCGACCTTCAATGCCGTAGCGACAAATATCTTGCGACATTGGTGTGGGAGGAGTATAGGGAAACCACGAAATAGCAAGAGGATGTAAATAAATGCATTGATGATTGGTTTTTGTTAATAAATCTTATCTTTTTATGCACAAAGATAAGTAAATCTGTCATTTCGTCACAAGAACCTTTGTTTTTTTGTACCTTTGTGCCCGAAAAGAACGAAAAGCATGGAAAAGTACATAGAAATCATGGACACGACGCTCCGCGATGGTGAGCAGACCAGTGGTGTGAGCTTTGTGCCACATGAGAAACTGATGATTGCGCGCATGTTGCTGAAAGAGTTGAATGTAGATCGTATAGAGGTGGCAAGTGCGCGTGTGTCGGACGGTGAGAAAGATGCCGTGAAAAGGATATGCCGATGGGCACGGCAGGCGGGCATGCTCGACAGGGTGGAGGTGCTGGGTTTCGTGGATGGGACAACGTCGCTGCAATGGATTGCCGACTGCGGATGCCGCCACATCAACCTCCTGTGCAAGGGCAGCGAGCGGCACTGCCGTTTCCAACTGAAAAAGACGCTTGAAGAGCATGTTGCCGACATCAAGCAAAGCGTTGCCAATGCACAGCGCATGGACATTGGTGTCAATCTCTATTTGGAGGACTGGTCGAACGGAATGAAGGACAGCCCCGAATATGTGTTCGGACTCATTGATGCGTTGCGTGGAAGTGGCATACAACGCTATATGTTGCCCGACACGTTAGGAATCCTCAACCCACAACTTACGGCTGCATTCGTCGATACGATGGTGAAACGCTATCCCGACTTGCATTTTGATTTTCATGCACATAACGACTACGATTTGGCGGCAGCCAACGTGTTGGCTGCCGTGCAAGCAGGATGCCGAGGCGTACACACCGCTGTGAACGGGTTAGGCGAACGCGCTGGCAATGCGCCCATCTCGTCGGTGCAAGCCATTCTGCACGACCATGCGCATGTCTGTACACACATCGACGAGGAGAAGCTTGGTCAGGCATCGACCATGGTGGAAAGCCTCTCGGGCATAGCCATTCCCCCGAACAAGCCTATCATTGGCGAAAATGTGTTCACGCAAGTGGCTGGTGTCCATGCCGACGGCGACAAGAAGAACAATCTGTACTGCAACAACTTGCTGCCTGAGCGATTTGGACGGCGACGCGCATACGCCTTGGGCAAGACTTCTGGCAAGGCCAACATTCTCCGCAATCTCGAAGAACTCGGTTTGGAACTCACGTCCGAACAGACGCGCAAAGTGACCGACCGCATCATAGAATTGGGCGACAAGAAGCAACTGGTGACGCAGGAAGACCTGCCTTACATTGTGGCGGATGTGCTCAAACACAATGCGCCCGATGACAAGGTGAAGCTCATATCTTATATGGTTTCCACGGCCTATGGCATCAGACCCATGGCTTCGGTCAAGCTGGCTGTGGGTGGCGAAGTGTATGAGAACTCTGCCATGGGCGATGGTATGTACGACGCTTTCATCCATGCCGTAAGGTGCATCTACCGAGACCGCCTCAACCGTCCCTTCCCGTGGCTGACTAACTACCAAGTGAGCATCCCCCCTGGTGGACGCACTGATGCGCTCGTGCAAACCACGATTTCGTGGACATACAACGAACGAACTTACCGCACCCGTGCTCTTGATGCTGACCAGACAGAAGCAGCCATCAAGGCCACGATTAAGATGCTGAACATTATAGAGAACGAATGAGGATTCGTTCTCTTTTTTTGCTCAATTCAGAAAAAATTCATACCTTTGTACCCGATTTACAGAAACTCCGTAATTCGCAATAGGTAAGTGACTCCGTCGTGCTTTAAGGTGCGTTGCCTTTTTTCAAATAGGGTTCGCAACGCCAGACGCCGATCTGAAGGATTCGTAATGAAGGAGGGTGTTACTTATTAAATCTCACTAAATGAAAAAAATGTGTAAGGCTGCAAGCCTGACCACTCTGTGTGTCAGTCTTGCAGGGAACGTCTGCGCACAGCAGTTGCTGCCTCTGTCGCTTCAACGTATGTTTGAGATGGCAGAGACGCAGAACCGCACGATGGCGGTCATGGACATGGCGGTGCGTGAGGCAGAAGAGGGCATCAAAGTGGCAAAGAGTTCGCGGTTGCCAGACTTGGATGCGAGTTTAGCATTGAGCTACATTGGCAATGCCAACGTGTTTGCTCGCGAGTGGAAGGATTTTCAGGTGGCGCACTTGCCGCATGTTGGCAACAACTTCGCTTTCGAAGCATCGCAGGTCATCTATTCGGGCGGTGCGGTTACGGCGGGCATCGACCTGGCAAAGATGAAGCGCGAGATGGCTTTGCTCGGCAAGGAAGAGGTGCGCGAGAATGTGCGCATGATGCTGGCTGGCAGTTATCTGCAACTCTACAAACTGCTGAATGAACAGCGTGTGTATGAGCAGAATACCGTGCAGACACGTAGGCTCATCGATGAAATCAATGCCAAGCATGCGCAGGGGGTGGCACTGAAGAATGACGTGACGCGCTATGAGTTGCAACTGAAAGGCTATGAGTTGGCTCTCACGCAGATTCGGAACAATCGAGAGGTGCTCAACCATCAGCTGACTGTTGCTTTGGGGCTGCCCGAGGAGACTTGGATAGACGTGGATACGACGATGACGGCAATGCTGCCGACCGTCTCCAACGAACAGGCGTGGCAGGATGAGGCACAGCAGTCAGCTCCATCGCTGAAACAGAGCTTGTTGGGCATTGACATGGGCAAGACTGGGGAGAAGTTAGCAGGTGCTGATAGCAAGCCATCGGTGTTTGCTTTTGCTGCCGACAAGTTGGATGGTCCTATCCTGACAGAAGTGCCGACCATCAACTCGAACCTGAACTATTGGTATGCTGGGGTGGGGGTGAAGTACAGCCTCTCTTCGTTCTTCAAAGGAAACAAGAAAGTGCGTCAGGCTCATGCTGCCACGCTCTTAGCGCAAGAGGAGCACCATTTGGCGCAGGACAATATGCGCACAGCGGTGAAGGATGCCTATGTGCATTTCGACGAGTCCTTTACCATTTACGACACCCAAAAGAAGAGCCTCGAACTGGCACTGCTGAATTATCAGGTGGTGAACAACCGCTACCTGAACGGGCTTGCACTCATCACCGACATGCTCGATGCGAGCAATCAAAAGCTAAACGCTGAATTGCAGGTGGTGAACGCTGAAATCAACATCTTATTTAACTATTACAAACTAAAGAAAACTGTAGGAAATCTATAAAGCATTATGAAACACAAAACTAAAAAACTCATTTATAATATTATTGTCGTTGCCGCCCTGTTGGTGGGGCTTGTTTGGGTGTGCGGCAAGTTCATTCACTTCGGTCGTGTGGAGTTCACCGACAATGCGCAAGTGAAACAGCTCATTGTGCCAGCCAACAGCCGTGTGCAGGGTTTCATCAAGGAGGTGCGTTTCGAGGAATATCAGCCTGTGAAGAAGGGGGACACGCTTGCCATCATTGAAGATGCCGAGTTCCGCTACCGTTTGGCGCAGGCCGAAGCTGACTATCAGAACGCTACGGCTGGAAAGAGTGCCATGCACAACGTCATTTCTACCACTTCTAACAACATTGCCGTGAACGAGGCTTCGATTGAGGAAGCTTCTATCGTGATGGAGAACGCCAAGAAGAACTATGAGCGTTTCGCTAACCTGCTGAAACAGGAGAGTGTGACCAAGCAGCAGTTTGACGACGTGAAGACTGCTTATGAAGCTGCCAAAGCGCATTATGAGATGTTGCAACGTTCCAAGCAATCGACCACGCTTGCCGTGCAGGAGCAGCACACACGGTTGGGGCAGAACGATGCTGGAATTGCACTGGCAGAGGCTGCCGTGGAGTTGGCACGTCTGAACCTCTCCTACACGGTCATTGTTGCACCCTGCGATGGTGTGACAGGTCGGAAAGAAATACAGGTGGGGCAACTCATCCAGCCGGGACAAACCATTGTGGATATTGTGGATAGCGAAGATAAGTGGGTGGTGGCGAATTACAAAGAGACGCAGACCGCTAACATCCGCCCTGGTCAGGAGGTGGAGATTGAGGTGGATGCAGTGCCAGGCGTGACCTTCAAAGGTACTGTGACCAGCATCTCTCGTGCCACGGGGGCAGCCTTCTCGTTGCTGCCACAAGACAATTCGAGCGGCAACTTCGTGAAGGTGGAGCAGCGCATCCCGCTCCGCATTGATTTCTCCAAAGAGAATCGTGCCGAGGACTTGGAGCGTGTGGCGGCTGGTATGAATGTGGAATGTACCGTTAAGTACTGATGGAACAGCACAATATACCTCAATTCGCCATCCCACAGATGCGTGACTTTGTGCCCCAGCGGCTTCGTCCGTGGATACTCGTGCTGTTCGTGCTGGTATTCCAGTTTTCTGGCGGTGTCTATCTGGCATCTGTTGCCGAAATGGTGGGCAGCACGCAGCTTCTGCAAGAGGACATACAGATGGCTGGTTATGCCTCGCTGGTCGGCATGGCGCTCTTCTTCGGCATGATGTTCCGTCTCAAGATGGCGGTCAAGTCAAAGCCGGCATTGCTCGTCTGCTGTTCTATCATTTTGCTGGCGAACATTATCTGTGCCAACACCACCTCCGTCCCTTTGTTGGTCGCCACTTGCTTCGTGTCGGGCTTTTTCCGTATTTGGGGTACTTTCGAGTGCAACAGCACCATCCAGCTCTGGATTACCCCCAAGCGTGATATGTCTGTCTTCTTCTGTTACGTCTATCTGGTTGTCAATAGTGCCATTAACCTCTCGGGCATCATGTCGGTGTATATCGCCTTTTGGCAGACTTGGGAGTATATGCACTATGCCATTGTGTTGGCACTCCTGCTGGTGATGCTCACCACGTTGCTCATCTACAACGACAAGCGCAGTATGCCGCCTTTGCCGCTCTATGGCATCGACTGGCTTGGCATGCTCATGTGGGGCGTTGTAGGACTATGTGGCGTGTTCGTCTGCACCTATGGTGAACACTACGACTGGTTCGAATCGTTCAACATCCGCTTCGCCACGTTTCTTGGTGTCATTACCTTCATTCTGAACCGTTGGCGCGCCTCGTTCATCCACCACTCCTACATCTTCCACGACCTCTTTAGCCGTTTCCCCATGGTGCTCATGCTCATCGGTATCATCGTGTTGGGCGACACGCTGTTGGCTCCGCAACATATCTTTGAGCACGTCCTGATGGAAGGCATCCTTGGCTACGATTCGCTGCATGTCATCTCGCTCAACTGGGTGGGATTCGTAGGCACGTTGCTGGGGTGTGCCGTCGTTTGGGTGCTCTTTGCCCGTTGGAAGTGGTCTTATCAGCGCATGCTCATGATAGCCTTTCTGTGCTACATCTTCTATTTGGCATACTTCTACTTCTTCATCGACTACAACCTGCCCAAGGAAGCCCTCTATCTGCCTGTGGTCGTGCGAAGTATCGGCTATGTCATCATGGCTACAGCCGTCCTCACTGCCAATACGAGTTTGCCTTTCCCCTTCTACTTCTGTCAGGCGGTGTGTGTACAGAACATGTTCAGTGCCGCCTTGGCTGGGTGCATAGGCTCTGCCATTGTGGGGCGTATGCTGAAAGTGGTTCAGAAGGTCAACTTCACCGAACTCAGTGCCGCCATCGACCGTCTGAATCCTGCTGCACACTTCGTGGTCAGTACACCGCATGGCGCGCTCCACCAGCAAGCACCCCTGGCACAGCTCTACGGTACGGCTCAGATGCAAGCCCTTCTCGAATCCATGAAAGAGATTTACGGCATCCTCCTGCTCATAGCCATCGCTACATGGCTTCTTGCCGCCCTCTTCTGTCCATCCGTCCGCCCCGTCAACCTCTTCCATCCCCTCTTCACCACCATCCGCTCCATCCTCTCGCTGGATGTGTTGAAGAAGATGAGAGCGGAGAAGCGAGAAGTCACCATGTAGATGCCGTGCTGAAAGATTCCTGCATGAATGTTTTGTGGTGTGTGCGAAGTGGTGTATCTTTGCGACCTCAAATATATTAACTTCGTAAACGACTAAAGAAAGGAAACGCTATGCAAAAGTATGAGAAAGTGGTTGCTGCGGCGATTGTTGCCGTGGGACTCTCGGTGCTGGGTCTGTGCATCAAGGGTGGAATTGACAATTTCACGAATAAAGACCGCCGTGTGACCGTGAAAGGATTGGCAGAAAAGGAGGTGGATGCCGACAAGGTGACATGGAGAATGAGCCTGCAAGAGTCGGGCGACGAGCTGAAACCGCTCTTCAGCCGGATTAACACTCAGATTGAGGTCATCCAGCAGTTTCTGAAAGACAAAGGCATCAAAGGCAAGGGGACTGTAACGGTGGGCACGTTTAACGTGACTGATAACTTGGCGAATGCCTGGGGCAATAACCAGCCACGCTACCATTACAGCGTCAGCCGTTCTGTGTCTGTCACATCCATGGACACGAAGTTTGTCAGCAAATTGAGGGCAAGCACCGACGAACTGATTGACCTCGGTGTCATCTTGGATTCCGACTATGCCAACTACGAATACACCCAGTTCCAGCAGCTGAAGCCCGAAATGATGGCAGAGGCCATTGCCAATGCCGAGAAGACTGCCAGCCAGTTTGCCGAAAACAGCCACTCCACCATCAACAAGATTGTGGAAGCAGGTCAAGGCGAGTTCTCTATAGACGATGCTGACGATGCCTACAAGAAGAAGGTGCGCGTGGTGTCAACCATCACATACTCATTGAAGGATTAGGAAATTGCAACAACAATCTGTTAAAAAATAGGCTCGATGTGCCAACTCGGCACGTCGAGCCTGTTTGTTTTTAGTTGTTTCTGAAACACGAAAGACGTTTGAGCGAAGTGAATGAAATACAATAGTTTCGCAATGAGATTTGAATATTTTGTTGAACAGATTTGTACATTTTGTAGCAAAGATTTGAGCATGGAAAAATACAGAAGAACATGGTTCCGAGCGGTTCTCAACAGGATGAATGAGCCACATACATACAGATGTTGGCTGAAATATGTGCGCCTCCTCTTATTCCTCCTGGCATCGATAAGGTATCTTACTTGCTTTTACGATTTACAAGCCCACATTGATGAAAAACGGTTCAAGTTAGGGTCTTCTTTTTCTGTCGGAATATTAGGCTTGACCAAGCTCTTGAGGCAGGATGTGGGAAATGTAACGACGTTTTCGGCTGATATGACATTTCATTTTATTCAAACGACTAATAAACTCCTTCTTTTTCTCTAATTATGCCTGTGTAGTCATCTGTTGTTTTCGATTTTGACACAACAATTTGGTCAAAATTCTTTCTCCCTACTTGTATTTGACCATCTGAAAAAACATATAGAAAAACATTCTTTAATGTCTTTTTATATATGGATTTTCCATTCTTGTCAACGACTTTTACTTTGACTTTATACTTGTCAGATATAAAGTAGTCAGGGGTTATTGATTTGAAAGATATTATAACATCTTCATAATACTCCCTTTCGATATCAAGACGTGCTACTTTACGCACAACTTCCATGTCTGTTAAAGGTTTTGTTGTTTCTGGAATATTTTGGGCAAAAGTCCAAGAATTTGTAAACAACGTAATTAACAATAATACAAACATTTTTTGTCTGCCTAAAACGTAAGTGTTAATGATTTGAGTCATATCTATTGTTTTTATGATAAAAAGCGCACATTCGCCATATGCTTTACGGTTCACCCCAACTACAACTAAATTATGGGACGTCTGTATCCATATTCTGGGCTGTCTCAATATATGTTGCTGCTCTTTACTTGTGGTGGTGATTGCGAATCGATAGAGCAATATGTCGAGGATAGAACTCTCTTAATCCAATTGCAAAATTACATAAAAATATGATAATCCACTCAACGTATGTCGATTATTACGACTTTTTTTCTGATTTATACTTTAATTCCTCGGTTTTGTCTTGCTTTTGGTGTTTTCTGTTTCTGTATTTTGACGATGGGAACGTTCGTCTTACATTCGTGTATTCCTTTGACAAGGCCCTAACGGTGTGGCATCAGGAAGAACTCTTGTGCAAAGATACAAAACTTCCCTTTACCATCCAATTTTTCTGTGGAAAAACGTTGTGTGGTGCTTGGGGAGGTTGGATGATGTTTGCTTATTCATAACTTACGAACAATTATTCATAAGTTGCGAATAATTGTTCGTAAGTTATGAATAATTGTTCCAAAGTTATGAACGACTTTGGTGGTGGAAGCGGAGAGGTTCTGTTTGTGGGGGAAAGGTGTGTCGGCGAGTAGGGGAGAGGGAGGTGGTGCTGTGGAAGGTGGGCATGGGGAGGTGTGACAGGAGGGTGGTTGTGCATGTGGCTTGGCAGGATTTGTCACACGGGGTGTGCCACAATGTCAGTCGTGAGGAGGAAGTTTGTCAGTGTCGGGGGCGGTTCGTTGGGCGGAGCTGATGTTGGCACGGCTTTTGTCCTTCTTTCTGAGTGTTGGCTGTCAGCCGATGCGCTGGACGGACTACATTATATAAATAGTATTAAGAACAGAAACTAAAAACAAATAAGATTATGGGAAAGATTATTGGTATTGACCTTGGTACAACAAACTCTTGTGTATCGGTTTTTGAAGGCAATGAGCCTGTAGTGATTGCAAACTCTGAGGGCAAGCGCACAACTCCTTCGGTGGTTGGTTTTGTGAAGGATGGTGAGCGCAAGGTGGGCGACCCTGCCAAGCGTCAGGCTATCACGAACCCGAAGAACACGGTGTTCTCTATCAAGCGTTTCATGGGTGAGACCTATGACCAGGTGCAGAAGGAGATTTCGCGTGTGCCTTACTCGGTGGTGAGGGGCGACAACAACACGCCTCGCGTGGATATTGACGGTCGCAAATATACGCCACAGGAGATTTCTGCCATCATCTTGCAGAAGATGAAGAAGACGGCTGAGGATTATCTGGGGCAGGAAGTGACGGAGGCTGTCATCACCGTGCCTGCTTACTTCTCCGACTCTCAGCGTCAGGCCACGAAGGAGGCTGGTCAGATTGCAGGTCTCGATGTGAAGCGCATCGTGAATGAGCCTACGGCTGCGGCTTTGGCTTATGGCATTGACAAGGCTAACAAGGACATGAAGATTGCCGTGTTCGACCTCGGTGGCGGTACGTTCGATATTTCTATTCTTGAGTTTGGTGGCGGCGTGTTCGAGGTGCTTTCCACCAATGGTGACACGCATCTTGGCGGTGACGACTTCGACCAGGTGATTATCGACTGGCTCGCATCGGACTTCAAGGCTAACGAGGGTGTGGACCTGACGCAGGACCCCATGGCTATGCAGCGTCTGAAGGAGGCTGCTGAGAAGGCTAAGATTGAGTTGTCGAGTAGCTCTTCTACGGAGATAAATTTGCCTTACATCACTGCGGCTGGCGGTGTGCCTAAGCACCTCGTGACCACACTGACTCGTGCCAAGTTCGAGTCGCTGGCTCACAACCTCATTCAGGCGTGTCTCGCTCCGTGTCAGGCTGCCATCAAGGATGCTGGCATTTCAACTTCCGACATTGACGAGGTGATTCTCGTGGGTGGTTCAAGCCGTATCCCAGCCGTTCAGCAGCTCGTGGAGAACTACTTCGGCAAAGCTCCTTCAAAGGGCGTGAACCCCGACGAAGTGGTGGCCGTGGGCGCATCCATCCAGGGTGCCATCCTCAACAAGGAAGAGGGTGTGGGCGACATCGTGCTCCTCGACGTGACTCCGCTGAACGTGGGCATCGAGACGCTGGGTTCTGTCATGACTACCATGATTGAGTCCAACACCACCATCCCATGCAAGAAGACTGAGGTGTTCTCAACCGCAGCCGACAACCAAACGGAAGTGACCATCCGCGTCTTGCAGGGCAACCGCCCCATGGCAAACCAAAACAAGCAGATTGGTATCTTCAACCTCACTGGCATCGCTCCCGCACGTCGTGGTGTGCCACAAATCGAGGTGTCCTTCGACATCGACGCCAACGGTATCCTCAAAGTGTCTGCCAAGGACAAGGCAACTGGCAAGGAGCAGGAAATCCGCATCGAAGCATCCTCTGGTCTTTCTAAGGAAGAAATCGAGCGCATGAAAGCCGAGGCAGAAGCCAACGCCGATGCCGACAAGAAGGAGCGCGAGCGCATCGACAAGGTGAATCAGGCCGACAGCATGATTTTCCAGACCGAGAACTTCCTGAAAGACAATGCCGACAAAGTGCCAGCCGACGAAAAGCCCGCCATCGACGCTGCCATCGAATCCCTCAAAAAGGCTAAGGACAGCGGTGACGTAGCCCAAATCGACGCAGCCATCGATGCTCTCAACAAGGCCATGCAGACCGCATCTCAGAAAATGTATGCCGCAGGCCAGCAGCCAGGTCCCGACGCCGGCTTCCAAGGCGGTGCCCAGCCCAATGACGGCTCTCAATCCAACGCTGCCGACGACGTTCAGGACGCGGACTTTGAGGAGGTCCACTAGTTCAAAGATAACAAACAATAACAATCGGAAACCAAATCCGTGTAGCTCACCGAGTTACACGGATTTGCCGTTTTAAGGGGTTGGGTCTTCGTTATCGATTTCTATCGTTTCCTATCTCATATATGTTCCTTATTTGTACCGCAACAAAAAAGTCGATAATGTGCAATAAAAATATTTGAGTAAAAATAATGAATTAAAAATGCCGTAAAATGGGAATTGCAAAATTTGAAATCAGAAGAAAATGTATGGTTTGTGGAGAACCATTCATGGCCAAGACCATCGAGTCATGGTACTGCTCTCCCCGATGCTCAAAAATAGCATATAAGCGTCGGAGGGATGAAGAAATCCGTCATTCAAAACTGGACGTAATCGTAAGGAAGATACCCAAGTCTCAAGAGTACGTAAAAGTGTCAGAAGCTTATGCTCTGTTCGGAATCAGTAAAGACACTCTTTATCGACTTATCAGAAAAGGAAAGATTCCTTATGTGAACGCAGGTAAAAAAATGATTAGAGTTAGTAAGACAGAGTTGATGAAGATGTACCCTCTGCGTAAGCATCCTTTGAAAAAGGAAAAGCCGGAACCCAAACTTTATTCATTGGAGCCCAAGAACTGTTATACTATCAATGAGATGTGCAAGAAATATCATATGAATGATAGTACAGCATATATGCAGATTAGAAAATACTCAATTCCGACAAGACAAATAGGAAACTATGTATATGTCCCCAAGAAAGAAATCGATAACCTCTATAAATCTGAAGCAAAATGAAGAAAGCAATGCTCCACACGAAAGTGTCTGTCAAACTCCGAAAATCGGAGTTGCGCAACGAATGGTATTTATACCTTGAAGCCTATCCCGTGTTCAAGCCTGGGCATGATAAGCCATGCCGTGAACGTGAGTATCTGAATCGTATCATCACTACTCCCATGTGGGACAAGTCGCGCCCAGCCCGATTGAATGACTATGGTGTACAAACCTATAAGCCCAAACGGGATATGAACGGTATCATCATTTGCCGTTCAAAGGCGGATCGTGAGACGTGTATCTTTGCAGACAATGTGCGAATCCTTCGCCAGAGGGAATATGATAATACGGAACTTTATTCTGACACCGAACAAGCTATGGTGGAGAAGAAAGCCAGAGGACAAGAAGACTTCATTGAATATTTCGGAAAGCAGGCAGCTAAACGCTACAAGAATGACACCAAATCCGTCGGTGTCAATTGGGATAGAGCCCACGACTTGCTGAAGATATTTAACAAGAATAAGCCTTTACCGTTTGCTCAGATTGATATGCACTTGATAGGGAGTTTCAGGGACTTCTTGCTAAAAGCTCCGCGAGGAGGCAATAAATCTGGAACCATCTCCCAGAATACGGCTTCTACTTACTTTACGCTATTCAAAGCAGCATTACATCAAGCGTTCATTGACAGTTATTTCGACGTAGACATTGCCGCTAAGGTGAAGGGTATTTCAGGAGTGGAGAGCCGTCGCGAGTACCTAACTATCGAGGAACTGAACAAACTCGCAGCAACACCTTGTGAATACCCCATGTTGAAGAAGGCTGCCTTCTTTAGTGCATTGACAGGACTTCGTCATTCCGATATACGAAAGATGACTTGGAAAGAACTATCCGTAGAAGGTGACCACTACCGCATAAACTTCACTCAACGGAAAACAGGAGGTGTGGAGTACATGCCTATATCTGAGCAAGCCTATCTTATTTGTGGTGAACCCGCCGAACCCGATAGGTTGGTTTTTGAAGGATTGCAAGATCCTTCATGGATTAACAGACCAGTGAAGAAGTGGATAGAAGCTGCTGGTATTAAGAAGCACATAACATTCCATTGTTTTCGTCATTCCTACGCAACAAACCAGCTTACAGAGGGCACGGACTTATACACCGTATCAAAGATGTTGGGACATACCAACATCCGCACCACGCAGATATACGCTAAGGTCGTTGACTCCAAGAAAGAGGAGGCAGCACAAGCCATCAAGCTCGATCTTGAAAGCGACGTGATATAAATCCACCAGATACCCTACATAGGTTAAGCCATCTATACAATAGCAAAGGTGGCTTGGCCTGTTTTTTAACCTTCATTCATACGGAATAGCCTACGGAAGTGTCCCGTAAGCCATTCAGTATCTCAATTATTTTCGATTTCTATTGTTAAATGATGTTTACGAAACCGTCTGATTTCAAGCGGTTTCGGTTATTTATTGATTGTTGTTAATACGGAACGGCATACGGGAAACTTTTGCCCTTTTTTCTGCCCTTGCGAAGGGCATTTTATCGCACTATCTTTGCAGCCGAATTCAAATAAACGCTGACTGCGCAGTCGCAAAGTATTAACATCAAATTTCATTTAATATGGAAGATAGAAAACATACGTCGAGTGGCGTTCCCACCTTTGACATGATTCCCATGCTGATGGCGAATCTTCTCGAAGACAACAAGATTTTGTCAGCAAAGATTGATGCCCTCAACAGAAAGATTTCGGCATCTGTAGGTAATAACAAGGACGATGACCAGCGCATGGATGTAAGTGAAGCACAGAAGTACATTCCTGGTCATCCCGCAGTTCAGACCATTTATGGCTGGACATCCAACAATATGATACCATATCATAAGGTTGGCAAGCGCATCTATTTCGTCAAGTCAGAACTTGATGCCTGGCTCTCTAAGGAGCAGCACAAGTCTCAGGAGGACTTGCAAAAAGAAGCTGAGGAATATGTGAACAATCGGAGAAAACAACCAACAACGTAATAAAGTATGAGAATCGCTTCTAACATCATCGAAACGATAAAGGCAAGAGCCGACATCGTTGAGGTCATTAGTGAATATGTTCACCTGACCAAGAAGGGACAGAACTATACAGGACTATGCCCATTTCATAATGACAGCACACCGTCATTAACCGTCAGTTCTGCTAAAGGCATCTACAAGTGTTTCGCTTGTGATGCCTCTGGCGACGTAATTAAGTTCTTGCAAGATCATCTCAAAATCTCCTTCGTTGAAGCCGTGAAGATGTTGGCTAATAAGTATGGCGTTGAGATTCCTGAGGATTCATGTTCTATGGCTGATGATGCAGACCAACGCAAGCGAGAATCAATGCTCATCATCAATGACTATGCTGCCAAGTTCTTTGCTGAGACTCTATTCAAAGACACAGAAGAGTCGCACACGGCTTTAGACTATGCTACTAGCCGATGGCCAATAGAGTATATCCGTACATTTGGTATCGGCTATGCCTGCAATAGTTGGAATAGCTTTGCCCAATGGGCGAAAGAAAAGGGGCTTGACAAAGACCTTTTGCTTGAATTAGGACTTGTCAAGAAGAAAAGCACGAACGATGATGTTTATGACACGTTCCGCGGTCGCATCATGATCCCCATCCGTGACAAACAGCATCGAATTATAGCTTTCACTGCAAGGGTCCTGCCCGACATCCTTACCCATGACCCTAATGCACCCAAGTATATTAACTCCTCTACATCTCTTATATATGATAAGGGTAATAGCCTGTTCGGTATTGATGTGGCCTGGAACGCAGCATCAAAAGCAGGTGTGATGAATCTGGTAGAGGGTGCGCCAGATGTAATGCGCTTACAGGTCATTGGTGCTTCCAATACTGTTGCGTCTCTCGGCTCCTCATGGACAGAGGCACAACTCAGTATGCTGAAACGCATAACGAGCAGACTCAACATTATCCCGGATAGTGATGTTCCTAAAGAAGGAGAACACTTTGGAGCTGGATTTGCGAGTGCTATGCGCACCGGGAAATTGGCATTGTCCCTTAGTTTTACTGTAACCATACAGGAAATTCCAATCGGTGATTGGAAAAATGCCCCTGATTCATACCTAATCTCAAAAGACAAACTGGATGAATTAACCAGACAAGACTTTGTGATGTGGTATGCTGCAAAATCTATAGATCATAATAGAGAAGACATCCCACAACAGGCAAAAGCTATCCATGAGGTCATAGAACTTGTTAAGACGATTCCTGACAAAGTCCTTCAGGAGACATACACGGATAAACTCATCAGTGTCTATGGACATAAAGACATGTGGAAGCGTGAAATAATGGGAATTCAATCCATGCCAGCACCAATTGTCAGTTCTGCCATTAGTGATGAAGAATATGCTGCCCTTTTCAAAGGCACAGAGATTAAGGTTGGCAACAACTGCTATTATGGCTATACCAAAGAGGGCGAGAAGGAAATCTCCAACTTCATCATGATTCCACTCTACCTGATTCGTGATGGTGCATCTGCTTCCCGTGTATTCATTCTCCGAAACGTCATGGGCTTTGAAGTTCGTATAGAGTTCAGTATAGAGGAAATGACCGTATTGCAGAAGTTCCGCAATCGCATTGAACGTGAAGTAAACTTCATGTGGTACGGCACGTCGGCCAAGTTCAACAAGTTGCGAGGCATCCTCTACTCCAGTATGGAGGTCATCACTAAGATTTCCACTCTCGGATGGCAGAAGATAGGCTTCTTCGCTTTTGGAAACGGGATCATTCTCAATGGTGAATGGCACCCTGTAAACGAAGAAGGCATTGTGCGCTTAGGAAGTCCGTTAGGCTCATTCTATCTCCCTGCATTCTCCAAGATGAATGAGGATAACAGCGAGAAGTTCCTTTTTGAACAGAAATTCATCCATCTGCCAGAGAGTAAAGTGCGTTTCTTCCAGTTTGCGACACAAATGCGGTTGGTCTATGGCGACAATGCCATCATTGGCATTTGCTTCATAGTGGCATGTCTCTTTCGTGACATTATCATTCGTCATCGCCGAGAGTTTCCAACGCTCTTCTTGTTTGGCCCAAAAGGAACAGGAAAGACGGCCTTCGGGGAGCTGCTGCAAAGTGTGTTCTTCTATAATGGTGATCATCCGAACCTTCGTACATCTACTATGCCGAGTCTTGCAACCGTCTTGTCACAAGCCGAGGATGCCATCATGCATCTTGACGAATACAAGAACGACATCGATGTGGAGAAGATTGAGCTACTGAAAGGACTTTGGGATTGCCAGGGACGCAGTAAACTTGACATAGAGACTCGCAAGCGTGAACAGTCAAAAGTTCTTAGTGGTGTCATTGTCAGTGGACAGGAGAAACCGACTGTTGATATTGCCTTGTATTCTCGCCAATGTGTTTTACCATTCCACAAGGACACACATACTACTGAGGAAAAAGAGAACTTCCGTGTCCTGAAAGATTGGGAGTATGAAGGAACTTCCTACATCGTCTTGGAACTATTGCAGGTTCGAACTCAGTTTGAGCAGTCCTATAAAGACTGCTATGAGCAGGCTGTCAAGAACATCTGTACATCATTGGCATTCTGCATTGATGAGAGAATCCTTCATAACTGGTCTGTTGTGTTGGCTTCCTATATGGCAGTGCAGCATCATATTCAGTTCCCTTTTACCTATGATGAGGTTTTCAAGACAGTACTGAATGGCGTGGAATACCAGAACGAAGAATGTCTGCACAGCAATGAGCTGAGTATTTTCTGGAAGACCGTTGACTATCTGAAACATGACAATCAGATATACGGACTTTGTGATTATCGCATCCACGAATATACCAGTCTGAAGGTTGATATCAAGATGGATGGCAGACGGCAGACCATAACCAGAGAATACGGCAATGCCAAGAAAATCCTCATGATTCCAACTAACAGTCGTATGTTTGCCCTCTATGCGCTCCACCTTCAGAAGACTCGTGAAAAGGTCATTCCTGAGAATACGCTGAAGTATTATCTTGAAAACTCTCCAGAGTATATAGGTAAGGTGAATAGCGTAAGGTTTGCCTCGGTAGAGAATGTGAAGGACTGGCCACGGCAGTTTGAAGCCAAGTGTTTCCAATGCCAACCGCGTCTCAGCGAAAAGCCCGTACAGGCATTCTGCCTTGACCTTGAAGCTGTGGAAGCTGCCTACGGAATCAGTCTATACTCCGACTATATGGCATTCGACTTGATTCACAATTCGTGATACCCTCATACTTCTTCTACATTATCTACAATAGTAATTATCAATAGAATAACTATATGGATAGAGTACTAACAAGAAGGAACTAATATCTACAAGCTTTAGACCCAAAGATGAGTAAACCTGCAATGATTTTTGAAAAAGAAGGGTATCCACACCCATAACAATTAAAGAAAGAAACTATGTATAAAGAAGATTTGTCCTATGGTCTGTTTCTATCAGACCGACAGTTGGATTTCCTGTCTAACTATCCACAAGGATTTGACCGAATGAAGTGCTTTGCCACATTCTTGCAACTGGCAGTCAAGGAACCAACACACTATGAGAAGAAAGAGTATTCAGTTGACCTAACCCCAGGGCAGTTTGCCATTTCGGAAGTGGAACTTGCCAAGCTCTGGAAGTGCAATCGCAAGACTGCCTCCAAGATAGTTGACATGTTCCATGAGGTAGGACTGGTATCATCTGTTCCGAATTGCCCTACCACTGTCTTCACAGTCCATTGTGTTGCCAGCTGGTACATCGGCGATGATGCTATCCGCAACACGCATTACTCACGCCATCTTCAGGTCGAGCAGCGCATCAAGGCTAACCACAAAAACGCGGATGCCGTTGTTGGCAGTGTTGCTAAAGATGCCAATGAAGAATCTTCCTTATCCCTTTCTTCTGACAAGATTGATATGGGGTAAACCGCACATCTATCAGATGTCCCAGCCATCGAACAAAGGGATGGGTACACTTCTAATCAATCCGAGCCCGCCAGCCATGACTATTCTAATGAGGGTAACGGCAGGGAAAAGGAACGCTTTCATGAAGCCGAGAGCAGAGGCGATGCTTGCACCAACTATGCCGAGGCAAGGAAAAGGTCGGATGTAATCCAACTATTCAATGATGGTGTCGAACCGACCACCCGGATTGAAGAAAACCTTTCCCCATCCATCACCTTGACAGATGCAACCTCTGGCAGCGACAGCCCCGAGAACGAGGCGCTGCCTTCCTCTGGACTGCCCGACAAGGGCAATACGGGTGCTACCGCCACGGCACCAGCCGAAACGATTTCCGACGATGCCGTGTAATTCCATCAAGGGCTTGGGACGACCCGAAGGAAGCCTGAATTTTCGTACTCTCTAAACAAGAAGTGTCAATGTCCGACAATCCGCTCCGCTACATGTCCGGCTTATTGACTTCTTGCAATACTCGCAGGCTCGCATTGGGTTGCCCAAGCCCTGTTATTAAATCACATATAAAACCTTTTAGGAATGAAACAGAACATAGAACATAAAGGGCGCAATCCACGTATCACTGTGTGCTATACGCCCGAAGAATACAAGAAGATTGTCGATAACGCAGCTGCCTGTGGGCTGAAGAAAATTTGGAAATAAGATTAAAGAACTCAGGGAAGAGCAAGGTTTGCTACAACGCCAGTTGGCTGCATTCTTGGAAATTGATACACCAATGTTCAGTAAGATTGAACGTGGTGACAGAAGAGCAAAGCGTGAGCAGGTTATCAAACTTGCAGAATATCTTCATCAGGACGAGAAGGAAATGCTCACCTTATGGTTGGCGGATAAATTCATTGATGCCGTTGAGGATGAGCAAGAGCGTGAACTTTGCAACGATGCCATCATTGTCGCACAGGAGAAAATAAAGATATTGTAATCATGGAGATAGACATCTTCCCACTTCCATCCACAAAAGGGATACATCGCCATATAGGCATGGTATTCTTGGGGTTGGTTATCATCACCTATGTAGTCGGTGCGTATAAAGTTGCACAACAGCTTATAGGAGAGGACAAGGAATTGCTTTGTTTTCTTGTCACTATACCCATATTCATAGGCGGTTATGCTGTACTCATATTGTTGCTCTATTGCATCAAACAAAGTCTTTATGCTTACTTCAAGCGCAACAGAAAAGAGTTGAACAATCGTGTTGACCGTGAGAACATGGACAACTATATTGTCCAGCATTGGGAGGAGACACAGAAGGCGCTGGACAAAGCCCAGACGAAGGAAATCCCACAATCCGATGTCGCTATCTCTGTTCATGCTTCACTAGAAGAACATTCTGAGGATAAACCTTCTGATGATGATTTGCAACCAAGTATTATGCCAAAGCTAGAACAAGCTCTAAAAGCAGCACAGCGTAATTTGGCTTCCTTCATACAACAACTGCATATCGACCGCATTCAATTCAGAAGCGAAAGAAAAGCAGGACAGGGAGAAACTTGAAAATATCCTTAGATATACGCGTCTCGTACTCCTTCCTCATGGTTTCAGCGATGAAGAACTTTATCAGATAGAAGAAGCCGTCAAACTACT
>CAMWJL010000025.1 GCA_947174565.1 uncultured Prevotellaceae bacterium | reverse complement strand
ATGACATCTTCCGTCCCGACCTGAAGGCGAGTGATGCCTATTACACCACAGCCGAAGCTGCCGAGAAGTTCGGCATGACCAAGAGTAACATCTGCGTAATCGTCAAGACGAACAACCTTACGAAGGTGAAAGTCGGTGTGCAGAACCTCATTGCCAAGGAGGAGTTAGACCGAATAATGTCAAGCAGACTGGCGCAATTCGGGGCATACAGGCTCCAATAACGCTCAATAATAAGCATTAACTGCGTGAAAGTTCAATTATCCATAGGTTATGAAAAGGTAAGTTGGTCACTCTTTCATCACGCAGTTACTTTGCACCCGCTATGAGACGCATAGCCTTCGATTATTAACAAAAGAAATTTCATACAAGTATGAGTAACATTTGTAAGACAGTAACCTTGCGTACGCGTAAGATAAAGAAAGGTACGCAACTGAGCTTCTACCTTGACTACTATCCCGGCTACAGGGATGAGTCAACAATGAAGGTTCAGCGACATGAGTCACTTGGCATCTACATCTTTGCCAAGCCCAGAAACCAGCGCGAGAAGGACTACAACGATCGCATGACGGAGAAAGCCGAGGCGCTGCGCTGCCGACGCTATGAGAGCATCGTGAACGAACGCTACGACTTCTTTGACAGAGAGAAGGAGAAAGGCTGCTTTCTCGCATGGTTCAAGAAGAAGGCCGATGCCAGAAACACCAAATGGCAGAATGTCTATAAGCATTTCGAAACCTTCTGCGAAGGGAAATGTACCTTCGGAGAGATTGACGTTGACCTGTGCAACAAGTTCAAGGAGTATCTTTATACCGCTCCACAGACCATCCACAAGAAGCAGAGGCTGCACACCAACACCATCGCAGGCTACTGGTCAACCTTCCGTGCCGTGCTCCACACAGCCTACCGCGACCACAAGATCAAGGAGAATCCCAATGGCTTCCTTGACAGAATAGACACTATTCCTACGGAGAAGGAACACCTCTCACAGCCGGAACTCGTAAAGCTTGCCAACACTGACTGCAAGGAACCTGTGTTGAAGAAGGCTTTCCTTTTCTCTTGCCTAACGGGATTAAGAAAGAGTGACATCAAGGCATTGACATGGAAGAAGATTCAGCCATACGGAGATGGAGGCATGTATATCACGGTACGGATGCAGAAGACTCTGCAGCTCGTGAACAACCCGGTCAGCGAGGAGGCTCTTGAATTAATCGGTTTCTATGAGGGAGGACACGAACTTGATGCAAAAGTATTCCCTGATTTCAAGGATAAGATGACGGGAACGACATTGAAGAATTGGCTGAAGGCAGCGGACATCACCAAGCACATCACCTTCCACTGCGCCCGCCATACTTTCGGCTCCTTGCAGGTTGATGCAGGAACAGGTATCTATACCGTCCAGCACATGCTCGGACACAAGAACGTGGAAACCACTCAGATTTATGCTAACATGGCTGACGAGAGCAAGCGCGAGAGCGTCAACCGCATCACGTTGAAGCCAAAGATAACTCCACAACTGAAAGTCGTCGGGCAGGGATAAAACCTATTTGTTGGTTCTATTTCTTCGAGAAATGAAACCAAAGATGCTTTTTCTAAGTTGAAAATATGGGAAATGAGAACCAAGCATAATTGGCTCTCATTTTTCGTTATACCTTTGTCAAGCAATCAAACAACGGAGAAAAAGGAGGAAAAGGCCGAGTATGAAAATCATACTCCCTTCAAGTATGATTCACAAATAAACATAAAACACTGGCCTACAGACGGAAAGGATATACGTCATGTACAAAAATCTTCTTAACTTTGCAGCACAATTTCTGAAACAACGAACAATAACACATAAAGACAATGAAAATAGATTCACCGTCTTCCATCACTCCACGTGAGGCATCCGTCCGACTCGAATGGATCTCCACAAGAATACTGCCGGGAGTTGCAGTACTACTTCTTTCAATTCCACTTTGCCAGTGGGCTGACTCAAACCTGCCCGATGGCATCGTTCCTGTATCTATCATCTACCTGATGATTGTAATAATCCTATGGTCAATGTACATGGCTGTACAGTATGCTTTCGTGGGAATAGCGCAGACAAGGAAAACCAAGGACAAAGTTTATATAGACAGCAACAATCCCCACGAGGAAGATGGGAAAACACCTGTTTTTCTTTTGGAAGCAAAATCTATTGTTGCTGAGTCAAATGGGACTGAGAGTGTTTGCTATGCTGAGGTGGTCGAGGAGATAGTTGAGAAGACAACAGTTACAGATTCCAAGGTCATATCGGAAGAAGTCAGTCCCGATAATGAGCAATCAACTGTTCCGACCACTCCTGCCAGCTCGACCTATCAGCAAGGTATTGATGACTTTTATCAAAGTCAGGCAGAAAGCCAGAAGAAAAAGCTGGACACCATTCATGAATACCTTTTATATATCATGTCTCCATTTGTGTATGAGGAAGACATGGACGAGTTCTGCACAGACCTTTTGAGATTCGCAATGGACCACGACTACCGCCCTGACGTTGAGTGGAAGAGATACAAGACCAAACTGAGCAGCTTCGATGTCCGCCATCTGGTCTGGAGCATTGCAACGAGATTGGGACTTGGCAAAGGCAAGGTTTACAGCAACGATGATTGCGCCTGTTATATCGAGCGTCGTTTTGCTTCATTGTGTGTGACAGCCAGTGGAGAGCCATTGTCACATAGCACACTCAGGAACCTGACAGTCACATCCAACAGCGACCAGATACATTGTGACATTCAGGGGCAGACGGATTGTTATTCCATATTCCTTCACAACTAGGCATAGAGAAAGACTGAAGGTTATCTTTCTCACCTTTCCTATATCAATACTTAGACATCACATATTGGAGCCACATCAGTAACCAAACTTTGGTGTGATCCTGATGTTTCTATGCCCTTTTTCGCAGAAATCTCACCCAAATTATTGTCGAAATCCCAATTGTCATTCATTATACTTACATGTTCGATATTGTCAAAATTCGCTTCAAAATCCCGTTTTATCCACGAACAATAGCCAAAAAGAAGGCTCAACTGCGTGATTGTTTCGTGATATATCAGTTATATAAAAGTGGCTTGTCCTCCGATTCATAACGGGGGGCCTTTGCAGCACGATTCCACTAAAGGGTCGTGTATGTATATGAGTAATGAACCACTTACGTTCAATGACCTTCCGCAGGTCATCGCCGAACTTCGGGATGAAGTATCGGACATGAAGGCGTTACTGCTGAACCTTCAGAACAGACCAACTCAGCAGCGAGAGAACAGACACCGCCCTGTCACGCCAGAGCAGGTTGCCGAGTACACCAACATTCCCCTTGCGACCATCTATCAGAAACTCGCAAACAGGGAAATCCCTGGCTCCAAGCCCGGCAAACGATGGGTCATCTACCTTGACGAGATAGACAAGTGGCTGGAAGCGAATCGTAAGAATCCCATTCCTTTGACGGATGAGGAGCAGAACGCTGCCATCCTTGCATCGCACAAGCGCAAGCCGAACAAGTCCAGTTGGAACGATGAAGGTTTAGCTCGACGAAGTCAACCTATTGCAAAACCATTTGACGGGGATAAAATCTAAAATCAAGCAATTATGTACGACCAAAAGATTCATTACTGCTTCACACTGTCCGAGGAACAGATGAAGTATCTACGCAGTAAGAAGTACAAGATTGACCGCATGGAATGCTTCTTATCACTTGTAGAACTCGCTGAACGCGAAACAAAACTGGTACAGATAAGCAAGGTTCAACAGGTAGAAATCTTGCCCGGCCAAGTGATGGTTGACAATACCCAACTTGCGAAGCTCTGGGATAAAGACCGCAAGACTGTTCCCAAACTTATAGAGGCAATGGAGGCTCTGGGAATTTCCTCTTCACAGAAAGTGGGAGATAACCGCATCCATACGCTTCATGCTTTTTCTGGCTGGTATGTGGATGGCATGTTTGTCAAAAATCCGTTCGCTACAAGAAGGAATTCCGACGGCACTGCAATCGTCACCGCGGAAGTTCCACCAGCAAGGGTATTCACTATTGAGTTGTCAGATGACAGAAACAAAGGTGCGGAAGGTTCTGACTCAGGTTTCTACAATTCCCAACTAAATAGCGTGGGCGTTGTTCCTTCTGCAGATGGTCATGTGTTCCATCCGTCACTACAATCTAATGATAGTGACAATGTGGGTAAATCTGTGACGGATGAAAGAACATCCGATTCTTCTCGGGACAACATTTTCCATCAGTCTGCTGACATCCCTTCTTCGTATGTAGAAGCCGATGGCAGTCAGAATGAAGGGAAAAGAAATGACGAACCATCAGCACAGCAAGGAGAACTCTCGCCACAGCCACAGCCTAACGGCACTCAGTTCAATGGCAATGGAGGCTACAATCAGAAGTCTAATGGCTATGACAACCCTAACGGCTTCCATAGCGACAAGTGACAGCTTTGAAGGACTCTGGTCTGCGACCTGCACCAAAGGAAGTTTGCCGATGCAGGATGCCAGACATACTGCAAAGCACCTCTATGCCCTGACAGGAACTTTGCTGTTAAAAGCCCCGCTTTTTTAGAGGGACTTTTCGAGAAATTCTTTTGTAGTACAAAACAGGTGTCCCTGTTTCTGTCCTCCTAAAAGTTTCTCGGGCTACTCGCAGGCTCGCAGACCTTGTCCTTCTTTCTAACCAGTTTTAAATTCATCCCCTTTCATTAAAAGATATTGACAATGAAGAAAAAGAAGATAACCAAGAAACCACCGACCAGAGTACATGCTTTCAGATGTACGGATGAAGTCTGGTCGCAGCTCAAAGCACTTGCCAAGGAATGTGGCATAAGCCTGAACCGCTATCTGACCGAAACAGGCTTGAAGCATCATCCACGGCAACGACTAACCAAGGATGAGGTCGATGCCCTTAACTCCCTTGTCTTTGCAAGGACGGATCTGATAAAAATCACCAGTGTCCTCTCCAAGAAAACGGACGAGGAAAAATTGAAGCTCTTCAAAACGGAGAAGTTCATGACATGGTGGATTAAGTCTGTTGCAGAACTCATCCAACATTGGTATAGCATCGAAGAGAATATTTCATCATCTGTACTGACCAAAGAAAGGAGTGCTATATGATTATGCTTGCAAAAGTCGTACCCTACGGCGGCAATGCCGTAAGGTACGCATTAGAGAAAGAGAAGGCAAAGTTGGTCAAGGTAAACCACATGCCTGAAGGGATTGACCCGACCGCCATCTGGTATATGATGAAGCATCACTGCCAGTTGCATCAGCAGGACAGGACTGTCGGGCGAAAGCTGGAACGCCTCATGGTGCAGTTTGTAATCTCCCCCTCCAAGGAAGAGACAGCAAACTTCACCATGAATGACTGGGCAGACCTTCAGGATGAAAGTCTGGATACTCTTGATTCTGTCGGACTCATCCCCAGAGGCATGAAGCAAGAAGTGAAGACCAACTTCCGCAACTCAATGAACGTGGGTGGACTTCACTCTGATTCCAAGTCGGGAACGCTGCACCTTCACATGGATTGTTGCCGTGTTGACCTTGACGGCAACACCAACGATGTCCACGATATTCACAAGAGGGCAATGCTGGCTGCGGAAATCATCAATATGAGGCATGGCTGGCAGCAGCCGAAAGAGATTCGTGAAATGAGACGGGAAGAGATTGCGAAAGTTTGCGAAGATATACTCCAGAAACTGCCGGAGTTCGACATCGCCATGTACTTCAACTTCCTGCGCTCGAAGGGCTATGAGGTGAAGACCAAATACGACAAGAACCAAAAGTTGGTGGGTTATACTGTTGGCAAGAATGCCTCGGTGTTCAAGGCATCAGAGATTGGTCGAAGATACATGGCATCACAGCTTGAAGCCTCATGGAAGAAGCTCCATCCTGCGCCTACTCAGGTCAAGGTGAAGCCAGCTTCACCAGCTGTTATACCAAGCGACCGTCCGACTCGCCCAGTAACTCCAAAGCCGACATCTACCCAGACCAAAGTTCAGCCGAGTGTTCAGCCCAAGTCTACACCAGCCAAGACCGTTTTCAACATCGATACTGGCAGTGAGGTCAAGAAGGTCTGGATTCTTGATTCGGTCAAGGACATCTTCTTCAATGAGGCTCAGGTTCCAGAAGGCAATGATACCGCCACTGTTGAGAACATTGCTCATACTGCTATGCTTCTCTTTGCTGAGTACATCGATGCCGCTACGTCCATGTCCGAATCTTGCGGAGGTGGTGGCGGTTCCTCCCCTGAATCTGATTGGGGCAAGAAGGATGACGAGAACAAACGTGCCTATGCTCGCCGATGCCTCCAAATGGCTCACTCCATGTGTAAGCCAAAGTCAATTAAACGTGGTTATCACCGTTAAATCAATTCAATATGTCAAATATCAGAAAAAGTAAGAACAATGAGGATATGCCCGACTTCGATAAAATGTGGGGCGAAGTTCAGGAGGAAATTCAGGAGAAGGATGCCGAGGATGCTGTGGTCAATCGTGCGCCAGAACTCAAAAAGCTGAGTGAGGACATTGACAAAGCCACAAATACTTGGATTAATGCCACTCTTCACCTGGAGTCTGCCATTCAGCAGTATCAGCGATGCGAAAGGAAACTGGACTCTACCGTCACAGACATCCGTGGTAAAGTTGATTCTATCAATATGCATATTGACAATGTTCTTACAGATGCATCCACAAAACTGAAAGTTTCAGTGAATGTAGCTGATGCTGATTGGCAGAAGATACAAGACCTATTTGACCAGGAACACAAATGGATGCTTGCAAAGATGCAAGAACATATCCGTGAGGTCAATGGCATGTTTGTCGAAGAACGCAGGAGGGTTCAGAAGCGATACAAGGAATATGACGGGTGCTATCTTGGGCATTATGCCCAGTGGTTCTTTTGGTTCTTCTTCACCATCGGAATCTCTGTAGTGGCAGGGAGTATGGCCTTGCTAATAGCACGGTATTATGGTCTATAATCAACCCAAAGAGCAGCTTCAAGCGGAACTGCTCTTTGATTGCAAAATAATTATTTACTCGTTTTTTAGAATAGAATTAAAATCAAGCATCTTTATGCCATGACCATAGCCAAAGAGCGTTCTGACTTTCTCCATATCAACCATGTTTGACATGATTCTGCTTACATCTTCGTGAGGAATACTAACCTTGAAAACAAGATAGACAAGGGCCTCCTTCTTTGTCGTGAGCATTCCTTTACAATCCTGTCCTGTAAGGAACATTGGGTTCTTTTCCACGTTATAAACCTTACATCCTTTCTTGTTTGTTATAACAAGATATGCAATTGAAGTCATACCTTCTTCAAGGTGTAGAACATTGTGACCTTCCTCCGATTGAATAGCAATACCAAAGCGTTGATCAGTTGCGAGTTTAACTTCACTATTTGTGTATTGATCTCCCAAAAGATTAAAGATAAGGCACTTCTGCCCAACTATCTGTTGAACCTTATACTTATCACCCTCTTTTTCTATAATCTCTGATAGAGTCGGTTCCGGATTCTCTCCAATGCCATTCTCTATCACAAAGAAATGCTTTCGCAGTTCGGACAGTAACTCATCGTTGTTACCTTCTGGATCCTTTTTGTCAAGAGCCAATGAGAATACTTCATCATTACCAAAGGGAGTGAATATCTTACCAAGCGTCTGTTGGAAGTGTTCCTTCAGATAGTTCTTGGCATCTACATTCGGATGAGCTTGCATTGCATAGAAACTGTACTGTTCAGTCAACATCCTCTGTATCTCAGAACGGAAGTTATCTCGTACTTTCTTTTTCCAAGCTTCCTTTTGGAGACTATTGTTTCTTGCATATAGAGACACAACATAGAGAAAGTTGACATCATAGTGACAGATGAGTAGCGTGTCACGGTCAAACAACCGATTCTCGAAGTGGCTGTTTGAGAAGTGAGTATTCTTTTTGTCTGTTATCTCAACCTCATCCTTGTAACTCAGTTCCTTGTTCAACTTTGCGCTGATGAAAAAGTTGGGTATCACGTTGTAGCCCTCAGTCACGTCATCACGTAACTTAGGTACATTGCCGAAGTTCTTCTTGTCATACTGCAATTCTTCATCATCCCTATCATCATTCATGAATAGGTTCAGATTCCATTGAATGACGTTTCTTGCGTATGTAAATTGTTTATAAACAGATTCCTTGCCAATCTTATTGCCACGCTTGTAATACTTGGAGTCTCCTATATAATAGATTGGCTTATCCTCTTCGTATGTGGTCAACCCTTGATAACTATACATATGGTCGATACGCTTGCCATCATCCTGTTCTTTCAAGCCTGCAGGAATGTTCCTGTCACCCACTAGCTCATCAATGATTGACTCAAACACGATATTGAAATTCTTGACTAAGAGGTATTCCTTTTGGTCTGAACTTACATAAATCTGTCGGGCAGAGTCAAAGAAGGCATAACACAAGTCCCATAGCTCCAAAGCCTTGTCGGAGAAGTATTTATATTTTATCTGCTTCAAGCGCATCTTGCCCATGCCGTTCAGATACACCTTAAATTGCTTGCCTGTAATCAATTCAAAATTACAGTTGATAGATACAGGGAATCCGTAGTGCTCATGGATGTAGTTCAAGATAGAGAAGAAGATTACAAGCAACTCTTCATCAAAGTTGATCTGTCTCTTTTTGTTCACGGGACGCAGATAAACGGCATTGCAGTCTTGAATGATTGCTGGAGTTGTTGCTATTGTTCGGTTCCAGTTTATCTTGTTGAATCCTGCATGGATATTGCGGAGTATGTAGAAAAAGAAATCCTGGTTGTTCTTGTTGAATTGTACCAATGACAACAGAATGTCAAGGAAGGTATTGCTCAGACGTTTGCCTCCATTGCCAACCTCGGCTATTTTCCTGTGATAGACGATGCTTGTCTTGTTTCGCTTGTCGTTATGGAATACTACTATAGCGCGATATATCCATACGGCAAACTCATAGATGAAATCCTTCTCAGGCTGAGTTAAAGGATTGTGAGCGTCGAGATTTATTATTTCTTCTGGAGCGTATTTGCCAAAGACAAGCTCCTTGCCATCAACATCCTCCAATAGCACCTTGGGAAGGATAAACACACAGTCACGAACATCTTTGTCGGTATTATAGAAATAGCCGACATAGTTCACGCTGACATAGCCTTCGACATTTTCAAGGGCATCAATGCCTTTAAGAACGTCCTTTACGTCAGCTGCTGCATATTTATGTTCTTCTATGATGATTCTCATAATTTATTTGTCAATCAAAAGCCAACGCCAATAAATTGGACTTACTTTGCAAAGAAAAAGTGGCTGAAATACAATATGTTATATAAATATCGGATTTACTCTGCAAAGAAAAACTATCCATAGAATGGAATGTATGATACATATTTCGTAGATGTGTTTTGCTCGTCAGAAACCTTTAGGAGTCCCCGCTCTACTGTATCTGCAATTATACGTGACGCTACGCTACTCTTGTTCTTGTCAAGCCCGAAACGTTCTCTTACAGCTTGGTTCGTCAGGTTTAGATTGTTCTCATATAAGAGACACGCATGTTGATAACATGCAATAACCTTTTCCTCCTTAGTCATGTCTTTCAATGCCTTCATGGGGAACATGAATACTCGTGTATAGTCATCGCCACTCTGAACCTTGTATGCTGGCAGTAGCATTTCTTCAATGGCGGCTACTGCTCTATCGTAACCACTTCCTCGACGTTCGCACATGTCAAGTTGAAGCATCAACTGTGCCATACCCTCGTTACGAGAATGAGGGGGTAGGTCAATAAGGCGGTTTACATCATTCAAGCACGCTCCCGGATTGGTCATGACAAGACGGTTAGTAAACACCTCTATTGTGATAGGCATACCTGTTATTCCGAAATCTTGATGCACCAGGAGATTTGCAGCAAATTCTCTTACAGCAACACGAGGATAGGTTGGAACGGCTTCTCGTCGTACCTCAATCTTCTCCTTGCTAGTAAATCGCATGACAGTATCAACCATATCCTCAAAACCGACAGCATAGCCTACGGACATTTTGTACTCCAGCTCCATAACAAGGTTGTTCGTCCCAGAATATTTACGAACAATGACCTCTTTGTTCTCAAGTCCAAAGTCCTTTAGCTTTCTTGCAAACAGAATTGCTCCAAGATTGAGAATGTCGTATCGGTCATCCTTGCGTTCTATCATGCCAAATTCACACATCTGATCCATGATGCGACTCTTGTCTTGGGGAATGCGCTTGTCTATTAGTTCATAGAGTTTTTCGTAATCGAGAAGCTCCAATACAGTTTCATTCATAACGGCACTACGAGCAACTCGTTTTTCAAACGTAAGACCATGTGACAGGGCTAGCATTTCGTGTACCTGCTCACGCGACATCTTGACTGTATGACCAGCCGAGCGTATGTATGCCTCATAAATATCACGTCCTCGCAGATATACTGGTTTGTTCTGCTGTTCTGGAATACGTATGAAAAGAAGCGCATGACCCTCATATTCGAGAACTGCATGTTCCAACTGTATGGACCACGCTAAGTTGTTTTTAGCTATATTGCCAAGTTTCTTCGTGGTCTCCTCGATCGTCGCTTTGTCAAGTTCCTCAAATTCGGCATCATCGCTAATTCCAAAAACGAGGAAACCACCTCCACTTAGATTGGCAAAGGCGCAAATATGCTGAGCTAGGCGATCTGTCTTGCTCGACAGCCCTCCTTTCCAATCAATTTCATTGAGTTCCTGCGGTACGGGTTGAATGCTTCTATGCAATGCGTCAAGAGCCGCTTCTTTCCAATTATTCATATTCCAATGTGATGACTTCTAAACATTTTTTTGTATGGTAATACCCCAATCCTTTTGATTGACTGCATCCATTAAAACAAGTACCTTTCCATTGCTCCCATATCCATTATGAGCAACATAGATGACAGCTCCACCACATGCAATCTCGTGAGAGCGTTTGCTATTATCGGTTCTTGCATCATATTGTTCCTTTGACTCGATGAAGTGAGGTACGATATTACCTAGGCTTCGCCAATCATTTAACACCTCTTCTGCTGTTTTGGTCGGGTTAAGCTCAATATACTTCTTCACGCATTCGGCAGCAAGGTTGTTTTTGGCATAATTACCGACACCGTTAATTGAGAACTTTGTATAGTCACGTCCTGTTGAAGGGGATGACGCTTGATTTCCGTCCTCGTCTTCTTCAGGCTCCTCTGACGGCATATTTCCATCCTTAAATTCTTCAACACCAAGGTTGTTCAAGAAGAGCTCTACTTTATCCTTCTGTACGACAGCATTGCCCTTCATATCAGACTTGTAGAACTTGGCAAATGACAATTCTGTTCCGTCAACGTCCTTGAAGATTGGACCTTCAAAGCCATTGTTCTTGAAAACGTCATTCCAAAGGTAGAAGATGACCTTGCCAACAAACTTCTCAGCCGAGATTACTCCATCAGTAGCCTTGCAGAAGAAGAAACCAAGTTTCTTGTCCTCTGACTGTGTCGCTTCTCCAATTTGCGCATTTATCTTTTCGAGGAATGACCACCAACTAAACTTCTTAGTTGCACCTTCTATGGCCCATTTTATTTCCTGTCCATTCTCGTCATATCCCTTTCCGATAGGCATATACTGCCACTCCCAACGTCGCTTGAATGCAGAGTCTATAGGGAACAACGACTGGTCGCTGGTGTTCATGGTTGCCCAAATATAAAGATTGTTAGGCAATACAAGGATGTCGCCAGAAAGCACCTTGCTTACTATATCTTTTCCTTTATATAAAGCGTTAATCTTATCTGCATTTGGAATGGTGATAGTTACTCCATCTTTCTTGAAAGCCTTTGCCAACTGCTTCTTCATATCCTTATCGGCATTGATTGGATATACGGAGAAACCACTATCATTACGGTCAAGCAATTGGAACAAATCACCGAATATCTGAGCACAGTTGCCTCGATTAATCTCCTCGATGATAAGATACTGCTTCTTTGTTGTATCACCATTCTCTGCAAAGAACTTCCATGCTTGCACGTAAGCCTGAAGGAATGCTTGGTCGACAAACTCGTAGACAATCTGCTCTTTATGGAGTACCGTAGAACCGATCTTCATTGGTTGTCCTAACTCGTCACATATAGGAAGTAAGTCCATAGTTGGCTTATATGCACCAACAAAGGTCGAATAGTCACTATCGGGATGGAAAGTGGTACGGATTACGCTTTCACCCTCTGTCAGCTCATTGATAGTGTGCGACTTGCCTGTGCCAGGTGCCCCATAGTAGATTTGCTGATGTGTATCAATTCGATTCTGTAACTTTACATTATCAGCTTTGTCCGTTAGTTGAATAGAAAAGTAATTAAAATACTTTTCGACATCAAATGCCAAATCTTCGTTTGGATATAGTTCTGCATCCTTGAACATTGTCCTTTCTGACAAAGACATTTTATGTCCACCATCAATGATTATATCCGTGAAATTTGAAAGATACACATTTACTTTGTCATGGCTGCTTAATTTAACATCAAAAATTGTATCTAAAGCGTTGTCAAAATCTTTGTTACCGTCGAGTATAGACTTTCGCACGAAAGAATAAATACAAGTTGGTTTCTTTCCTTTTAGACTTGGGGCATAAGGATTAGGAATAAAATACTTACTTGCCCAATTCTGCATATACAAGAACAAATCTGCATAGGATACTTTTCCTGTAAATCTAGGGTAGCATACACCATCTTTCTCATAATAGAATGCAAGTTGCCTTGCTATCTGACTGTGGGTTTGCGTCCATCCGTTTATTTTTGATTCTACAAACGAATGAAACTCTGCCTTTGGCATAGATTCTCTTGGCATGTTGTTTAAAAACAATAGCACGGTTTCCCAAGATAGGTTCTTACCTCTGCAAATAGGAGAAGCTTCATTTATTTCTGCCATAACTCTTAATCTGGTATTTATTACATATATTTATTTAATAGTTCATGTAAACCCTTGGCTATAACTTTTGCAAAATCCGATGGAACCGCATTGCCAATCATTTTATATTGAGCCATTGTAGGACCCAAAAATTCAAAATCATCAGCGAAAGTCTGTAGTCGAGCAGCCTCTCTTACTGTAATAGACCTTGCTTGCTTTGGGTCTGGATGAATATGTCTCATGCCATCTTTGTACAAATGAGCTGGTATTGTGTTGCTCTGTTCGTCCCATCGCAACACATAATATTTATGTATATTACTCTTTTTGCCCGTAACTTTTGTGTACAAATCTTTTAGAGCTTCTATTGAGACATATTCTTTTCTGCCAGATTCAAGATCTTCTCCAAGCAACTTGAACACCTTCTGATCTCGTTCGCTATGGAATCGAGGATTGTGATTGAACACGCCCTCTGATTCTATCGGAGCGTGAGAGTATTTGTGTCCATTTGTTCTTATTACGTCTTTAGTTGGCATAAGAACAGGAAGGTCTGATATGGCATCTCTCACAGTTCGTGGCTTGGACTCTTTTTTGAGCTTAGGCATAATCTCGCCATAAAACTCATTGATAATAGAGGATATTCCATCTTCTCCATTCATGTTTTTGAAGACAGAATCTTTTCTTACTCCAAATATAATTACTCGTTTCCTATGTTGTGGTATTCCAAAATCTGCTACATCAAAGACGGCATTTTTGAAATTGTCAATGACAAGATAACCTGCTTCGTTAAAAGCCTTTCTTATCTTATCTACAATAGGTGTTCCGTCTGGTGCCGCGCTTAACATACCTACAACATTCTCAAAAATGAAAAAGGAAGGCTTAAAATATTCGAGAATCCTAATGTAACTTTCAAATAAATAATTTCGATAATCATCTTTCATACCATGTGGATCACGTATTCTTCCTGCCAAAGAATATGCTTGACATGGAGGACCACCGATGACAATGTCAACCTTCTTGGTTCCAATGAGCTTATTTAATCCCGGATTCTTTCCGTATTCTACATCATCAAAACCATTTATAAGTTCTTCCGTCCTCTGTATATCGAAACGAATGACCTCTTCGCCGGCATTCTTGTGCTTCCAACGTGTTTTAAGACGTTTTGCAAGAGTTAGGCATGGAAATGTTTCCCATTCAACACAAGCAAGTGTATTGTATGCGCCTTCCTGCATAAAGCCATCCATCAGACCGCCACAACCAGCGAACAAATCAATTGTATTATATTTACTTTTTGCCATTATCTAAATATTTGAATAACTGAATACCAATAGCTTTTGCCATGAGGCATGGTACAGCATTGCCAACTTGCCTATCCTGCTGCCCTTTGGTTCCTAAGAACACAAAATCATCAGGGAAGGATTGTAGGCGAGCACTCTCACGGACAGTTGGACACCTATTCCACTTATAATGAAAGTTATTACGATGGCCTGTATCAATAGTTCGAGAAGGTTTATCGCTTCTGTATCTTGTCCAAGCCATGTGGAAGTTTCTACTTTCACCAACACCTTTCGGAAGGTCTTTCCAGTTACCTCCATCAGGGACCAAGGCTATAGTGTCTTTTACAAATTGCTTATGGTCAACTGCTTTATGGTTTCTTAAAACATTGCAGTCACCACGCATCATTTTTTGGTATTCTGTAATTGGCTCATGTTCATATTCTGATACGTCACTGCCCGTATTATCTACAAGACTTGGCAAGTCGCTTATTGCTTGTTCACAGGTGATGTAGTTCTCTGGTGTGTGTGATGGAGTCGGAAATTCAAATTCTTCTTCACCATCTCTAAGTCCGATAAAGACAAGACGCTTACGAATCTGAGGAACACCATAGTCAGCAGAACATAATATCTGGCAGGTTATTTTATAACCCATTTTTCTGAATCGTTTTAATATCTCATCCTTCACTTCTCCCTTATAAAGGGTTGCCATACCTGGAACATTCTCAATCATAAAAGCTTTTGGTTGATAACGTCTTACTGTCTCAATCATTGCAAGATAGAGCTTATTGCGTTCGTCATCAAAATTGCGAGGTCCAGTCAAACTAAAACCTTGACATGGAGGTCCACCTATTATGACATCAATAGTTTTTTCGCCAACTAGTTCATCTATTTTGTCGAAAGTTTCTGGAGCAGACAAATCACCATGAAGGGTTTTACTTCCTTTGTGGTTAAACGCATATGTTTTCAGTGCCGGCTCGTTGAAGTCCACACCAAGAACAATATTATATCCTGCCATTTCAAAACCCTTAGACAAGCCTCCGCAACCACAGAACAGATCCAGAACATTATATTTGTTATGTTTTGCCATACTTATGCCACATTTATTCCTAGAGCCTCTTGACGCTCTTCAAGTCCGATTTCATATATATATTTACTCCCTCATTCTCACAAATAGCGAAACTTTCATCCATGAGCCGATTGTATACGGCACATTCGCCAAGTGTGAATGTGTTAATGCCACCTTCACATGAGACGTAATCTTCGAACATATCATCAGGATGAAAATTGACCTTCCGCTCAGACACTATGTGATGAAAGAATGTCTCAACATCCTTCACAGATTTGATATGTGATTCACTCGTATAGGTCATAATCAATCTTCGGTTAAAAGTTCGCGTTTATCAACTTCTAACAATTCTGCTATTCTGCTTAAGGTTTTCAAATCTGGTTGAGTCTTTTGAGAACACCATTTGCTAACGGTAACAGGAGATACGCCAAGTTCTCCCGCAAGCCATACTGCAGTGCGTTTCTTCTGAACCAGCACAAGTTTTAGCCTATTTAAATCCTTAACTTCCATGTTTAACATTTTAAATTGCGAGACAAAGATAATAATTTTTTTTCTTTTATAAGTCAAACTCCTTTTTTATATTATATAAATAATGTATTTTTTGTGATTATTAACCAAATTTCCATTCACGGATGTCACTTTCATGTCTTAAACTAAACAGCAATAAGAAAAAAACGATGTTGTTTTCTGTGACATTATTTCTTTGCATCCATGACAAATGTCTGCCAATTTGACAATGTTTTAAATTGCTGTGACCCATTTCGATACAACTTTTATAATCAAAGTATTTGGCATTGTTTTTGCTTCAATTTATTTGGGAGTAATGTTGCTCCCAATAAAAGTTTATCGCCTATGGCTAAAATCCATTTTTTAAACGTTGATGAAGGTGATTGTTCTATTATTCAGCATGACAATGGAAAGGTTACCATGATTGACATATGTTGCGGAAATATTATTGAGCAACAGCCCTCTATCGTTGCTTTTTGCAATGAGTCTGCCAATTCTGTCAAAGGAAACTTCAATATGAAGGCCTATCCAACGAATCCCGTGGAATATATAAAAAGATGGCATATGCCAAGCATTTTTAGATACATTCAGACTCACCCGGATATGGATCACATGGACGGATTGAAGAATCTTGCAAACACTATATCCATCATGAATTTTTGGGATACGGCAAACACTAAGGTGCAGAGTTTTGACGAGCACGGCAATTGTGGACGTTATAAGAAAGAAGATTGGGACTGCTATCAGCGATTACGCAATAGTGTAGATAATCCAAAATCTTTGATATTCTATGATGGAACTGTTGCTAAATACTTTGCTGAGGATGATAATGGCGTATTATCTGACGACTATCTCAAGATACTATCTCCAACGAAAGAGCTAATAAAATCAGCAGAGTCGGCAGAGGATTGGAACGACTCTTCATATGTTATTCTCTATTGTGTTCAGGGGCGAAAAATCCTTTTTTGCGGAGATGCTGGGATGGGGACAATAAACCATCTGCTTGAAAAGCATCAGACAGACATCTCTGATTTGGATGTTTTGATTGCACCTCATCATGGTAGGGATAGCGACAAAGACTTTTCCTTCCTTGATGTTATGAAACCTAAGTTAACGCTTGTTGGAAATGCCAAGTGCCAGCATTTGGCATACAACGAGTGGAATCGCCGTAAGTTGGAGCACATCCAGAACAATCAAGGAGGAAACATCTTGATTGACATCCACAATAATGGCGAAATGCATGTGAGTTGCTCCAATAAATCATTTGCGGATGCGTATCGTCTTGAATATTTCAAGAAGGTAGGTGCAATTAAAGACTCTCGCAATATGGGATATTGGTGCCTTCATTATAGAGAAGTAGGGAAATAGACTATGAAACAGATAGATAAAGAGATAAAAGAAAAGCGTAGCAAGGTTTATTATAGCAAGGCACGTATAAAGCCTGCCTATATTTTCCTCGTGGTTCCAATCTTTGTTGGACTCGCCATGGGAATAGACGAGTTCCTTGAAACTAAGATGTGGGGCAAGGCCTTGGTATATGTCTTGTCATTGGGTACTATCAGTTCTGCACTGTTTTTCTTATTGCGACTTGTGCTAAGAGACATTTCGTTGGTTTATCCTGGCAAGATTTTGTTTTGCGACAGGTTGAAACCGACAACCGCAATGCTTTATGCTGCTGATGATGAGTTTACTGAGGAAAACAAAACAGCTATACGAAAAAAGATCAAATCCAAAAGGGGAATAGACCTTCAGTCGTTAAAGCACAAGACTTACAAGAATAAGAAATATGTAAAGCGTGTTGATGAAGCTGTTAATTGGTTACTGGATGTAACAAGATTCGATGATATACTGTTCGACTACAACTGCATTTATGGTTTTTATCGCAACCTAACAGCGGCAATATTTATGGACGGGATTGTCTTCTTTGCTCTTGCGGCTATTAACATGTGGGGCATGCCACTACCATTAGGACGTTTTTTCTTATGGGGAGGAATCACCTGTGTTGTAATTTCGTTTATTACCACATGGTTTGCATATACAAATGGCAGAAGGTATGCTAGGAGATTATATAACGTCTTCTTGAATTTAGATGATGATAAGAATAATTACTAAAAATTTAAGTTATGGAACACATTATTAAGTATTATCCAGTGGGCAACGCTGATTGCACGCTGATCAAGTTAGATAACGGCAAGACCATTATAGTGGATTGCCAAATATTAGCTGACCTTACCGATGGTCATGGAAAGCAAGTGATGTTTGATGTAAAAGCAGATTTGCTGAAAGAACTGAAAAAGGATGGATTGGGACGTCCTTTTGTGGATCTTTTTATTAGTACGCATCCTCACGACGATCATTGCAAAGGATTTGCTGGGAACTTTTACCACGGTGAAGTGGATGATTACGACAAGGACAAAAATAAGGATGAGATTATCATAGAAGAATTGTGGATTACACCTCGCGGCTTAAATAATAATTTGTCTTCACCTGCTGAAGATATACGCAAAGAAGCGAAACGACGTAGAAAACTATACGATGATGACAAGAACTTCATTGGATCTAAAGGCAACTATTTGAGAATTATAGGATACGATAAAGACAAAGAGTTCGACAGCAGATATTGTTATGTTCCTGGCAAACTCGTAACAAATGTTCATGGAGCAAACCTATCTTGGTTGGAAATCTTTATTCATGCTCCATTTAAAGAAGATGTTGAGACTAGCAAGAAGTATGACAATAAGAACGCAACTTCAGTCGTTGTACAGTTCGGATTTAAAATAGACGGATACACAGGGTACAAAAGCCGCGTGCTGATGGGCGGTGATGCTGAACACGAAATATGGCAACACATACTCGACAATAATACAGATGAAGAAAAACTGAGGTGGAATATCTTCCTTGCTCCTCATCATTGCTCTTGGTCTTTCTTCAATGAACCTGAAAATAAGAAGGAGATTAAACCGTCTGCGGAAGCCATATTGGACAAGCAGATTGGTAATTCTGCTCATATTATAGCTTCTTCAAATGAAATTAAGAACGATAATAACAATCCCCCTTGTTACGAAGCTAAACTGCAATATATAAAGAAGCTGAAGTCTGGTTCTTCACATTTCCTTAATACTGCGACACATAGCAAAGTGGGGAATATACCACAGCCCATTGTGTTTAAGATTAACGAGAACGGGAAGACACTGAAAGAGAATACTACGGTAGCAGGAGCTACATCTATTTCTAATCCTGCACCAAGAGCTGGCAGATGACAGATTATAATCATAAAATAACAAATGGCTCTACAATTAGAGGTGAACACCTAAAACTTTTTAGAGCCAAGGCAATCTATAAGGCAGCCATTGTACATCCTTACGCAAAGGATGTACAATGTTATGTCAATGGCAAAGGTTATGCCATTATCAAAATGCGCTTGACGCATCTTGAAATTCCTGATGAGCCAGTTTTTGACATACGTGATGAGGAGGAAATTGCAATTATTTGCCACCCAGAAGACGTCGATATACCAGAAGTATATGCGCTTAGAAAAGATTTTCCAACTGAGTTGCCCCATTCAAACGCAAAGCCGTTTACACGACCAATATCACTATGTGTGTCGGATGTGGCATTTGCTGATATACGACCGCTATTTAATGCGCATGATTTCTTAAATTCCATAAGACGTTGGTTTAGCTTGAATAGCATAAACAAATTGCATGAGGCTAACCGTCCATTAGAGGTTTTCTTCGGATTTCAAGAAGTCTGTTGTATTTTGAATGAACGCTTAGGTGGTAATCCATACATTAAGTACTCCCCAAAGACGAAGAATTCTTCTACATTGGAGTTTGTTGAAAAAAGTAAAGCTACTCACTATTTGATTGGTATTCCTACAGAAAAAATCCATGCAAGCAATTTTGTACGGATACCCCAAACGATGGGAGATTTGAAAGACGTTCAGTCAACAGACCGATTCTCCTTGACGGATAGTCTTTTGGCTGTATTAACAAAAAGTATAGCAGGGAAGGCTACACTTCCGTTTGTTATATTGATATATATCACTCAGACAAGCAAAGATGACAAAAAGACTTCACAAGAATTGTTCCTCATCAAGACAAACTGCCTTCCTAAGGATATAGTACATAAAAAGAAGGTTCTTGGCAAGGACGCGTTTGAAAAATGGTTTTATGAATTGTCGGTAGAAGTGGTACTTCTATATTTCATGACATCACGTTATGGAAATGCCATTAATAATGGAATAAAAGACAACTTCAATAAAGTGAGTGTTGTCGGGACTGGCACACTTGGATCTGCAGTAATCGACCATTGGGTGAGACAGGGATGCTCCGAAGAAATCAATTTAGTTGATTGTGATATATTACTACCACATAATCTTAGCCGTCATACGCTTGCAACTGACAAAGTGATGACTTCAAAGGTTCGTTCCATCAAAGACACCTATCATGGCATCTTATTTCAGAAAATAAATGCCATAGAAGGAAACTTTCTAACGTTAAACCGAAATGATAGAGAACGTCTATTTAAGAACACGGAGTTGGTAATGGATTTTAGCACTTCCATAGCGGTTGAAAGGAAACTTGCAAATGACGAACGCACTTTCCGTAGATGTACCTCATTCTTGAACCCTAAGGGGGATGATGTAGTATTGCTAATGGAAGACAAGGAAAGAAAATCTCATCTCGACTTGTTGGAGATGGATTATTATCGTAACCTGATAGTTGATGATAGGTTTTCTCAACATTTGGAACAGACAGAAACTGTGCGCACAAATACTTTCAGTTGCAGATCAGAATCGATGATTCTTAACTATGAGAATGTACGTGTGTTGTCGGCAATTATTTCAAAGCAAATAAGGAAACATTATACGTCGGGGAAAGCTTGTTTGAATATTTGGCACCTTGACGCTGAAAATGGGACAGTGTCAAGTTTTCCGATAACAATAACAAATTGGCGTCATGAAATATTGGACGGTATTCAAATTTATATTTCCGATGCCGTAGAAAAGGAAATACAAACAATGGCAGCAGCATCTTTAAATAAGGAAACAGGCGGATGCCTATTTGGTAGTTATGACTGCGACCATAATAGTATTTATGTATATTACATGGTTCCAGCCCCAGAGGACAGCATTCATAGCCCCGTGTCGTTTGTTCGTGGATTTAAAGGATTAACTGCGGAATATGAGAAGATAACGAAATTGACATATCATCAAGTGAGATATTTGGGAGAGTGGCATTCACATCCCAATATGCCTAACACTCCAAGCGTAACTGACAAAAAGCAGTTTGAAGAATTGTGGGAGGAACAGCAATCACAGGACTTGCCTTTTGTGCAAATGATATATGGCAATAATGGATTGTTTGTTACTGCTGCAATGTGAGTTTCAGTTCAAAGGTTATATACAAAAGGATTGTCTAATTCATCTGAGGACAATCCTTTTTTCGTATGTTTATAAGAAGTGCTATAATATTCACAGAAGTCATAGACACAAACTAATGGATATAGACCGAAGGACAAACACAGTCAAAAAATGCACAAATGCTTCGCATTTTGCAGTTAATAGTGTTAAAAATGTTAAATCTTTGTCATTTTCATAATCCATAGAATCCACGTCATCACTTTTCTACCGTTTAAAGTGCAAGTAATTGATATAATACGATTTACAAATACAGTAACTGTTCCGCTCTCACTTCTATTGAGATTCCTGCCTCTGTAACAAGTTTGGGCATAGAATGCTTTCTTGGATGCTTTTCGCTTGAATCCATTGTAGTAAAAACAAATAATCCCCAATATGACTCACGAGAAGATTGCAACGCTATTATCGAGACGAAATCAAACAAGATGATTGCAGGATGCAAGAACACAAGGATTCCTATGTCTGTGACAAGTTTGGAAAACAGCTGCTTCTTTTGCCAAAAACAGCTCACGTTAATAGATATTCCTGCGTCCGTAACAAACTTAGGATGTTGTTGTTTCTATGGCTGCGAAAACCTACAAACGGTAATATGCAGGATGGAAAACGTAATAGGAGATGAAACTTTATTTTATGAAACTTCCATCGAAGGTGCAACTCTATACGTCTCCAAAGAACTGCTTGACACCTACAAAGCCATAGCCCCTTGGAGTGGTTTCGGGACAATACTGCCTTTGACCGAGAAGTAAAGCCTGTGTTGATGAAACTCCGAAATCGGGCATTACTCTCTAAACAAACAATAGAAATGCGGAGGCATCAAATTTTCCTGACGGCACACAGGTGTTATACCCTCATATATAATTATAATAATGTGGAATGAACACTTTTTCAGAACAGGGATTATTCCCATGATATAGTGAGACACGGAAGAGATTGCATAGAACAGAAATGAGGGTATCCAACAAAATGAGCGGCGCCCCAAAAGTTATTGTATCTAACTTTTGGGGCGCCGCTCAAGATTTCTTATTTCGTATGGAAGGGCAATCAGGTTGCTGCAAGCGAGGAGACAAAGGCTAAAACGTCTGAATGGCTGCTACAAACCGAACGACTGCCACAGATTGTCGTCGGGCATGGGGGCTTCGACGGTGATTTCCTTCTTGCTGACAGGATGAAGGAACTGCATGGAGCGGCTCAACAGGGAGATGCTGCCATCGCGGTTGCTTCGTTTGGATCCGTATTTGAGGTCGCCTTTGATGGGACAACCAATTTTGGCAAGTTGGCAACGTATCTGATGATGACGACCTGTCTTTAAGTTCACTTCCAGCAGCGTGTAATTGTCGGAGTGCCCAATGGTCTTGTAGTCAAGTTCCGCCCGTTTGCTGTGGGGCACTTCGTGGTCATACGCGTATGATTTGTTCTGCTTCTCGTTGCGCACCAGCCAATGAACCAGCGTCCCTTCTGGCTGCAACGGCGCATCTTTCACGATTGCCCAATAACGCTTCTGCACTTGCCCGTTGGCAAACATCGCGTTGAGTCGTGCCAATGCTTTCGACGTGCGGGCAAAGAGCACCAAACCGAACACGGGACGGTCGAGACGATGAACAACGCCAAGGAACACGTCGCCAGGCTTGGCATACGCTTCCTTTATGTATTGCTTCACTATCTCACTGAGCGGTTTGTCGCCCGTCTTGTCGCCCTGCACTATCTCACCAGTCGTTTTGGAAACGATGATGATGTGATTGTCCTCGTAGATTACTGTCATAAAATAAAAATTAGGAATCAGGAGTCAAGCATTGCCGTGCAGCGCATTCCGCACAGATTCAAGCCATTTGGGAAGCCCCTAACTCCTAATTCCTAATTAAAAGCTTTTTACATGTTCATGCCGCCGTCAATCTGAATGACCTGACCAGACACATAGCTGGACATGTCGGAAGCGAGGAAGAGGCATACGTTGGCGATGTCCTCGACCTGACCACCACGACGAAGTGGAATCTTCTTCATCCAGTCGGCACGGACTTCCTCTGGAAGCTGTGCCGTCATAGCTGTCTCAATGAAGCCTGGAGCCACAGCGTTAGCACGAACGCCCTTAGGACCAAGTTCCTGAGCGATAGACTTAGCCAAGCCGATCATACCAGCCTTAGAAGCAGAGTAGTTGCACTGACCTGCGTTGCCGTGAACACCCACAACAGATGACATGTTGATGATAGAGCCACCACGCTGACGGAGCATGATAGGAGCACAAGCATGGATGAAGTTGAAAGCCGACTTCAAGTTGACGTTCAACACAGCATCCCACTGCTGCTCGGTCATACGAAGCATCAGACCGTCCTTCGTGATGCCAGCATTGTTCACCAAGATGTCGATAGAGCCAAAGTCCTCGTGAATCTTCTTCACAACAGCCTCAGTCTCAGCAAAGTCAGCTGCATTGCCAGCATAAGCACGGCAAGTCACGCCCAATGCCTCAATCTCCTTGCGAGTTGCCTCAAGACCAGCAGCCATGTCGTCGTTCAACACCAAATCCGTGAATGCGATGTTAGCACCTTCCTGTGCAAACTTCAGAGCGACAGCCTTACCGATGCCACGTGCAGCACCTGTTACAATCGCTGTCTTACCTTGTAAAAGTCCCATGATTTTTTAAGTTTTAAGTTTAATAAATTCTTCGTCTTACGTCCAGCGCATAAGCTGGTCAATAGTTGCTGTATTTCAGATTCCTGCCAAAGTGGCGAAACACCATATTCCTGACATAAGGATAAAGTTCCTCCGCATTCTGCGCGGCATAGCGTCCATAGATGTAGGGCACCTCGCAGCCTTTCAAGCAGTAGTGCATAATCTCAGACGAAAGACGGACATTGCGGATGTCGAACACCCCCTTGTCTATGCCCTCGTTCATGATGCGGCGGAAAAGGTTGATTTCGTTCTTGTCAAACGTCTTGCGCACCGACTCCACTTTCCACACATCGCGGAAGAACTCTGCACGCAGATTCCCATTGCGATACACCGCCTCCTTCATCACCTCCAGATGGGCAAAAATCAGCTGCACCATTTTCTCTTCTGGCGATATGTTGCGGCGAGCCACTTCCTCCATGCGTCCATACAGGCGTTCCAACTCTGTCTGAATGACCGCCAGATAGATTTCCTCCTTGCTGTTGAAATAAGTATAAAGGGTACGACGCCCACGATTCGCGGCAACCGCGATATCGTTCATCGATGTGTCTTCAAAACCATTCTTTGCGAAAAGCTGGCGAGCCACATCCACCAAGAGTGCCCTTGTCTTTACCACCGACATGAGTTTGAGTTTTAGAATCCTTACGTTGTTTTCGAGTGCAAAATTACAGAAAAAAGTTGAATACACAAAGCCTTTTTTGCACATCTTTTTCTCAGATAGACACAAAAGGCACATCCACAGTTGTTTACGCCATGCACAAACAGACGATTAAAGTCCGCACTAACCAAACAATTCTCGCAAAGCCTCCTCCACCTTACGCACAGGAACCACTTCAATCTTGAACTTGCCTGTGTCAAGCCCATTCATGTTCGCTCGGGGCACAATCATCTTGCGGAATCCCAACTTGTCCGCCTCAGCAATACGCTGCACGATGCGGCTCACAGGACGCACCTCACCGCTCAATCCCACCTCGCCAGCAAAGCAGATGTCCCTCGGAATGCCCGTATCCACATTGCTCGACAACACGGCCGCTATTACACTCAGGTCGATGGCAGGGTCGGTCACACGGATACCGCCCGCAATGTTCAGGAACACATCACGTTGAGGCAGTTTGAAACCCACTCGCTTCTCCAGCACGGCAAGAAGCATATTCAGCCGCCGCAAGTCAAAACCCGTGGCCGAACGCTGCGGTGTACCGTATGCCGCCGTGCTCACCAACGCCTGTGTTTCAATCAGTAGCGGACGCACCCCCTCTATGGAACAAGCCACAGCCACACCACTCAGTTCCTCGCCATCCTTCACATCGCTCAGCAACAGCTCCGACGGGTTCTCCACAGGGCGTAAACCGTTGTGTATCATTTCGTAGATGCCCAGTTCCGCCGTAGAGCCGAAACGATTCTTGATAGCTCGCACAATGCGGTACAGATAGTGCTGGTCGCCCTCAAACTGCAACACCGTATCGACCATGTGCTCCAATATCTTAGGCCCAGCTATCGTGCCCTCCTTCGTGATGTGACCAATCACGATGACAGGCGTGTTTGACTCTTTCGCAAACTTCAACAGCATGGCCGAACACTCACGAATCTGTGTCACACTGCCAGGCGACGATTCCACCGTCTCCGTAGCCATCGTCTGAATCGAATCTATCACCAAAAGGTCTGGCTGCACCGCCTTGACGTGCTCAAACACCGTCTCCATCATCGCCTCGCAAACCACCTGCACATCGGCAATTCCCTCCTTGTCCTCTACAATCCTGTCAGCCCTCAACTTCAGTTGCCGCGCGCTTTCCTCACCGCTCACATACAGCACTTTCTGTCCCTTCAGACGCAACACCGTCTGTAAGATGAGCGTCGATTTTCCAATGCCAGGTTCGCCACCCAACAGCGTCATGCTGCCAGGTACCAGCCCACCACCCAACACACGATTCAGTTCGCCATCCAGCATATTGATGCGCGGTTCGTCCTCCGTCTCAATCTTCGACATTGAAATGGGACTCGACTTCAACGACGTTCCAAAGTCGGATGCCACCTTCGTCTGCGCCTTCTTCCCCACCCTATACTCTGAGAACGTATTCCACTCGCCACAGGCAGGGCACTTGCCTATCCACTTAGGGCTGTCATACCCACACGCGCTACACACATACATTATCTTATCTTTCGCCATCATCGTTCTATTTGCCCACAAAGGTAAGAAAAACTCCCTAACTCCCAACTTCCAGCCTTTAACTTTTTATACCTTTGTTCCAAAATTCTCAACATTTATGCTTCGTTACGCATCAAAGATTCTCCTGCTGACACTCTGTCTCAGCATCTGCCACCAGCTCCGAGCCGCCCAACCCGACTCCATTTGGCACGATGCCATCACAGGTGTCCGCATCCATCTGCAGCAACCCGATACGCTCACACCACCCGCCTGCCCATTCCACATTTTCGGTCGAGACACCACCTCTCGTCCGCCCACGCTCAAATCCCCAGCCCTACAGGCACTCACCGAAGACCTTGCCATCAATGCACTGGTGCTCAGCTGGGACTACTTCGCAACCAACCGCTCATGGGCGCGTATCAGCAAAGGAGTCATCAAAGACCACCTTACGAACGGGTGGGTGTGGGACAACGACAGCTACTCGGGCAACCAGTTCTCCCATCCCTACCACGGCGGCATGTTCTACAACGCGGCGCGCGAACACGGGCTTTCTTATGGTGTGTCCCTCCTCTACCCCGTCATCGGCTCTCTCACATGGGAACTCTTCTGCGAGACCAACCGACCAGCCATCAACGACCTCCTTTCCACAGGCATCGGCGGAGCAGCCATCGGTGAGATTACCCATCGCACCTCCGACATCTTCTTCGACAACACCCAGACAGGCTTCCGCCGTGTCGTGCGCGAAATCTTCGGCACAGCCCTCAACCCCGTGCGCGGCATCCACCGCATGTTTTCGGGCGAGATGTTCCGTGTCAACCGCCTCTACGCCGGCAAGAAGGAAGCCCCCGAGCCATACAGTTTCCAAGTGGGCATCGGCGACCGCTTCATCTACGACGTGGGAGCCATCCATCACAACACCCTTCAACGCTACAAGCACCACATTCCCTATCTCGACTTCCACTTCACCTACGGCAACCACTACAACAACCTCGAACTCGGCAAAGCCACACGCGCCTTCGACTACTTCGACCTCTACGCCCTTGTCAACCTCTCCTCCAACAACCCCACCGTGGGCGAACTCGACCTTCGAGGTCGCATTGGCTCCATCCAGCGACAACTGCCCCACGAGTGGAAACTCGACATCGGCTTCTATCAGAACCTCCGTCTCATCGACCACTACAGCAATGCTGACAATCAAGCTCCTGGCAATCTCGCCCTCATCTCCGAGGCAGCCAGTTTCGGTGCAGGCTTCCATGCCGAACGCCACGGTTCTGCCGTCAGCCTCCACCACGACCTGATGCTCTCAGCCGTTCCCCTCGGCGGTTGCGCTTCCGACTACTATCCTTTGCGCCGCTACAACTTCGGCACAGGATTCTCCGTGCAGCACAAGTTTGAAATGTTCCACAACCGCCGTCTCTCCTTCGGCAACGACTTCTATTTCATGCGCCTCTTCATCATACGGGGAATCGACCGCGCCAAACTCCAAAGCTACTATGAAGACCCCGTGCGTTACAGGGAGCAAATAGAAGAAGGTGTCAACGCTTGGGGCGACCAAGGACAGCAAAGCGTGCTCCGCAATCGCCTCCACTTCAATGTCCACATCACTTCCAACACGCAATTTCACCTCATGCACGAGTTCAACCTCCGTCATGGCAGGTATCAGCACTATCCTTCCCTCACCGCCAAAAGCCACGAATGGAAAGCTGGCATCAGCTACGACTTGTAGCGCACACCTTTTATATAAGATAGCACGCCCCATGCCATGACCTACGCACGCAGGGTGCGCACCTCTAATCACGCACCCTGCGCATAATAACACGGACACCCTGCGCCTGTTATTACGCGCAGGGTGAGGACAAAGTGTGGCGCAGCGTGTCCATCATTGACAACCAACGGCTTACGCTTTTACCCCCACGCAATAGGTGCTTTTCAACGTCCACTCGCTGCTCACATTGTCCATTGCCCAATGCCAATTATTCATGGCTCATTGCCAATTATCAATGAAAAAAGTTGTACCTTTGTCGCCCAACCCAATGACGGACATGGGAAAATCATCAACCCGACTTCCCATGCACTCGGTCTCTCGGGGCGAGCAATGATGGAATAAAACAATCTCAATGATAAACATCAATCGAAGAATGAAAACACCTTGGATAAAGATGGCGTTGACCGCGCTCATCATGACGGCATGCGGAAAGGGCGAGCAGTTCCGTGTGGAAGGAACAATCGAGGAGGCAAAGGACTCCATGCTGTATCTGGTACAGAATGCACTGGAAGGCGTGCAGCGGCTGGATTCGGTGAAACTGAAAGAGAACGGAACATTCACCTTTGAGGTCGAGGCTCCAACGGATGCCCCCGAGTTTTATGCGTTAGTGGCAGGTCGGCATGTGATACACTTTGCGGTGGACAGCACGGAGACCATCACGGTGAAGGCGAAACTGCCCACGATGGAACGTGACTACACCATTGAGGGCAATGAAAGCAGCCTGAAAATCAGGGATATCAGCCGTATGCAACAGGACGTGCAGGCACGACTGGTTGCCATAGAGCGCAACAGGGACATGCTGCCCGGTGACCAACGTGACAGTTTGGAGAGCGTTTTGACGACCTATAAGGAACAGATGAAGCGCAACTACATCGTGGGGAATCCGCTGTTGGCAGTAGCCTATTTCGCTGTATGCCAAAGCATCACCGACCAGGGAGGCACGTTCCAGCTGTTCAACCCACTGACGAATCGAGACGACATCAGATGCTATGCGGCTGTGGCTACGGCATGGGACGGGATGTATCCCGATGCGCCACGCACAAAGCAACTCTGCAACATGGCAATCAAGGGCATGGACAACACTGCTGCACCACAGCAACAGACATTGGAAGTGGATGCTGAGAAGGTGTCGGAGACGGGCATCATCGACATCAACCTGCCCGACATCAACAGCCACCTGCACAGCATCAAGGACATGAAAGGAAAGGTCGTGATGATAGACTTCACCATGTATGGCGCGAAAGAGTCGGCTGAACGCACACGACTGATGCGCTCGCTCCACGAGAAGTATCACGAGCAAGGATTCGAGATTTATCAGATTTCGCTGGACGATGACCTGCACTTTTGGAAGTTCGCATGCGAGAACCTGCCGTGGGTGTGTGTACACGAAACGGACGGCACGACCACCAACATCTACAACGTGAAGAACTTGCCCACGTTCTTCCTTGTGAACAGGAACAACGAGATTGTGGTG
>CAMWJL010000024.1 GCA_947174565.1 uncultured Prevotellaceae bacterium | reverse complement strand
GAAAAATTATTATAAGAATGTCCGTTTTGTCCCATAACTATGATTAAAGTTGAACGCCTTCTTATCGCAAGCCATATTAAACCCTGGGCAGTCGCTTCCGACGCAGAAAAATTAGACCCCAAAAATGGATTTGTGCTTTCGCCTCTTTATGACAAACTTTTTGACAGAGGCTTTATGACCTTTACAGAGGACAGAAAAATAATGTTATCTAACTGGATTTCTCCAATGAACAAAAAGCGTCTCGGTGTAGAGGACGGTCAGTTTATTCAACTGTTACCATTAGATGATGCCCGTCAAAAGTTTATGAAATTCCACCGTTCATCTGTATTCAAAGGATAAATAAGTGTTGCGGCAATAATTATTCACATGAAAATTCATAATCACCAACAAGCACTTCTATATAACATTTACAGATGTTTACGCCAATAAATTGGATTCTTCAATCTTATATATAATTACCAAGAATTATTGCGTACCTTTGCAAACATTTCGGAAGAGAGGGAGAAGGGCTGTACCTATCAAAAGTTTGCATGAAAATTCCGAAGATGGAATTGTGTACTCAATGAGCGCACAATCTGCCATACAACTCTCATGGACTCATTATCGCACCCTGACACAGAAATCGTCCCCCCCCGATGCTTGCAAATAGCATGAGGAGGAACAAGGAAATTAAATGAATATTCCCTATGACAACACATCCCAAGAAGACACTGACCATCAGACCTGCCACTGACGCTGACGCAGAGGCTATCAGGGTTATTTATGCGCCATACGTGACGGACACAGCCATCACGTTCGAGTATGATGTACCCACCGTAGAGGAGATGGCGAGGAGGATGGAAACCGTGCAGAGGAAGTACCCGTGGCTGGTGGCAACGGAGGCGGACGGCACGGTGGTAGGCTATGCCTATGCCAGCCCTTTCAAAGAACGGGCAGCTTATCAGTGGGCGGTCGAAACGTCCATCTATGTGAAGATGAACCAAAGGGGCAGCGGCATCGGGCGACTATTGCACGAGGCACTGGAGGAGGCACTGCGCCAGCAAGGCATTCTCAACATGAACGCCTGCATCTCATACGTTGAGCCTGAGGACGAATACCTGACACTGGACAGCGTTCGTTTCCACGAGCGAATGGGCTACACACAGGTGGCTCATTTCCACCTGTGCGGACGGAAGTTCGGGCGGTGGTACGACATGATTTGGATGGAAAAACTCATCGGGAAACACGACGAATGATACTTTATTTATTCAATTCACAACCAAGATGATAGGACAAGTAATGCTAACACTGTTCGCCATTGTAGTGGTGGGATATGTGGCTGGCAAACTGGGATATATGGGCGGCACGTTCGACAAACGGCTGTCAAAAATCGTTATCGACATCACCTGTCCGGCACTGATTCTCTCGTCGGCGATGACGGGCGAACTGCCTGACCGACGATACATCCTGCCACTATTGGGCATCAGTGCCATCACCTACGTCGTGCTGACGGGTGTGGCACTATGGCTGCCGCGTTTCCTCACCAAGAAGAAGGATGATGAGGGGGCTATCGGTTTCGCCCTGATGTTCGGCAACGTGGGCTTCATGGGCTACCCCATCGTCGCCTCCATCTTTGGGCATGAGGCCGTCTTCTATGCCGCAGTGCTGAATGTGGTGAACACCTTCGCGGTCTTCACCGTGGGGACGATGCTTATCACGGGACGGACGGAAGTGCAGGGGACACGCTTTCAGAAGAAGGTGCTTTACAGCACTCCGATGCTCTCGGCCTACCTGACCATGCTTATCGTAGCACTGGAAATCAACGACATACCCACGTTCATCAGCCAACCGCTCACGATGATTGGCAACATCACAGTGCCTGCCGCTCTGCTCATCATCGGCTCGTCGATGTCGCAACTCCCCTTGCGTGCCATGCTGGGCAACCGCACCATCTATGCCACCACCCTCTTGCGACTGGCGGTGTTGCCCATCGCCATTCACTTCTTTGGCATCACGCTCATGAGCGTTCTTGGTCACTTCGTTCCAAGCATGTTGGCATTCTCGTCTTTCGTTGTGGGCATCAATACGGTGGTCATTGCTATGCCTGTAGCCACCTACGGCACCATCCTCTGCTTGCGTCACGGCAAGGACACGAGACTCATCACCGAAGTGACCTTCATCACCACGCTGCTCTCCATGATTTCCATTCCCCTGCTGGTCACTTACCTGCTATGAGGGGGCGCGGCTATTCAACCGTATAGGAAATGAACCTCACCGCTCCGTTCAACCCTGAGGGTACGGGCTTCCATGTGTCGTAGAGGTTCTTCTTGTAGTTGAGGTCCACCACATTGATTTCCTTGAACTTGCGCCACTCGATGCCTTGCCTGTCCATATCGGCAATACGGTTGGCAGGAAGGTTGGTGACATAGACCTGAAGCTTGTTCTTACCTTTCTTCACATAAGGAGTAATGTCGCAACGGAAGGGAACGGCAAACAGCGTAGCCACTTCTTTGCCATTGACGACGATGCGGGCGGATTCACGCACATCGCCGAGGTCGAGGATATGGCGGCAATCGCCAAACGCCTTGTTGCGCTTCGCTGTGAAGTAAGTCGTATAGCAGCCTGTAGCCATCCGCTTGGAATACGAATCACCCAGCTCTGTCCACGACTTTGGACGCTCCATCGGAATCCATGTGGCAGTGAAGTTCTGTGGGCAGGTGGTGTCGTTGTTGTCTGCGTTCATCTGGATGTCCTTTGGGAAGGTGAGCACCCAATGGAGTAACTCGGAGTCATCGAGAACGGTGTTGATATAAGGGTGTAGCGAGGACTTTGCGACAGACGGCATAGAAGCATTGGCAAAGGTGCGGAGGATGATGCTTTCCCCACTGGAAAGCTGGATACGAACCTTCCCGTTCTGAAACGCAGGATGGGTGATGTCGCCAGTCATGGGATTGTAGAATAAAGCATCGGCAGCATCCACACCGAGGGCGATGTAGGCATCAACGTCATTGGGGGTAAGGTTGCTAATGAAGTAGTGATGCCCATCGGGATTGCTACGGCGAATACAAGAAAGATGCTGTTCGGTGCGCATGGTTTCGATACGCCCTCCTGCCAGCGAGAGGGCTTCCGTATAGTCCTTGGCAAGGAAAGACTTTGCTTTCAGTGCGGTCAAGGCACTCTCGAACTGCGCCTTGTCGGTGGAGAGCCGCCCGTAGCCAGGCACACTCTCGGGGTAATGCCCCACAAAGATGACGCGCCTACCCTCTGCCGCAACGGCATGAAGACGGTTGATGGTGGCTACTGGCATGAAGCGCACATCGGGAATGATGACGGCATCATAACGGCGGTAGACATCGGTAAGCAGGTAGCGGTCGGAGATATAATCCACGTCATAGCCATTCTTGATGATGGTTTGGATGGCCTCAATGAACTTGGGGGCACGTTTCGCCATGGAGTGAATATCGAAGAGAGCCACAGTACCCGGCTGTTCGTAAAGCATATCATAATAAGGCAGATAGACCAACACGTCGTTGTCGGGAGCACCCCATTGCAGGAACGATTGGCAACGGCTGATGTACTGGCTGAAAGCTGGCATGGCATCCCACTGCGGATTGTAGGGGGTCATATCGACAGAGGCATAGAACCGCCAACCGGGCCAAGATTCGTCTTTGGGAGAATAGCAGGAACCATGAAAGAAGACATGGTTCACGCCCGACAGGAACATGAGGTCGAGGTCTGGCTTACACTGGGAGAGCGATGTACGGAAGTGCTCGGTAAGCCATGTGAAGGTCTCGCTGGAAGTGTATTGCTTACCTGCCACATGAGCAGCGGAAGAGGCATACTTCAACATGGAGATGTCGGAGTCGTTTTTCTTAGTGAAGCCCTCATCTCTACGAAGTCCCTTGATGCCAAAGTCACTGAGTCCAAATCCTTCGCACTCAGGAATATCGACAGCAGCATAGATGTCAAGCAGATTGGCAGGGCTGCCGTGAGCTTGGTTGCGCGTGAGGCTTCCATGCTTGTGCGCCCAATCGGTCCATTGAGTAGTAAAGTTCTCCAAGAGGAGTTCTCCCAATGTCTCGCGATAGTCGCTCACAATACGCTTGTCAACATCGGTACGCAAAGAGTCCTTCGTATTTAATATATGTGTAAAAGGCATGAGGTCGTAGCCACGTCTCTTCAGGAACTCCTCATACAGATTAGGTGTCCAGTCGGCACCATAGACCTCGTAGGAATCGTTGAACATCGTGTGTGGAAACGGCACGTTCTGATGGGCAAAAGCGGTGTCAAACCGTTCGAGATAGCGTGCCACGGCATCATGGTCGAAATGGTCAATCACATAGCCCTCACCACCAGGTGCGGCACGCTTCACCTTCTGCTTCGTCAGCCCGACTGTAGCGTGTTGCTTCTCGTTAAAAACAAGCTTCTTCGCGGCATCCTCTTCCGTCACCAATGGTCCACCAAAAGGCCAACCCGTACCTGTAGCCATATTGGTCTCTATGCCCAATTCCGCACCACGAGTCTCCACATACTTGAGCATACGCATCCACCGAGGAGAAAGATAGGGGATGTCGTTTGCCTCGTTGTCCTTCACACCATAAATCGGAGTGATTTCCACGCCTCCGATACCAGCTTTCGCATACGCTGTCAAGTTGTAATCCAACCCAGCCGAATCAACGGCACTGCCCAACCACCACCAACGGGTATAAGGCTTTGCCTCTTGCGAAACAGGAATCTTCAACTCAGCAGAGCCAATCCACTGCTGCGCATGGATGTTCATGGATGCCAACAGGAAACAAAGACCTGCCAACTGGGCAGGGAAAGAAGCATAGGTCAATTTCATCATTTCGTCAAAAGAGTTCTGTATATGCCACAAAAGTACAACTATTTCATGGCTCAACCAATTTTTATGATATATTTTCCTTATCTTTGCCTCGTTTTCACCTATTTCTATTGATGAGTAACTTGAAAGAAAGCCCCACAACGCCACCGCCCTTTCATGGCGATGAACCCAAGTGGTTCGCCCTGAAAGTCAGCAGGAAAGAAACGTTAGCCACTACCGTGCTGGAAACAGCAGGGTTGCGTACTTATTGCCCATTGACCAAAACGGACACGACAATCCAAGGGAAAAAGATAATTGTGGAACGCCCCCTGATTCCCAACACAATCTTTGTCTATGCCTCTTTTAAACTGATTAACGCCTTGAAGAACCAGCACCCGTTCATCACCTACTGTTATAAAAAAATGGATGGGAAATACAAAATTCTCCAAGTGCCGACACGCGAGATGGAACGGTTCATTGACTCATCAACAAAGATGCAGGGAGACATCACCTATTATCGCCCCGAAGAAGTGGAACTTCACAAAGGAGACCATGTAAAGATTGTTGGTGGGCTGTTCGACGGTTATGAAGGCACATTGCTGAAGGCGAAGGGGCGTGCTAAACGGATGTTCCTCATCAACTTTGAAATGCTCGGAGCGCTGGGCACACATATTGAGCCTCAATACATCCGAATCATCAAGTAGCCATCACTAACACAACAAGGGCGGACGGCAATAGTGCTTGCCGTCCGCCCTTAAAAGGAACGTACAACTTTATAGGAAAAGGAAGTGTCTATGGCAACTTCACCGTCCAGTAACTATGAGTCGGAGTAATGCGTCCGAACTTACCCCACTTGGGATGCTTCTTGAAGTTCTGCAAACCTGCTGCTGGAACATTCAGACGGGTGACATGAATCTCGCTAAACACATCCTCACCCAATTCAAAAGGTGTGGTGACACGCAGATTCACCTCTACAAGACTCGTGTTGACAAAAGCCTCATCATCAATAAATTCCATAGTCGTCGGCATGTTCATCTTCTGCACAATAGTGCCATCGAAAGCATGCTTTCCAATACGTTTAAGACCCTGAGGAAGGTTGACTTTCTCCAATCCCCAGCACCCAATGAAAGCACCATCTGGAATATCCTCGATACCAGCAGGCAAAACAACAGAGGTTAGTTTCTTGCAGGTACGAAAGGCGTAAGGAGCGATATGCTTCACATGTTCAGGGATGGTGAACTCGCCTGTCTTGCCTGGAGGACAAAGGATAATGGTCAGACCATCCTTGGAATAGAGCACTCCATCAATAGACTTGAAATGGGGGTTTTCAACATCCACATCAATATTCACCAACTGGAAACAATGGTCAACGATATGGTCGCCCAAAGTTTCAACAGACGCTGGAATCGCCAACGAGGTCAGTTCTGTATTTTTATAGTATGCCGAATCGGGAATAGAGGTGAGTCCTTCAGGGATTGCTTCCTCACTCGTGTCCTGTGCCTTCACACAGAGGGACATCAACATTGTCAACACAAAAACAACATATTTCATCATACAATTCGATAAAAAGTTTTCTATTAAATCTTTAACACTTATTCAACAGGAGACTCTGACTCAAGCACCTGACTCTTACCATCGTTTCTGTCCAGGAAGAAAATAACGGCACGGTTCCATTCGTTCACCGCCGCATAAGGCTGTACCGTATCTCCCTTATAATCAACACGAAGACGATTAGCGGGCACATGGAACTCATTGACCAACATATCGTAAACGGCTTGTGACCGCTTCTGAGAAAGGCGAAGGTTGTAAGCAGGATAGGCAGTCTCAACGTCAGCATAACCTGTTACAATCAAGTTGATATCAGGGTGGGTAAAGAGGAATGTAGCCACACTCTTCACATTCTTCTTTTGTGCATCTGTGATGTAGTAACGGTCCACATAGAAAGAGATGGTGGTTTGCAAAGCCTCATTGAACTTAATCTTTTCAAAGATTTCAGGCACTGCCATATTGGCTTCGCTCAAACGTTCGTTCTCATCGCTAAGCATCTTTGCCAAACGTTCTATAACTGCCGAGTTCAAATACTTAACATAGTGGAAACGGCGGCGACCATGACAATCCTTAAAGTGGAACTGCGCACCGACGAGCATATCGAAATAAGTATCATAAACGCGGTCATATTCGTGTCCGTTATACTTATCGTCTGTACCGTTAAACGTGACCTCGGCTATAATATCCCACGCAGGACTGGCTTTCCAACGTCCTTGGAGACCCACATGGGCAGCAAGATAGTTGCCAGGCTTCGTATCTACATCATAAGACAGATGCGCACCATCAGCGTTGGTAAGACCCTCAAGCATTATGGCGCATTTCTTCTTGTCGAAACCGAATGTATGGTTATAGCCCAAACCGATGAGACCAATGAGGTTGAAGACGCGGTCTTCCTTATACTTGAAAACAATGTTCGTAAGGTTTACCAAGCCGTCAACATAACCAGAGAACATGTTGTAGGTGTAGTTGCCGAATGTTTCAGGAAACCATTCACAAAGCTCCCATTCTGCACGTCCGACCTGCGGGTGCAAGCCGCCCGTGATACGCACACCGAAAGAGGGATAAATCCACTTGCCCACACCTATGTTGAAACTCAGACGTTCGTTGCCGAAGAAACTACCAAAACGAGTGTTCTCTGACATCGAATGACTCAAACCAACTTGCCCCATCAGGAAGATGTTATCAGCAAAATGGTAATCGTCAAGATAAGCAAAATCGTCATAATAAAGACTATCCTCATCCAACTTTGAGCGGTTAAAAATGGAGTCCGCTATTTCTGTATTTTGTCCTATTGCCACGACACTTGTCAGGGATATGACAATCAATATGTATATTCTCTTTATCATAGATTCATTCCGTTTCGTACTTTACGCACGAAGCAATCTCCTATCAATCAGTCATTGATAATTAACTCTATATAATCGCCGACAGGCTTGATATCCTTCTCACTTGCCACAACACGCACTTTAACGTAAGGCACCTCATAACGTTCGAGCAACACATCCTGAACGGCATTGGCACGTTTACGGAACAGTTTATCATCCACACCTGTACTATTCGTGATGTAAATAATGCTCCGAGGCATCTTGGACCAAGCATAAGCCGTGGTGAAAATGTTCGTTTGCTGCAGACGGTCAATCGTCGTACTGCCTTCGTCGAAAGCAATCAGTGTGTACATAACCTGAGCATCTACATCGATGGTATCTGTCATGGCTTCAAGTTCAGCCCTTCGGCGTTTTGTTTGGTCTTGCAAATTCTGAATCGCATCAATACGTTTGCGGTACTCGCTCATATCATGACGTGGATAGTAGAAACCTGGTGCCTGACCACCCTTGTTGTTGAAACGATAACTGACACCCAGCAAGTAATCCACATGCCCATCCCAAGTATTCTTCGTCGTAGGGTTACTATCGTAAGAGTTATCAAGAATGTTCGCCACAGCCTCCATGTGGATATTCCAGTTCCGTGCTACAAGAAATGTTGCCGCCACACCAGCACGCAGGTTGATGAGCGAATGCTGACGATTGTCGTATTTGTCAAGATTGTGCAACTGGTTGCTATGGGAGTTGTCCATTCCCTGCGCCTTGGCAAAAAGGTCGGTACCATAGTTGCGCGACACAGAACCACCGATACCGACAATACCTTGGAAATGGAACTTGCGATGCTCACGGAAGCCCAACAAAAGGTTAGTAAAGTTGAGCAAATAGTCGATATTCATTGCGTAGGAGTTCCACTTGAAACGATTGTGATTCAAGTAGGAATAGTTACCAGACAGGAGGTCTCCAAGGGAAGCATTGTCTCCGTCCGATGGGGGAATCTCTCCAAATTGGTCGTCAGTCACACCCGTGTTGCGCGTATAGTTGATTTGGAAACGCACAGCACTGATGGGCGTGATTTCCTTACCAACAGCAAGAGCAGCGGCTGGTCCCATCAAACGGAAGAAACCCGCATGAGAGGCATCACTACCCCAGTTGGAAGTAACACCGCCATAGAGAGTCAAATACCAGTTATCCTGAAAATTAGTATTGGCAACATATTTCTTTTCCACCAATGGGATTGACAAATCGTCAAAAACAGCCACGGTGCTGTCGGTATGGTTCTGTGCAGCGGCTCCACCACACAGCGTGACGAGCAACAAAACGACAAGCAACCATTTGTTCATCATGTGATTCATGTTCACTATCTTTCTTTCAAACTTTTTATCCATTCAGTTCTCATGCCGACCTTGCGCCAGCGTGCTTTAGTTCTTCATCGATGGTCTCATACTTCGAGTGGTTACTCTTAAACTCTGGTACGATTAGTTTCATCTTACGAACAATCTGCATATCATTGCAAGTTTTCGCCAGTTTCTCCAACTCGTCAAACCACAAACAAACCTCTCCATATTCGTACTGACGAACCTTTGCAACACGGATTTTAGGATGCACCGTCGGAACTTCCTCCTCACCTTTGAAGAGCACTTCCTCATAGAGTTTCTCTCCGTCACGCAACCCTGTATATAGAATCTCCACATCACGTCGCCCGCTATTCTGAATCATCCGCTTTGCCAAGTCAGCAATCTTCACCGAGCGTCCCATGTCAAACACAAATACCTCGCCACCATTCCCAAAAGTCCCAGCCTCAAGCACCAAAGCACAAGCCTCTGGTATTAACATGAAAAAACGGGTAATTTCAGGATGCGTCACCGTGACAGGTCCTCCAGCCTCTATCTGCTTCTTGAACAAGGGAATGACCGAGCCGTTAGAACCGAGCACATTCCCAAAACGAGTAGTAACAAACTGCGTGTTAGCCTGTTCCGTTCTATCGGCAGTTTGTACAAAATGCGCATTCAAGCTTTGTACATAGATTTCGCACAAGCGTTTAGAACATCCCATCACATTGGTCGGATTCACAGCCTTATCCGTTGAAATCATCACAAACTTCCGAACATGATACTTCACCGCCAAATCCGCCAATATGCGTGTACCAACCACATTGTTCTGAATGCTCACCGCAGGATTGTCCTCCATCAGCGGCACATGCTTATAAGCAGCGGCATGGAACACATAATCAGGCTTGTCATCGCGAAAAATGCGCTCCATCCGCTCTCTATTGGTAATGGTCGAAACAATGAATCGCGCCTCAAGACATCCCCACTTCTTACGAACCTCCAACATCAAGTCGTGCATGGGCGTTTCGGCCTGATCCACCATAATCAGTTTGGCTGGAGCATAGTTGGCTATCTGACGCACCATCTCGCTGCCAATACTACCAGCCGCCCCTGTCACCAACACACACTTGTCATGCAGCAGTTCGCCTATCTTCTCCATGTCCACCTCTATCTCCTGACGTGGCAAGAGTTCAACCTCCTCACGAACATTTGCACGTATCAAATCAGCGAAATTACGAGCCACAATGCGCCACAACCACAACGCAGCCGTAGAAGCAAAGAACGTCAGCACAAACACTCTATACGGGATAAGGATGGTGAATGGCAACAAATCAACGCCTCGCCTCAAAACCATACACATGAGCGTTCCCGTCAACGTAGCCAAAGCTGTGCGCACCAAATCCCCAAATTCCAAGATTTTGGAAACATCCGTGTAAGTGTGAAAGACACGCATACCCATGACATAAAACACCATGTCGAGCATCAGCGTGTAAAACACTAAAGAACCATTACCGACCAATTCAGCAGGTCCATACACAAGAGAGTATGTCAACAGCAAAGACATGAATACAAGCATCATATCTACCACGCTAATCACCCAAAACGGCAGTGCCTCGCGTGAGAAATACCAGCTGGAAAACTTTGCTACGATGTTATGACATCCTCTTTTCATGGTCACTTGGTGAAAATCGGGACAAATATACAAAAAATATCTCAAAGAATGCAAAAACAACATAGAAAAGGCAACATCCTATACGTTTATCGCCTATAAAACACCCAAAAGAGGAACTTCTGTGCCCAAAACAAACTCTCCTACAAGCTAATACCCACCTGTCATCGTTCCACCATCAGAAAGACAACACCATCAATCCATTCACCCACCATTGGGAAAGGCGCATCAGCCTGTTCATCAAATTCCACCTCAAAACGTGAAGGGTCAACATCATAGTATCTGAGCAAGACCTTCTTGACCGATTCCACGCGTCGTTCGGCCAGGCACATGGTTGGAGATTCCCGCTTGGTCGATGCACCGCTATACCCTTTCACCACCAAATTCACGTCAGGATGCGCCTTTAAGAAATCGGCCACAATACGCAGATTTTCCATCTGATAGTCATTCACAAAGAAACGATCCACATAAAAAGAAATGCGTGTCTTCATCAGCTCGCCAAACGCAACAACTTCAGCCTCTTCACGAGTACGGTATTCCTTCAGCTTCTCGTCATCCAAGAACTTTGCCACCTTCAACTCCGAACCACGCAGCGACGTAGCCTCCCAACGACGCACCTTATAGTATCGATAGTCGCCATAATGATCCATCAGATGGACTCTGACACCCAGCGTCACATCTGCGAAAGAATCAAAAGCCGACGTTGCAGAATGCCGTACACCATTGTAATTATCATCAATGAGATGGTATGCCCCCTGCACTAAGAGGTCGGCAGCATTGCCCAACCGATACAGGCAACTGATGCCACCACGCACGAACACATTGATTTGGTCGGTATTATCCACAGGGTATCCATAACGATACCACCGCTCCACCTTGCTGTCAAAGCCAAAAGAATAGTTCAGACCGCCACCTATAAACAACTGCAAATTGAACCGCCGCTTTTCGCTATACGGGAACAACCAGTCCGTGACACTAAACATTTCATCCACACCAACGCCGACCATCTTAAAGCCATAGTCTCCGTCACCAACCAGCACAGCCATAGACTCTAACACCTGCGGACTCACCCAGCCCTTTTGCTGCTTATAAGACATCGCAAATCGGGTCGCCCACAAGGGGGAGAACAGTTTGCCCAAGCCAAATTCAAAAGCAGGAGCATACACCTTCTCCAAATCATGCCCTTTCATATTCTCCGCCATTGAGAAACTGCCCCCGACACCTAAATCAAGAAACCAGTTATCAGCCACCCCGTAAGGTCTCCACACATCAATCACTTCGGGAGCCACTTGTTTGGGAGCGACCCACTTCGCGCGTTTCGGTTGCTTGGGAGGCTTCCACTTATAGGGTTTCTGAGCTGCACCCAACACAGCCCACATGCCCAGCATGAACAGCAGGGCATAACGTTTCACGTACCGTCTCACCACGTTTATGCCGTTAAAGATTCTCTTTTATCTTGTTTACAATATAATCAATCTCCGCCTCGCCCACACATGGACCGCTTGGCAGACAAAGCCCACGCTGGAACAGCCATTCGCTCACACCATTCGTGTAAGCCGGCGCATCCTTATAGACGGGCTGCATGTGCATCGGTTTCCAAAGCGGACGCGTTTCGATATTCGCCTCATTCAGCCTCTCCACAAAGGGCAACAAACCGTCAGTTATCGTATGCTTGTTGTCCTCGAAACGGATGGTTGACAGCCAATAGTTGGACTGCATATAAGCCTCTGGCGCACAATGCACCACCAACCCATCGACATCGCTCAATCGCTGCACATATTGCTCATGCACCCACTGATGATGCTTCACATGTTCATCCGCCACCGTCATCTGTCCACGACCAATGCCAGCGCAGATGTTGGACATACGATAGTTGTAGCCAATCTGCTCATGCTGATAGTACGGATAAGGCTCGCGTGCCTGCGTGGCATAGAACATCACACGTTTCTTGGCTTCCACATCGGGACAAATCAAAGCCCCTCCACCGCTCGTCGTAATCATCTTGTTGCCATTGAACGACATCACGCCATACTCGCCGAATGTACCGCACACCTGCCCCTTATAACAAGAGCCAAAGCCCTCCGCAGCGTCTTCCAGCACAGGAATCCCATACCGCTGCGCCACCTCCATCATCTCATCAATCCGAGCCGGCATGCCATACAGATAGACAGGAATAATCGCCTTAGGCTTCTTACCCGTCTTAGCGATTCTGTCCTTGATGGCATCCTCCAGCAACTGCGGATCCATGTTGTAAGTGTCTTTCTCACTATCCACAAACACAGGAGTAGCCCCCTGATAGACAATGGGATTGGCACTCGCAGCAAAGGTGAACGACTGGCAAATCACCTCATCGCCCTGTCCCACACCCAACATGACCAAAGCCAGATGCACAGCCGCCGTACCTGCACTCAACGCCACAATCTCCTTGCTCAACGGCTTCTGCTCGTTACGATTCACGAAAGCCGCCAAATCGTCCTCAAACGCATTCACATTCGGTCCCAACGGCACCACCCAGTTCGTGTCAAACGCCTCTTGAATGTACTGTTGCTCCTTGCCGCTCATGTGGGCAAGACACAAATATATCCTATCCATCGGTACTAAGTTTTGATTGCGAATGCAAATATAATGAAAATGCTGATACCAACCAAATGAGCCGCCCTGCTTTCACAATGCAGCCCCCGCCAGTACTTCTTCGGAAGTACTGAAGTACCGCCTTTGAAGTACTGGAGTACTTCCGCTAAAGTACTCCAATAAAAAAAGACGCACCCATCACATCTGAATGCCTTTGTAGAAATCCTTCAAACACTGCCTCACAAAACCTTGCTCGTATCGTTCGGCCACCATCCTTCGGGCTTTCTGCGCCATGGCCTGACGCTCATCGGGATGGGTGAGCATCCACTCCATAGCTTCGTACAAAGCATTGGCATCGCGAGGCGGCACAATGATGCCGTTTTCGTCATGCAGAATAATCTCACGAGAGCCATTGATGTCAGTCACAATGCTCGGCAAGTCCATCGCTCCAGCCTCTATCACCACGTTTGGGAAGCCCTCGCGATAGCTGGGAAACACCAACACATCGCTCTGCTCGTAGAAGGGGCGCACATCGCTCTGACTACCCACCGCCTCAATGGCCTCGCAAGCGTCTATCTGTTGTCGAGTCTCGGGCAGCACAGGGTCAATCCGCTCCTCGTAAGGACCAACCAACAGCAACCGCGTGTGGGCATACTGCTGATGCAACCGCACAAAGGCCGACACCAATTCGTTAATGCCCTTGTCCCTCACCAAGCGACCCACAAACACGAAAGTGAACAAAGCCTGAGCATCTTTCGGAGTGCTCCGCCGCCAATAGTTCAAATCAATGCCCATCACATTGCCATAACCCAACACACGCATGGGCTTGCTGGTGATGCTGCGTTGCAAATCCTGCTTCACGCCCTCTCCTTCGGGAATCACGTGGGTGGCACAGCGACAGGTCACACGATCTGTCAGCATCAGCACCTTTCTCAACACGCCACTGGCAGTGGGCCACACCAACCCCGTGAAGGTGTGTACCCGAACTGGCACCCGAGCCATCCAAGCCGCCAGCATGCACAGCAACCCCGCCTTGGGGGTCATGGAGTGAACCATGTCGGGCTTCTCGCGCCACATTACTCGTATCAGCCGCACCAGCGAGACCATGTCTTTCAACGGATTCATACGGCGTTCCATCTCCACCCCAATGGTTCGTACCCTTTCGCGCGGTCCTACTTCTGCCAAGTCGGCATCAGGGCTGGAGAGAGCCACCACCTCGTAGCCATCGTCCGCAAGCTCACGCAGCAGGCCCTTGCAGAAGACATTCAGCGACAGACCGATAGTGGCGGCACGAATGATTTTCTTACCCATAAATTGTCTGTAAAATCAGTTTGATGTCGCCCACCAACGAGTGATGGTAGTAATAGTCCAAATTGATGCGCACCTTATCAGGATAGATGACCTCATCGTTATATTTCTGAGGGTCTTCCACCTGCGCAAGTATCTCTTCCTCATTGCGATATTTCAGCGAGGCAGGCCCCGTGATGCCAGGACGCAGTTTCAAGATGAGCCTATCCTCACCCTCCAATTTGTCAGCATACCCCGGCACATCAGGACGCGGTCCCACAAAACTCATGTCGCCTATCAGCACATTCCACAATTCGGGCAGCTCGTCCAACTTGTATTTACGCAACTTCGCCCCCAACGGCGTAATGCGGCTCTCACCTGCCACCGAAACAGAACCGCCACCATGACCAACAGTCATGCTGCGGAACTTATACATAGTGAACAACTTACCATTCTTTCCCACACGCTTCTGCGTGAAAATGGCAGATCCACCAGGCATCTTCACCCGAATCAGCACCCACACCACCAACAACACGGGCCATAGAAAGCACAGCCCCATCAGTGCCACCACCCTATCAAAAATCCACTTCGCCATGTCCTTTCCTCTATTTCTTTGCCAAACTTCCTTTAGGTCTATCCTCTATCAACAGGTCTCCTCCCTCCAACGCTTCCACCACAATCACATCACACGCCTTCTGACTCGCCTTCATCGAGCCAAGATTGTCCTTGTTGATGCTTTCAAACATTCGGAAACCCACCTTCTCTGCAAGGGTCATTCCCACAGCGCACAACCTCGTACACACGCCCTTTCCTTGATGATTCACATCCACCATCTTGCCAAGGAAACACTTCCCGTTCGCAAAACATCTCAGGAAAGCATACCCGATTATCTCCTCGTCTTCCTCCTGTACATATATAATATAAGACCTTCTACTCAGCAGTTTCCGCATGGCAGCCTCATCAAAAGCATGTGGACGAAACCACCTGAAACTCTCCTTTGGCTGACGCATAAAGAAGTCCGCCAACCGACCAGCATCACACAATCCTGCAATCCTTACATTTGCAGGCAAACACTCCTGCAATTTTCTCTTATCCGCAATCCTCAATCCACACAATGCGGCATTTACAGCCTCTACTCCTTCCCAAATCCAAGGATTTTTCGCCTGTATCGCATGTGCCAACTCGTACAACATTGTTCCCTACTATTCAAATCAGAGTCAAAGATGGAATGACCTTTCTTCTTTTTCACAAGGGCATTTGCCGACAAGGTTCTTCATCTCGTCTTGCATTCCCAAATAGTGGCTTCCATCTTCTCACGCATCGTGCCCATCACCTTCCAACCGAGTTCCTCCAGTTTCTTTGTTGAATAAACAGATTTCATCACAGGATTGTAGCCTTTCCGCTCATCATCTGCTGGCGCATTCATTACGACCTTAGAGCCTCCTATATCTGCCACCATCTCAGCCAATTGGCGAATGCTGATATTGGATGACGCATCTGCCACATTATAAGCACAACCACTTGCCCCTTTCAATAAAATATACAAAAGTCCCTTAACGGCATCCACCACATAGCACCAAGAGCGGAACTGTTCCCCTGTACTCTTCATGACAATGTCCTGACCCTGCAACACATTGCGGATGAACTGTGCATATACTCGGTTGTCGTTTTCCGTAAAGTGGGGACCATATACATGAGAAAGTCTTGCTACCACTGCATCTACACCATATTCCTCAGCATAAGCCACACACAAGGTTTCCGCCGCCCGTTTAGAGGACGGGTAGCAAGACCTGGCAGACATCGTATTCACATAACCACTATATTCCTCCGTAAAAACACGACCATCACCTTCACCATACACCTCACCCGTAGAGACATAAAGGAAACGTCGCAAATCATGTTGAAGTCCATAATCCATAAGATGACACACCCCTATCAAGTTTGCCTTCATCACCTCTACTGGCTGTCTGGCAAAGAAATTCGGGCTGGCATTGCTTGCGGCATGAATGATGTAGTGAAACGAAATATCCGAACAAACAGGACACATCACATCATACGGGATAAAATGAAATGCGGCATCATCCCAATAGCTGGCAAAAAGACTTCGTGCTCGCTCCTCATTACGCCCTGCTGCATATATCTGATAGTTCCGTCCGGAATGTTTCATCAGCACATCCACCAGACAAGAGCCAATCAAGCCTGTAGCACCCATGACAAGAATATTGCAGCCATCCAACTGCGCCCACAGAAGGGGCAGCGAGGCAACCTCCAACAAATCTTCACAATATGTCATTGGGAAATCTTTGTTTGCAAAACCATCACTTCATCCATTCTTCTTTCGAGGTGTGCATCAAAGCCTTCAAGATTTCAATGTCTTCTACGGTTGTCACCTTGATGTTTTTCTCAGAACCTGGCACAATGTGCATCTCACGACCTCCCACCTCTGCAATCAAGGTACAAGAAGCCACACTATTCACGATACCCCTACGTTTTGCCTCTTCATGCACTTCCAAGATCTTCCCTAATCGGAAAGTCTGCGGTGTTTGGGTACGAATGAGCGTATCACGAGGAATGCTTGTTCTGGAGATAAAGCCATCTTCACTCTCCAAAATAGCCTCACGACACTGAATGCCTGTGATAGCATAGCCATACGCTTGACAAATCGCAATGTTGCTACTAATGATATCTTGGCTAAGCAATGGACGCACAGAGTCATGAATCAGTACCAAATCGTTATCATCACACCCTTGTTCTTTCAAGCCATAAATACCATTGTGAATAGATTCCATACCTGAAGCCCCTCCCTGAAAAATCCATTTCAGTTTTGTAATATTGAATTGATTTGCATAGGCCCGAAGAACGGTTTCCCATCCTTTCAAACAAACAACAGCAATGGCATCGACATCAGGATGCCGCTGGAAGCATTGCATCGTATGGATGATGATAGGACAACCATCCACATGCAAGAACTGCTTGGGAATATCCTGCCCCATTCGGTTACCAGAGCCTCCTGCTATCAATAAGGCTATATTCATATTTCTATTTGTTACGACTATATTCTATCTGTTCATACAAAGCCAAATATCGTTGCGTTGTCACACGCACATCGTATAATTTCGCACGTTCCACACATCGATTCGCTACGATACGTGCATAATTCCGGTCCTCACACAACCTACGGATAATTTGTGCCAATTCCTTCTCATTCCCTTCGGGGAAAAGCACTCCATAACCGCCAACTATATCACGCAATCCCTCCACGTCGCTCGCCACAAACGGTTTGCCACAGGCCATGCCCTCAAGCGAAGAAAGCGACAAACCTTCATAATGAGAAGACAGAACTACCACATCTGCCTCTTGTAACAATTGCGCCACATCGGTACGAACACCCAAGAACTCCACCCTCTCATTCACACCAACCTCATGCGCTAAAGCCTTGCAATTCTCCATAAGAGCCTCCTCACCACCACCAACTAACCGCAGTTTATAATCCTGCGGCAAAAGAGCCATCGCCCTCACCAATGTCGCCTGGTCTTTTTGAGCACGGAATGCTGCAACCATCAAAATGTTCTTACCTGTCAAGGATGGCTCCTTGGCAGTAGAACGGGACATATAATGCTCAATGTCTATACCATTATAAACGACCGCGCATTTGTGTTCTACATTATCACCCACATGAGCTGTCAGATTTTGCTTGGTCTGTTCACTGATACACACCACCCGTTCATAGCGTCCGTACATCCATTTGTCAGGCAGTCTCCAAATTCCGTTGCGTCGTCGATTGGTCGTGTTGTGTTCTGTGGTAAATATGCGACACGAGGTAAACAATCCGGCCATGGCCACATAAAATTGGCACGCGGTATTGTGGCTATGCACAATGTCATAGTGACGCATCAATCTCAGCAATTTGAGTACAAACAGAGGGGTGTACACAGAAGAACCCAACGCCACAACCCTCACTCCACGTGCTTCTATCTCATCGTAAAAAGGAGTACGAGCACCGTCAAACACACATAAATCCACGTCATGTCCACACTCCTTCATACGCGGCAACAAATCCACCATCAACTTCTCCGCCCCACCCGTACGCAAAGATGTGATAACGTGTAAAATTCTCATGTGTTTCATTATTCTCCTATCTCACGAACGACAAGATTTGGTCAGAAACTCTTCACTCGAACTTGAAGTCTTTTCTTTACTAAAAACTTATTGCATATAGTAAAAAAATAGTAGAATAAATCTTTCTTGCGTGGTTTTACAGATAGTTCAAATGACGTTTTTCCTTCATTTCCTGACAACCATCCCCCAAAACAATTATGTACACAATACACTTCATTCAGAGTGTGGTATTTGGGGGCATGAAAATAAAAACTTGGATAGACATGTATATCTTCTCGCAGTATTTCTTCTTTCTCTGCATCTAAGATAAAACCACTATAACCATATTTATGAGCTAATAATGCCTGAACAACAGGCAAGAGTCTCATATCATACTTGAGGACTTGCGGTAACGAACAATCATCAGATACGATGAAATGTCTGTTTTCATAATAACTTAAACAATCCTTCAAAAACGGATGTTTCGGCTCCGCACCAAAACAATGAGAAGTTAATCCATTAAAATACCCTAAACCACTACCATGTACATACTTTTCATCATACTCCTTACCTATAAACATTCGATTATTCAAAAATGAATCAAACGATTTCACCATGACAACATCACCATCCAACCATATTCCTCCGTAATGATATACCGCGTAAACTCTTATAAAATCTGCAGCAAAAGCCCATTTCCGAACACTCACAGCTTCATTGGCGAAAGTATTATTCACTTCTTTAAGAGCCGCGGCATCCCATAATCTGAACTCATAATCAGGCAGAACGCTCTTCCATGTTGCCATTGTCAGCTTGTACACAACAGGCATTTCTTCACCGGAGAACCAACTGTAATGAATAATTTTAGGTATCATTTAAGCCTCCTTTCTATATTTTGTGCCATTATCAACCACCCATGTCCAAGATAGTACATCTATCACCTACCACAACCTAATTTCTTGTCATTCGTGGTAAAACATAAGGTACAAAGATAAATCGATGGATAAAACCAACAACAAGATAAGTGGTATAGCACTGCATGGAAAAATCTATGATTCTTGTGTAAAATAAGGTTTTCTTCATCGATAATATCCCCAAATCACGAAACCGTCCTTTAATACGCCGATACTCTTTTGGAGTGAATTTAGCTGATAGGACACGGCTGAAGCATGTCAACATTTCACGTTCTATCTGCTTGCACACCAAAGAATCTAACTCTGGATACTTTTTTTTACATTCGATTAACTTTTCAAAAACCTTGATATATCCGAAAACCATAGTCTTCATTTTATCAGTTTGTCGAATTCGGGTTGCCTGATTTTCCGAGACTGTATATCTATAGATATTAGATGACACAGCCAACATTTGGGCTTTCGACGTATACACCTTCATGTTGAATATTAAATCCTCTCCTATGGCAATTCGTTCATATCTAATATTGTACTTCTTAATAAACTTTCGGCTATAAAGATGACACCACACAAAGGTCGGAAAACATCCACATACTTTCACATAAGACATGGAATCACCTTCAAACTGCATCTTTCCTCGTACATCATTGGTCTCAACCCATGTCGTCATCATATACTTGTCCAATGTTACAGACCCAAATTTGAGCAACTCAGTATCGGCCCTCCAATAAGCCTTCAACAAATGACCATACGCCTTTGGAATCACATAATCATCCGCATCACAAAACGCCAAGACCTCACCACGTGCATGCTCTATTCCAAAGTTTCTAGCAACAGACACTCCTGATTCAGACAAACTATGCACCTTTACGACATGCGGGAACTTACGCTCATATTGTCTCAATACAGCAAGGCTATTATCTGAACTTCCATTCTCTACACACAAAATCTCATAAGATTCCACATCCTGCTGTAATAGAGACTCCAGACAGCGTGAAATACACCGCTCCGCATTATGTACAGGGACTATAACAGAAAGAACACACATAAATACTCTATGAAAAAAGTAATAGTATCAAGTATAAAAACGACTCAGCATTTCTCATCATCCTTCACAGTAAGGAATAGAGGAAGCCCCTTGTACTCCCTTTTATGCACATAAAAAAGCCCCTTCAAAGCTCCTCTTATATATGCTGTCACATATTTAGGTGACCTATTCATCAAGACAAAGACACATCGAGTCAGCATCCCCAGTGCGTATCGAAAGGAAAAAGCCCAATGGCATCTTATTCGATTCCACCAACCATGCGTTGATGACAATACAGACCTATGCCATATCACATAGTTCGCCATGGCTCTGTACATCAGTTTATCGTAACTTTTCTCCCTTTGATTATTAGTGCCAGCATCCAAGTGGAACACTCCTGAATCAAACCACATGAACATCTTCACCCCATTGACATACATTTTATAGTACATCAACTGATCTTCATAGAATGTGCCCGCAGGAAAGTCGTCTACCCAAAACTCGTCATCATATCTGATAGCTTTGAATGCGTCTTTCTTGATGAAAAAGGCAGGACCTGCTCCACTTTGGGTTGGCAGTAATGCTCCTTCAGGAGGGTTACCATTAAAGGAAAATGCACCACTACGCTTAATTTTGACGGCAAAACCATCATTGTCTCGTGAGGAAACATTATTTGACATATAAGCTATGATCTTCTGCCATCTACTCAATTTATGTGACGGGAAAGTATCAGGAATGATGCAGTCGGCCTCCGTCTCCTTCAGCATCTTATACATTCTCTCTACCGTATCTTGCGGAAGGAGCACATCGTCGTCGAGTATGAGGAGCAAGTCCACATCTATATCATCGGGGATGATTGCTCGCTGGTGTACGAGTCCTTGGGGAGCGACGACATACTCCTCGTCAGCCACTCGCGGCGGCAAATCAAAGCCTTCTGCTATATAGACCACAATCCTATGCGGAGTAATGGTTTGAGCATTCAACGACAGTATCTCTTGGACATACTTCTCCCCTGCCTTACCCACAGTACGTATTGCTACATTATATTTAAGCATACTATACTTTCCGATTCTTATACATTATAAAATAATACCACAACAATCCCAATGGTGCCGCCACCAAAGTCAGAACTTTCCTCTCACTCTTCCTCAACCATGCAGAGTCTCTCGCTATTAGACACGAGGATACATAATGAATACACGAACGGAACCTGTCTCTCAGCGTGTTGCGTTTCAAACGCATTTCCTGCAATCGCATCTGCGCAAAACTACGAGGACTGTTAACGTACTGCCTATATATTCCCTGTGACATACTGTCAATTCCCACTTGATACTCCACCCAACAGAGATTGTTATTGACAACCAATAGTGGATGGTTGTCACAAACCTGCATCAACATATACACGGGATTGAAGTTTTTCTCACCCTCAAAGCCGACCATAGGAGCAACCTCTTTCATCAGAGCAGTAAGCATTACAGGCTTTGTATCACCGCTATGTATCTTCTTCAGACGCATCTCATGGAAATATAATTCTTTCACCTTCTTGGGGAAATAACCACCAATAGGATGTTTATCAACAACATTAAAATCTAAACCTATCAACCCACAATAACCTTGTGCTTTATCTCTTTTGTTCCATGCAGTTACAATGTTGCTAACAGCATCATCTGGCATATAATCATCTGAATCTACACATACGCATAACTCTGTTGCAATGACAGAATATGCAACATTATATCCCGTATATAATCCACCATTAACTTTGTACACATACTCAATCCGTACACCTTGAGACATCACCACAAAGTGGTTATCATCCACCCTGGGAAGCGGTCTCCCCATCCAATCGAAAGTTTTTCCAAATTGACACACTTTTTCCCCGAGACCTTCTATCCATTCTCTCGTTCCATCACAACTACCATCATCAATTACTAACCAATCAAAATCACGACATGTTTGTCGCAACAATGACTCATACGTTCTACAGATAGTATGTTTACGATTATATGTAGGGGTAAAAACTGTAATCGCTTTCATTTAGGCAAAACCACCTTGATTCTTAAATAATTAAAGTACAGGAATAGATTCATGTTTGAACCAACAATGCCAATAGAACTGGCAATTATCTCTCCTTTCATAATCTTAATCAATCTTCTCACGGGTCTGGTCAACCTCATTCTCCACACAGCCATCTTCCCATGAGGCGATTTGCTGAACCAATGAATGGAAACGGTGCGTTCCGTAATGTTGAGCACACCTGTCGCATCCGCATACGGACACAAATAATCTTTCGGCAGGATTTGTGCGCTACATACACTTTGCCAATCACCATCACGCTTCAATCCGTAAGGCATCAATGCCAACGTATTCAATTGTGGGCATCCCTGCAACTTATCCTTTTGATACACACCATCCAAGACCAATCCCTCATACATCGCAAGCATGGCTTTCACTGCTGGATGGTGTGCCTCAGCGGCGAATCCCAAACCCGTGTTGATGTATTCCGATGTTTCCCAACCGAAATAAGCACAACCATCACCAGCCAACAACTCGGCAGGATAACGAACAACCTCTACATCCGTATCAAAATAAAGTCCGCCTTCACGCTCCACCACATCCAAACGAACAAAATCGCTCAAATAAGCCCATAATTTGTGGTCATAACAATAACGGGTGTATTCATTCGCCATTACATCATAATTGCTTTCATTCCATTCCTTTATCTCGTAATGCGGAAAATGTTTACGCCAACTTTCACGGCATCTGATAGCCAATTTAGGCAATGGCTTGCCACCAAACCAACAATAATGAATAACCGACGGTATCACCTCAATTCTTGATTTTGCTTGTTGAAAAAACGGGAATCATAACCGAACTATTCCATCACGCCTTAACCAATTGATATATTTTTTCTACTTCATTCTCATTGCCATATTCATGCGTTCGCAAGAATTCAGAAATAGATTGTCGTTTGGACCTGTCCATAAGAAACTCAGACAAAGCCTCTGCACATTGTTCCAATTCCATGGGCAGTATCACGCCATCAAATCCGTCCTGTATCTGCGATGCCGCCGTCGGATAATTCGTGACAGCGCAAGGCTTACCAAGTATCTGCGCTTCCCTGACAGCCACAGATTTTCCCTCATATCGACTTGGCTGCACATAGACATCGCACGCTTTGATGTAAGGATAAGGATTGCTTTTCTTGCCAAGAAGAACCACGTCATCAGCAACATTCTCTGCCACAGCGTTCTCACGCACCACCTGTTCTATATCCTTGTTTCCATAACCGATTATAAACCATCGAACCGAAACTCCTTTTTTCCTCACCCTACTACATATTGCAGGAATATCTTCCATTCTTTTTGGGTAAGAAAAGCGTCCAATGGTCAACAGGGAAATGACAGATGTATCTGCGCACAAACACACATTTTCCTCTTCGGCCCGCCGACGGATAAACCCTGCATTCAGAATGTTTTCTATCGGCACGATACGGTTGCGCACCAACGGGAATACTTCCACAAACTTCTCCCCCACATCCTCACTAATACTGACCACATAATCCAAGTTTGCCCAAACCTTTGTTTCTCGACGAACATCCACATATACATGCGAATAATCCGTATGAATCCATCCCAAAGTTTTCTTCGCCTTCACCTTGCTGAGCACATAGTTATGCGGCATCATGAACGAAATAGCCAAATCATATTCTACATCTGGATTGATGGCTGAAAGAAAAGGTTCCACACACTCTGCCACCCTCGAAAATATACGCATGTCATCTTTTCCTGCTGGCAACGGAGATTTATCCACCGTCCATTTTGCCCACAAGCGTCCCAATGCGATTCCCAACTGCCCTACCTTCACGCATTCCACCAAAGGTCTCTCAATCATCTGCCAAGATTTTTGCACTGGCAACAGCCGCACTCGGTCTGTTGGAATATATGGCATCAATTCACCACGATGGTCATATAAGAACACATCCACGTCCACCCTCTCGGAATCAATACTCTGGAGTAAACCTAAGAGAGCACTTTCCGCCCCCCCCAACTCCATGTAGTGCATCATTATCAGTATTCTCGGCCTCATACTTTCACAAAACGGAATTTACAATTTACCCAACATGTACATGATAATAGTGAATCCAGCATGTGCAAGCAATATCTGTCCGGCTTTTCGGTCTTGATCATCCCAAATATGCAAGCGAATAATCGCATAGGCAAGCAATATGGGATAAAGGAACCAGCTAAGATAAGCGAAGCGATTACTGTAATTAGCACGAATAATCATTACCCAAAAAGAATTGCACAACAAGTAAGTGGTAGCCAAGATATTGAACACCCTCAAACTATTAGCATCCGCTATCACATTCGTACCCGCAGGATTGCCGTCCATTGCTGGCACTCCACTTGCCTCAATCTTTTTGAGTACATGCCAAATCAGCCACACAGGCATTGCGCTGTAAAGCAAGAAATCCCAACGAAAACCAGCCGTTGTGTACTCTCCTCCCGAGTTATCTCCCGATGTGTAAGATGACATACGATCGTCAAAGCCCAAACCCGCAAAAACAGACGAAATCGACCCTCCCGCCACAAAGGAAACGGGAATACTTATCAACCAAAAATAAAGAGCCATTTTGGGGCTTTTTATCAAGTAGATAGAAGCCAAACACGCCGCAATCGGCAAAAGCGTGGACTTATGCGCTCCCATAGCAAGGATGGCCAAAACGGCAGCCCACACTATCTGTTTCCTGTTTTCGGCCACAATAGCTATCGCCCATGTCAGCAAACTGCATGCAAAACCATTACGCATACCATTCACCGCATACGTCCATGTAGAGAACGCACTGAGGAAAAACATCATTGCCAAAAACGGGCTTTCTCCCAACATCCTCTTGACAGCAAGAAAGACAAAGCCTAAATAACCAATCTCGATGACAAGAAACCAGATATTCACTGACAATCCAAAGCTCTTACAAGTGTTCTCTATAACATGCCAAAACCACTCCTTGCTGAAGTCAACGGACACACTTGATACCGCCGTATTCCGCACATAGCCATAAGCATAGTTTACGGTATCGCCAAAACGATAGCTCACCGGTCGCAATCCCACAAACACAACCAGAACTATCGTCAACAATAATACTGGAATCACCGATTGTTTCTCCAACAACTTACCACAATTGTCGGACGAACTATAATTGAAAAATATCAACACACAGATGGCAAAAACCAGCCACATATAAATTGGCTGATAGATAGATGCATCAAACATTCTGTTATCTCTTTATGTATTCTTTACATTCATACACTCGCCCGATATAGTCGGACATCATCCCTTCGTAATGCGTTCTTATTTCTTTTTCGTGTTTCATTACCCATACAAAAGCATTCCACAAATCATCCTCTTCCGACAGCGATTGTACAGGCAACACATAATGTTCCTCGTCACCAAAGATGTCCCGAGCAATGCCACGCGCCTTTACCGAATAGCCCACCACCAAAGTCGGCACTTTCGTAGAATAGGCGGCAATGCTGGCGTGCGTGCGTGCCACCACCATGAAACGACAACGGGCAATATAACCTTTCAGTTCCTCTGCATTGTGGTCATCAAGCATCACCACGCGCCCCGTGTCCTTAAATCTCTCGTATAAAGCACGCAAAGGGATACGGTCATCGTTGTGACCCCACACCACATGAGGAATCAACGCAACCTGCATATCGGTGCGCTCTATAATCTCTTTTACCAAAACAACATAATTCTGCAATGCCACCCCCTCATTCTTCTCTTTTCCTATTATCATTGGGCTGACATTGACTCCTATGGTATTGCCTTCCACAAAACCATCAGGCAGCGGCAAGTCTTTTCTGTCAAGCACGAAAGCTGGGTCTGGCAACAAAAACGTCTGTTTCAGACCTTTCTCCAACAAAGCCTCATAAGTCAAGGATTCCCGTGCCCATATCTTGTGATAACCACGCAAATCTGCCAACATGACATCATCAATCGCTGTCGGCTCCACCGATGCACCCCACAAAATCCTCCGTACACCCAATTTATCTAACATTCTATTCACGAGATAGATATAAGCAGGCTTACCATAACAATAGTTGTCGCCTCCAACGCTCAGAAAATAGTCCGCATTCCTGGCACATTCCACAACATCACTGAAGACCAATTCGTCATAAGCATCCCTGTGACCCAATACTCTCGCCCGAAACATCGCCTTCAAATGCGCCACACTCCCTAAACGAATATCAGCCCTCGCTTTCTTCACTGTGCACACATGGGGCAAACCTGCACGACAATCCTCCTCTACATTCTCGGAAAAAAGCGTCAGCGAGCCATTCGCCACGCCTGCACAAGAAGCACTATGCCCCAAAGATTCTACAGAATCCATCAAGCGAGCAGTGCTCCTTACAATTGCCTCACATCCATGATTGCCACTTCCCCCATGGGGATACATCACAAACTTCATAACCGACACTGATTTAACATGAGTCTAAATGCGCAGGGTGCGAACTACTAATGGCGCAGGGTGCGCTATTATTATTGCGCAGGGCTACCGAAAACAATCGCGCAAGGTGCGCAGCCATCGCGTTTGCGAGTGCATCGCCCATGCGACCGAGGGCAACGAGCCACACATACTTTGGGAGCGAACTTATACATCCGTCTCCACTCATCTTCCATGCTTTCTGAACACAAATGCCAGCCGATACAAGATGCACCACTTTATCCATTCTGAACAATGAAACACATGCCTGTAAGCTCTCAATTCCCGTATCTCTGGGATGGAAAGAACTTCTTTGTTACTTGTGCCCACAGAAAATATGCCATCATAAACGATTCCCCACAAACGTTCGTAGAGCATTTCCTTAGCAGGCTTTAACCAAAGGCCATGCCGTTCATGGAAATCACGCAATCTCCGCCATTGTTCATAATCCTGACGGACTTGATTCGGTCGAACTCGCGTAGATAAAGTATCATTGCCTCGCCTATAATAATAATTGGCAGAAGCCACTTGCGAAATGGTACGCACATGTTCCTGATAATCCAAATTGAACAACAAATCTTCTCCATAACTACATTCTGTCGGGAAATGAATGTCACATTTTCTTACAATAGAAAGATTATATAATTTAGAATAAGGAGCATAGAACAAGAATCGACGATTCAATTCAACATAATCCACCACACAATCCGCAGTAAAAGTGAACGTCTTATCACATAGTGGAACAAGACGTTGGGATGTCCCGTCCATCAGTTCCTGCACTACCCCAGACACCACAACATCAGCCTTAGGAGCATCCACAAGTTCTTGCAAATAAGTCTTACCCACCCTATCATCGCTATCAATGAACACAAGAGATTCTCCCTGCGCCAAGTCTATTCCCCGATTGCGTGCTGCTGAAACACCCTTATTTGACTGATGCTCCACTCGTACCCGTGGCTCGCGTGCAGCCCAATCATCACACTTCTCCGCCGAGCCATCCGTGCTACCATCATCGACAAGAATACATTCCCAATTCCCATAGGATTGTTTCACCACGGAATCCAAACATTCATCAATGTATGGCGCAACATTATATACAGGTATCACCACAGAAATCATATCCTCTCACAATAACAATACCATCATGTGGACAACCTCCCTCGTAACAAGCCATTCTCGCAATCTGATTGTTCAATCCAACAACCTCTCCAATCTCTCCGCAGGATTAGAAGTGCCAAACAGGTTCGTTCCTCTTTCCTGTGCCTTACACCTATAATAAGAAAGTTTTTCCACGTCACTCAACACCTTTTTCAACCCCTCATACAATGACTCTTCACTGTTTGCCGTAATCACTCCGTACTTACCACCCTGCAACAACTCTTCCATGCCACTGCAAGCCGTTGTAACCACAGGCAAACCCAAAACAAGAGCCTCTGTTACTGCGGTACTATAACCTTCTGCAAGAGAAGAACAAACGAATAAATCTCCTTGAGCCAAATACTTGTAAGGATTGGGCTGAAAGCCTAAGAGAAAAACTCGCTCTTGCAAACGATGTTCCATCATGTATTGTTCAAGGACGCCACGTTCTGAACCCTCACCCAAAATCCACAACTCTATGTCAACCCCCTCTTCCACCAACTTATTCACGATGCGCAATAAACGGGCGTATCCCTTCTGAGCTTCCAAACGACCTACTGTAACAAGCCTTATTCTCTCATGCTCCGTATCTACCGATTCTTGAGCTTTTGACAAGATATCCTCCGTATCCACCGCATTATACATTGTTTCCACTGGCACACTCACGGAGGGGAACTCCCTTTGGAAAGCGGCACATACGGTGTCAGACACACCTAAAATCTTATCATACCGCCCGTACGAACGTGCTTCTTCATCCTTACGATACGAACATTTCGTCCAATGATTACTTTCCAAATCAATATGAACCCATGCTAACTTTCGAGATTTCTTATTGGTCGAGCCACTAATGATTCTGGTTGCTTCTCCTTCTATAAATGCGACTTCCACATCATATACTCCACGCACAAACAATCTGTAAAACACAGAGGGAGAAAGATGGTAATAAATCCACAACTTTATCTTGCTGTCTATTATGCACATCTCCGAGCCCACGAGACGTACAGGACTCTCGTATGCCGTCTTCTGCTTGAAAGAGAAAAG
>CAMWJL010000023.1 GCA_947174565.1 uncultured Prevotellaceae bacterium | reverse complement strand
ATGTTGGCGGAAGAAGGTACTGGCTCCGTTGTGTCCGCATCCTCATTGCCGGGCTTCACGCTGGTGGTTGCCGACGACCAGACGAAGGGGCGTGGGCAGCAAGGGAATGCGTGGGAAACGGAACGGGGCAAAAACCTTATCTTCTCCCTGTTGTGCCACCCCGACTTTGTGCCCGCATCGCGCCAGTTCCTGTTGTCGCAGTGCATGGCGGTGGGCATTCGTGAGGCCTTGTCGCAGTATGTTGAGGGCGTGGAGGTGAAGTGGCCCAACGACATCTATGTGGGCGACAAGAAAATCAGTGGCACGCTGATTGAGTGCGACTTGCAAGGCAAGCACATTGCTAATTGCATCATTGGCGTTGGCATCAACGTGAACCAGACGGAGTTCCGCAGCGACGCGCCCAATCCCACCTCGTTGGCGTTGCTGACAGGCAGGGAACATGACCGCGAGGAGGTGCTTGCTTCCGTCATGCAGCACTTCCAGGCCTGTTATGCGATGTTGCAGGATGGGCGCGAGGAGGAGTTGCGTCAGCTCTACATGGCGCATTTCTATCGTCGCACAGGCATGCACCGCTATCGTGACGTGCGTGGCGCATTCATGGCAGAGGTTGCGGAGGTGGAACCCACGGGACACTTGCGTCTCCGTTTTGAGAACGGCAGCGTGGTGCGCTACGAGTTTAAGGAAGTGCGTTTCGAGAGCGACTGAATCTCGCCACTGCCGCACGCTGTGTCTCGGCTGTCCTGCTGGGTGCAGGAATGTTTTCCTTCCCCGTGCAGGAAAAGTGTCCTGCTTCGTGCAGGAAAGGTGCAGGACAGGAGGCGTGAGGGGAGGGGAACAAGAATGACAGAAAATGTAAAGGAGGAATCATGAATCCGAAGAATATACATATAGCAGATTATCATTACGACCTGCCCGACGAGCGCATCGCCAAGTTCCCGTTGGCAGAGCGTGACACGAGCAAGTTGCTGATTTACAATCATGGCGAGGTGAGCGAAGACGTGTTCACCTCCTTGCCGAAGTACCTGCCCAGTGGTGCGCTGATGGTGTTTAACAACACGAAGGTCATTCAGGCACGTCTGCATTTCCGCAAGGCTTCGACCGATGGTGTGCAGGGTGCGCTCATCGAAGTGTTTTGCCTTGAACCAGCGATGCCGAACGACTATCAGATGAACTTCTCGCAGCGATGCAGCGTGCAGTGGTACTGCCTTGTGGGCAATCTGAAGAAATGGAAGGAAGGCAAGCTGTATCGTGAAATAGCGATGCCCGACGGGGCGACCATCACCCTCTCGTGCGAACGCAAGGGGCTGCACGGCACTTCCCATTTGGTCGAATTTGCGTGGAATGGCGACTATACATGGGCGGAATTGCTGGATGCAGTGGGCGAGCTGCCCATTCCGCCCTATCTCAATCGCGCCACGCAGGAGAGCGACAAGACGACTTATCAGACCGTTTATTCCAAGATAAAAGGCTCGGTGGCTGCTCCGACGGCAGGTCTGCATTTCACGGAGCGTGTGCTGCAAGCCCTTGATGAGGCTGGCATCGACCGCGAGGAACTGACGTTGCATGTGGGCGCAGGCACTTTCAAACCCGTCAAGAGCGAGGAGATTGGCGACCACGACATGCACACGGAACACATTGCCGTCCATCGTCGGACGATAGAGAAACTGCTCAGGCATCAGGGCGAGGCGATTGCTGTGGGAACTACCAGTGTGCGCACGCTCGAAAGCCTCTACTACATGGGGCTGCTCGCCATGCAGGGCAAGGAAGACCTGCATGTGCCGCAGTGGATGCCCTACGAATGCTCGGATGTGGCAGCACCTCCTCCCACAGCCGCCTTGTCGGCTCTCTTGGCGTATATGGATGAGCGTCAGCTGGATGTCCTGCATTCTTCCACTCAAATCATCATTGCCCCTGGCTATGAATACCACATCGTGCGCCGCATGGTCACCAACTTCCACCAGCCGCAATCCACGCTGCTGCTCTTGGTATCGGCGTTCTTGAAGGGCGATTGGCGCAAGGTGTATGACTATGCCCTTGGGCACAATTTCCGATTTCTCAGTTATGGAGACTCGTCTCTTTTAATACCTTGACGCAACATGAAAGATAACAACGAAGAAATGTTCCCCGTGGTCGATGAAAATGGCAACATCGTCAGTGCCGCCACACGGGGAGAGTGTCACAACGGCAGCAAACTGCTTCACCCCGTGGTGCATCTGCACGTCTTCAACAGCCAAGGAGAGCTTTACTTGCAGAAGCGTCCTGCATGGAAAGACATTCAGCCCAACAAGTGGGACACCGCCGTGGGAGGGCATGTGGATTTGGGCGAGTGCATAGAGGAGGCATTGTATCGCGAAGTGCGTGAAGAGCTGGGCATGACGGATTTCACCCCTGAACGCATAGCGCAGTACGTCTTTGAAAGCGAACGGGAGCGAGAACTTGTCTTTGTGTATAAGACCGTTTACGATGGCGACATCGTGCCTTCGGACGAACTGGATGGCGGTCGATTTTGGACAGTGGCGGACATCAAGGCTCAACTTGGCAAGGGTGTCTTCACACCGAACTTTGAAAGCGAATTGGAACGTGTGCAACTAATCAACCATTAACCTATATGAACAAACTGCTTTTACTTCTCATCTTTTGTGTTTCGCAGCTGACAGCGAGTGCTCAGCGCGACATTTGGCTGGACATCAACGGTGTGCGCGACCTCACCGCCGACTCTATCGACATCGCGAATCAGGTGCGTCCAGTGCCTGGCAGCAGCCGACAGGGAGACAACCCAGTGCTCTTCCTTGTGGGAAACAGCACGATGCGCACTGGCACGCTCGGCAACGGAAACAATGGTCAGTGGGGGTGGGGATTCTATGCCCATGAATACTATGACGAGTCAAAAATCACCGTCGAGAACCATGCGCTTGGAGGCACGTCGCCCCGTACTTTTTACAATATGCTTTGGCAACCGATGCTGGAAGCTGTGCAGAAAGGCGATTATGTGTTCTTGGAACTCGGGCACAACGATAATGGCCCTATTGATTCTATCCGTGCCCGTTCCAGCTATCGCCCCAATGGGCATTTGGAAGTGTGTGAGGATTCGATTTACATCTACAATAAGGTGACGAAAGCGCATGAGATGGTATATACGTTTGGCGGTTACATCCGCCGTTTTGTCAACGATGTGCGTGCCAAAGGCGCAATTCCCATCCTCTTCACCCTCACGCCACGCAATGATTATGAACCAAATGACCCCAAGCGCATTCAGCGCAAACTCACAGATTTCACCCCTGCCATCTTTGCGCTGGGCAAGGAGTTGAATGTGCCTGTCATCGACCTCAATGACATCTCTGCCACCAAGTTAGAACAATATGGTCCTTGGAAGACAAACTACCATTTCTATCTTGACAAAATCCACTCTTCTGCCTATGGGGCACGCATGAATGCTCAGAGTGCGGCAGAGGGCATCCTTGCCTCCACCGACCCCCAGGTAGCCTTCCTGAAGACCTGCCTCAATGGCAAGGTGCATCCCAAACGCTGTGACCAAAAGCGTCAGAAGGGCAAACCCATGGTGTTCTTGTGTGGCGACTCCACTGGCAAGAATGCTGACAAAGACCCTGACGGCATGTGGGGGTGGGGCAGTCAGGCCTACACAGTGTTCGACTCCACCAAGTGTGTGTTCCAGAATCAGGCGCGTGCAGGACGTTCTACGCGTACTTATATTGACGAAAACCTTTGGGAAGAGGTTTATAACTCCCTCCAGCCAGGCGATGTGGTGCTCATTCAGTTTGGTCACAACGACATTGGCGGCATCAAGGATGGCAAGGAGCGTGGAGTGCTTGCCTGTTCCAAAGACTCCAGCCATGTCTATCGCATGGAGAGCAGCGGCATCTACAAGGTGATTTATTCCTATGGATGGTATCTAAAGAAGATGATTCGCGATGCGCAGGAGAAAGGTGCTACCCCGATTCTCCTTTCCCTTACCCCTCGCAACGAGTGGCACGAGGGAAACGGGCACACACGCGGCTTCATCTATCCTGTCAAGGAGAAGAAAGGCAAGAAGTACATTGAGCGTCGCAACGAGACCTATGGAGTTTGGTGTTGCGATGTCGCCCGAGAGACTGGTTGTCAGTTTGTTGACGTACACAATATCTCAGCCAACGCCCTCGACAAGTTAGGGCAAAACAAAGCTGCCGCCTACTTCAACCACGACCACACCCACACTTCGCTCAAGGGAGCGCGCCTCAATGCCCAAAGCGTGGCTCAAGGACTCCGTGCTATCGGAAGCCCCGAGGCACGCCTCTTGAAATGACAGCCTGTGTGGGATAAGGCTGAGTACTCCACATTTCTCACATTCAGTATGACATCCACTGATATGAAGAAGCAATGCAGGACGAGGTGGACAGAAAACTGCAAAAGTGGACAGAAAAGGTGGACAGAAAACTCGTGATACCATTGTAAAGTCCCCTCTTCCGCATTCTCCCTGCCCAATGTTCTTTGTCCTCCTAAGATGAGGCGTCATGTTCACCTCCTTCTGCCGTCCGTCATGACTAAGTGACGACGGGCGGCAGAAGGAAGTGCCAACGAAATCAGGAAAAACGCACCATTGCTACATTGCTACACCGCTACAGTTCTCGGAAAGGTTATCACACATTCCATTCTCCTGTCCTATATATTATATTATTATATATATATAATATAGAATCATTCTAATACACTTTCATCTATGTGTTTTGGAACTGTAGCGTTGTAGCACTGTAGCGCAGTCATGCGGAATCCCCTGATAATGTGCGACGTTCCTCCGTTTACCAAGCGGACGACGCACCCACAAACGCAACTGCGATACCCCCTGCACCCCAATTACGATAAGCCTTATATCGTAATTGCGACACCCCCTGCATCGTAATTAGCATCAGTTCAACGCTTTCAAAAGAACGAGAATGCCTTTTTCCCAAGCTCTTTCGGCTATGATAATTGCTTCCCTTTGAAAAAAGCAATATGCGGTGATATTGCCGCCTGATACTGCTTCCACAATATATTTTGCCATCCGACATCAAAAAAAATTGCAGAATTTATTCGCAATATAGAAAATTTCACTAACTTTGTTCTCTGTAAACGTAGCAATTATTGTTTGTAATTCATTAAGCCTTAGTGCTTTGAAGTTGCAACAATTCTTGTCAATCACGAAATTCCAATCAATTGGAATTTGTCGAACTCACGTCAAGTTATGTATAAGATATTAGCCCCAAGTCAATCTGTTGCAAAGATCTATTTCCGAGAACGTCCTGAATCAAATGCAGTTAGGACTTTCAGAGGTGCCATGTCAGAATTGTTGAAACATATCAACCCTGAAGAACACGAAGAATTCAATAAAAATCTTGTCGCAGAGTTTCTCAACAAGAGTCTGTATAGTGATAAAAAATATTTAGTAAATACTTACCAACGGACAGACTTAGCTATTTATACAGAGACGGGAACCCACAACGAACATCCTGTTGTGCTTTTTGAATTCAAAGGACCTTCTCGTCCTGATATGGTATCAAAAGACAACTTAAAGAAGAGAGCTCTTTTTGAACTAATTTTGTATTATATCCGTGAAGAAATAAAGAACCATAATACGGATATTAAACATCTTATCATAACTAATTGCTGGGAGTATTTCATATTTGAAAAGAAACTATTCTATGAACTATTTGCCCGTAACAAGCGTTTTGTGCAAAAGGTACTTGACGCAGACACTGGCGAAGACAAAACAGAGTACATTTACAATGCCATAATCAAACCAGAAGTTGAGCGGCTGGAACATCGGTTGCAGTTTGTGTATGTTGATTTAAGGACTTTCGATTGTAAGATTCACAAAGAAGAAGTGGTAAATAGCAAGTCGTTTATTGCTGTTTACAAACTGTTCTCTCCAACTAATCTACTCAAACTCCCATTCAGTTCTGACCACAATACGCTGAACAAGAAATTTTACAGTGAGCTTCTTTATATTATGGGCGTTGAGGAAGACATTGACAAGGGAGTACATCGGATAAAACGTTTGAAGACTGGTAAACAAAGCTTCTCTTTGGTTGAACAAACTTATGAGAAGTTAGAGGGCTATTCATCATTGACCAATGAAGATGCACGGTTTGAAGCTGCTTTGGGGTTAGTGTTGACGTGGATAAATCGCGTTTTGTTCCTAAAATTATTGGAATCCCAACTTATTTGTTTCAACCAAGGTCGCGATGTTAAGTTCTTGGACATTGTTCATATTCAAGATTATGATGTATTGCATGATATGTTCATGCAAGTAATGGCAAAACCTGTGGAAGAACGCACGGAAGAAATGAAGCAGAGGTTTCCTGACGTACCTTATCTGAATAGTTCACTTTTTGAACTGGCAGAAGTAGAGGAAAAATTCTTTCCCATTAGTGGAATCCGTATGGGAGAAATGGATGTCTATGCCAAGACTATATTGAAAGATGGCAACGGGAAGAAGATAGCAGGAACGAAATCGACCCTTGACTATCTCTTTTCTTTCCTTGACGCATACGATTTTGGCACAGAACAAGACAAAGCACATGAAGCGGTCAGGACAGATAGCAACAAACTTATCAATGCTTCAGTATTAGGCTTGATTTTTGAGAAAATAAAATGGTTACAAAGATGGAGCTTTCTTTACTCCGGGATACATTACTGAGTATATTTGCAACAAAACACTCCGACGAGCAGTTATCGACAAATTCAATAAGGTAAAAGGTTGGAAGTGCAAAGATTTTGAAGACCTCAAAGAAAAGATTGAATATGGGCAACGGGACGTGAGAATAGAAGCCAATGAAATCATCAATTCCTTGCGCATCTGCGACCCTGCTGTTGGTAGTGGGCATTTTTTAGTTTCCGCATTAAATGAGATGATAGCCATTAAAAGCGAATTGGGCGTATTACAAGACCACCAAGCACAACCCAAACGCATTAAGGAATATGAAATTAGAGTGGAATATGACGAATTGGTTATCTCCGATGAAGATGGCGACATGTTCAAATATGACCCCTCCAATCCGTCAAGCCAACGGATACAAGAAACACTGTTTGAGGAAAAACGCATGATTATAGAGAATTGTCTTTTCGGTGTAGATTTGAACCCCAAAAGTGTTGATGTGTGTCGCTTGCGTTTATGGATTGAATTATTAAAGAACGCTTACTATTACAGAACTGAGAAAGGCAAGCGTCTTTTGCAAACACTTCCCAATATCGACATTAACATAAAATGTGGAAACTCACTCGCTTCTGCTCACCCCGTGTGTATTGGGCAAAAGATAACAGAAAGCATGGGTATGCAAAAACTTATCAGGGATTACAAGCAGAATGTCCGTGAGTATAAGTATTGCCGCTCAAAATCCATAAAAAACCATCTGAATCAGGACATAAAAGACATTAAACGAAAGTTATTGCCGTCAATCCAATTAGATTTTTTTACAGATAATGCACAAAAAATAAATGCTCTGAAGGTGCTTTCGTACTCTTTGGAATGGATGGTGGAGTTTCCGGAAGTGTTGGATGAAAATGGAACTTTCGAGGGCTTTGATGTCATTATAGGCAATCCACCATATATCAGTTTAGAAAAATTAAAGACTGACGCAGCTGTTTATGACAGGATGCATAGGATTGATGAGGAAAAAAGACCTCAAGTAAAAACCTATCATACATTGGAGGCACGAGGAGACATCTACGCACTTTTTGTTGAAAGGGGATTGCATTTACTCCGTAAAGGTGGATACCTGTCATATATTATGCCAAACAAGTGGGAAAAAGTGATGTATGGGCGTCCGCTTAGGGAACTTTTCTTGGAAAAAAGCCTAACCCATTTGATAGATTTTTGTGATAACCAAATCTTTGAAGATGCAACCACTTATACCTGCATTATTCGTATGAAAAAGGAAAAGCAGGATGGCAAACTCTTAATATCAACAATCGAAAAAGTAAATTCGGAACTGCTTCCTGAAAATGTGGAAGAAGAAAAGGAAGAATTCGATACCACGAAAATGAGCAGTGGAGTTTGGGTTGTTTCCAGCCTTCAAAAGTTTAACCTGATTGAGAGATTAAAAACTCAAATGGTTTCTTTGGGAGAATATGTTGGCGGTGAATCTTATCGTGGGATTCTCACTGGCTTATCAAAAGCTTTCAACATCAGTATTGATAAAGCAAACGAATTGACGGCACAAGATATTCGTTCCAAAGAAATTCTGCGTCCATTCTTGCAAGGAAGAGGACTTGTTGCTTATGGTGAAGCTGTGCCTGGTTCTTATTTGGTGTTCATCCCCAAAGGGTTTACGGTCATGCACATGGGCATAGACAGAGAAAAACAACCGCTCCCGTCGGAAACAGACGCATGGCATTGGTTTGGCAAAAACTATCCTGCCATAGCCGCATGGTTAGAGCAATTTCGTAAAGAGGCAAAAGCACGAACAGACAAAGGAGATTATTGGTGGGAATTGCGTGCTTGTGCCTACTATGACAAATTTGATAAGCATAAATTATTCTATCAAGTATTTCAAACAAAACCATGTTTCGTATATGACGAATCCTCAACATTTTGCAATAATTCGATGTATTTTATATCCGTTCCAGACAAGGCTCTATTAACATTGCTTTGTTCAAAGGTTGGTTGGTGGCTTATTACCGAGTTCTGCCCTCGTATCCAAAATGGGGCGCAACTCATTTGGGAGAACTTCCGTCAGATACCTGTTCCAAAGAAATTGCCGTCAGTATTGAACGAATATGCTGATAAAATGATGGCGGCACGAAATGATGAAGCGCAATTTCAAAGCCTGTCGAAAGAAGTAGATAAAATCATTGCAACCCTATATGGATTCACCGAAGAAGAGTTAAACGTCATCATTAACGATAACAACACATATCGTAGGGGTGACGCATGAAATGAAGAGTATTTTTTATAAAACACATATATATGGAATATATAGAATGGATTTTTAGTGGTATTGGAATTGTAGGGTTTATGGGTATTACTGGTGGATACATTGGTTACAAAATAGGAATAAGAAATACCATAAGGAAATTAGAAATGAAAAGAGAAAAACATAATACAATCGTATGCTGGTTTTGTTTGGTCTTTATTGCGACATTAGTGATTCTAATAGGATATTTATCTTGTTCATATAATGCCTTCAAAGACTCTCAGGAAAAGATTGTAAATGAACATGTAAAGCACATTGTAAAAGTTGATTCTATTTTCTATGATATGAAGACTATTGTTTTGAGCACTGATTCAGGAACAATCGTTAATGCTCAAACTTTGCTTTCTCAATTACAAAATGATTCAGCTTTGTTTAAGCGTGAAATCTTGCTTTCACAAGAAGAAATGAACAACCTGATTACCTTGCATATCAATAAAATTGATAATGAATATTCTCAAATTGGAATTTGGGGAGGTCTATTAAGTATTGTTTTTCTTATCTTCGGATTTTTCGCGATATTCAAAATCGAAGAGATAAAAACAGAGGCAAGAAATGTTTTGGATGAAGTGGAAAAGAAAGGGAAGGAAGCTATGGAAACAGTCCAAGGGTTACAAGGGCAGGCTTCCGAACTTAACAAGGTTTTCAATGATATTAGACAAAAGAATCACACTTTTATTGCTGATAAGACGAAAGAGTTTGAGGATTTGATAGAAAGCATTAAAGGTGTACAGACACTATCTGAAGACAGGTTGAAGGATATTGATGAACATCTTGGAAAGATTGGAAGTGAGAATGTACAGTATAATACGATGAGAAATAGAGTGACGCAATTAGAAGCATTGATAAGTATGATAATAGAAGAGATGTTAAACAATAATGGAAAGGAGGGAACAGATGAACACTCAAGTAAATAATAGTCAGTCAAATGTGAGCGTATATACATATTTGTCACAAGTTCAATTACTATATTCACAATATTGGCAGAAAAAGACACAACTTGCGAAATTAGATAATGACTTAAAAGTTTCAAATGAGAAGTTTGATATTTTCCCGACCTCGCAAAATCTTTGTGATACAAAAAATGTATGGAATCAAAAATATTTGCTTATGGAGCAAATATCATTCATTATTAACGGTATTGTTTCTAATCTGACAGAAGCGACAAGGATTGCTTTGTCATCAATGCTGACTGGTTTTATTACAAACAATAGGTTAAGTGTTGTTCTAAATGATAATACTATTGCTGCCATCAATTCATTGTTGGAGCAAGACTCGCACAAATTGTACATCAAAGAATTGTATAAGCAATATTGCATAATACAAAATATCCCGATGCAATTGAGTGACATTGAAATTAGAGCACAAATGACAGGAATCATAATACCTAATTTTAACCAATTAAAGATGATAATTAGAGGTTATTGACTTCTGGTATTCTTATGTACAAACGAACTGTAATACCAATTTGTGAGACATTAAAGCAATACGAGTGACTCTCAAGGCGATAAGCTTTGTATCTATTGATGTACGGAGCATATATGGTAGAAAGTGGGCGGCTTAAATTGTCGTGGGCAAACACACACATGGCTGTTTGGTCAAGGATAATTTGTCCTATTGTGAGGTGAACAAGGCTTTTCGGTGGAGGACGGAGGTTAAAGATGATGGGGATATCGTTAAAGAATCTTCATGATGTCACGCAAGTGGTGTACCTCATGTGTGGTTGGTGCTGGGGCGGGATAGTCGGGAAAGCGGTTGAAGAAGATGGTGGCGAGTCCTGCCTCTTGGGCACCGATGATGTCGGTGTTGAAGTTGTCGCCAATCATGAGGGTGCGGTCTTGGGGAGCATGCGATTGCTCTAAGGCATACTCGAAGAAACGGGGGGATGGTTTGTTGGCACCTGCGTCTTCGCTGAGGATGATGGTGCTGAAATAGTCAGAGAGGCCACAGGAGCGGAGTTTCTTGTACTGCACTTCGTGGAAGCCATTGCTGCACAGGTGCATACGGTAGCCTTTGCGGCGGAGGTAATCCATTAGTTCCTTTGCCCCATCCACAAGCCCTGGCTTGACTGAACAAAGGGCGAGAAACTGGTCGCTTGCTTGGCGGCAATAGTCAACGGTTGGGTTGAGGTTCTTTCCTAAACTCAGCGGATGACGAAAACGCTCGACAATGAGGTAATCACGTTCGATTTCCCCCTTGGCATATTGTGTCCACAGGCGGATGTTTGTCTCCCAATAGTCGTTATAGAACACTTGTGGCTCATCGAAATACTGCTCCAAGTGCAGCAGTTCGTACAACTCGCTCAGTGCGATGACCGCATTGCCATGTGTGTCGTAGAGCGTGTCGTCAAAGTCGATGAACAGGTCGGTGTATTTCACTTGAAGATGGCGTTGAAGCACTTGTCCGCCGCACCCGTGTTGGCGTTGATGTAGCTGCCAGCAGCAGTGCCTGCCTGCTTGAGTGCTTCTGGTTGTTGCATGAATCTGTCCATGATGGCAGCGAAGGAAGCGGCATCTTGGTATTCAAACGAGCCGCCACAAGCTTTCAGTGCCTGTGCCTCGCGGAACGCCTGATTGTTAGGACCAAAGAGGACGGGAATGCCGTATACCGCAGCTTCAGGCACATTGTGGATGCCCACACCGAATCCACCACCCACCAAAGCCGCCTTGCCGTATCGGTAGATGGAAGAGAGTTTGCCGAAGCAGTTGATGATGAGGGCTTGTCCTGCGGTTTCTGTTGCGGACGGCATCGTTTTGCCGTTTTCCAACTCGGTGTATCTCACATGGTTGAAACCGTTCTCGTCCAGCAGTTTCTCGATGTCTTTCAGGTGTGTCTCGCTGATGACGTGTGGGGCGATGATGAGTCTCCAATCCTTGTGTTCAGCGAAGTACGGAATGTAAATCTCTTCATCAGGACCCCATGACGAGCCAGCGATGAAGCAGGGTGCGTCGCCTACAAATTGTTCCACGAGAGGTAGTAGTGCTGCCGCATTCTTGATGGCGATGACACGGTCCAAACGGGTGTCGCCCACCACGGTCACATTCGTGATGCCGTATTTAGCTAACAGTGTCTTGGAGTCCTCGTTCTGCACAAACAGATGGTTGAACTGCCTGATGGGTTTGAGGGCAGGGTAATAGTTAAACAAGTGCCACTTGAAGAAGTATTGGTTGGGACGGAAGATGCTGCTTACGCTGTATGTCTTGATGCCCTTCTTGCGGCAGAGGGTCAGATAGTTTGTCCAAAACTCATACTTGATAAACACAGCGATTTCAGGATGTGCCAGCCTCAGGAACGAGCGTGCGTTGCCGGGGGTGTCGAAAGGCAGATAGCACACCAAGTCGGCTCCTTCGTAATCTTTGCGCACCTCATACCCTGATGGCGAGAAGAAGGTGAGCAGAATCTTGTATTCAGGACACTCCGTGCGCAGACGCTCCATCAGTGGTCGTCCCTGTTCAAACTCGCCCAACGAGGCGGCATGAAACCACACTACGCGGTCGGTCTTCTTGATGTGACGGCGCAATAGCGCATAAGTTTGGGTGATGCCAACGACCATCTGACGCACTTTTTTGTGGAAGAGCGAGACAATCAGCATGCCCAATGTAAAGATGTATAGTCCTAACGAGTACATGATTACTTTAATTCTTGTATCGCAAACTTCATTCGCTTGATGACTTCTTCCTTGCCGAGGAAAGCGGACAGTTCATACATGTCAGGTCCTTGTCCTGTTCCCACGAGTGCCACGCGCCATGCGTTCCAAGGCTTGATGCCCGTCTCCTCTGTCCACGGGTCGATGACAGCCTTCTGTCCCTCCACGCTCCAGTCGGCAATGCCTTCCAGCACGGTTATCATCTGCGCCATCTCGTCGGCAGTTCCTTCCTTCCAGTTCTTGCGGATGAACTTGTCGTTTTCCTTGTCAAACTCGGTGGGTGCCACGAAGAAGAACTTGGTGAGCGGCCACAGGTCGCTTGGGAACGAAATGTTGCGTTTTTTCTTGTTGCCTTGTCCGTCAGTGTATTCAATCACCTTCATCTTCATCATCCTCACCACCTCAGCTTCTTGCTCTGCGGTCGCCTCGATGCCGTTCTCTTTCAGCACCTTATCAAAGGCTGGACACCAGTCGCTGTCGGGACGTTGGATGAGATACTGATGGTTGAACCAAGCCGCTTTCACATAGTCGAACTTTGCGCCGTTCTTTGAACACTTTGACAGGTCAAACAGCTTCACCATCTCGTCCAGTGTCATCAGCTCTTGGTCGTTGCCCGGATTCCATCCCAGCAGTGCTAAGAAGTTCACCACTGCCTCGGGCAGGTAGCCCTTCTCGCGATAGCCCGAACTGATTTCTCCACTCTTCGGGTCGTGCCATTCGAGCGGAAAGACAGGGAAGCCCAGTTTGTCACCGTCACGCTTCGACAGCTTGCCGTTGCCAATCGGCTTCAACAGCAGCGGCAGGTGGGCAAAGCGGGGCATCGTGTCTGCCCATCCGAAAGCCTCATAGAGCAAGACGTGGAGTGGGGCAGAGGGCAACCACTCTTCGCCACGAATCACATGCGATACCTCCATCAGGTGGTCATCCACAATGTTCGCCAAGTGGTAGGTCGGCAGTTCGTCCGCGCTTTTGTAGAGTACCTTATCGTCCAAGATGGAAGAATTGATTTTCACCTCGCCACGAATCAGGTCATCCACCAGCACGTCTCTGCCTGGCTCAATCTTGAAGCGCACCACATATTGTTCGCCAGCCGCAATCATGCGCTCCACTTCCTCCTTGGGCAGTGTGAGCGAGTTGCGCATCTCGCCGCGTGTTGAAGCGTCATACTGAAAGTTCTCCACCTCCTCGCGCTTCTTGGTCAGTTCCTCGGGCGTGTCGAAAGCGTAATACGCCTTGCCCGTGTCGAGCAGCACCTGCACATATTTCTTATAGATGTCGCGACGTTCGCTCTGGCGATAAGGCCCGTAGTTGCCACCGAAGCTCACGCCTTCGTCAAACTTGATGCCCAGCCAGTCGAATGCCTCGATGATGTACTCCTCCGCACCTGGCACAAAGCGTGTGGAGTCGGTGTCTTCTATACGGAAAATCAACTCGCCTCCGTGCTGCTTGGCAAAGAGATAATTGTAAAGCGCAGTGCGCACACCGCCAATATGAAGAGGCCCTGTGGGGCTTGGTGCAAAGCGCACCCTAACCTTTCTTTCTGTCATGTTATGTCATTGGTTTGAGAACTGCCCCATGCGTGGGGCTTGTTTTGGGATGCAAAGTTAGCGAATCTTTGCGAGTTGAACGTGATGTGTCGGGAGTTTTTCGAGGCGATGATTCATTATTGAACATTTTTACCCCCGTTCAGAACAAGACGAGACCCAAACTGGACACGATGTTTGGGTCATCCTCTTCCGAACGGGAGGATGGGGTGGACAAACGGATGTTCCACCCTCATTTTTCGTCACTCACTTCCACCCCCTTGAAAGCACCTCTAAATCGGAGTCCCCGACTCCGACCGACCGATGTCCCCGACTCCGACCAATCGGAGTCGGGGACATCGATTTAGAGGCTGTGTAGCCCCCCTTCTTGAAGCAGTGCCATCAGACGCGTGTCAGGCCTTCCTGTCAGGAGGTCAATGGAGCGTTCTTATGTCGGGCGGAAGTGTTTTTGAAGTCATTTGGTTTTGTAATTTGGAAAAAAGTTGTACCTTCGCAGCATGAACATACTATACGTTGCTTTAGGAAGTGCTGTTGGAGGCGTTTGTCGTTACGTTGTTTCGCAACTGATGGGGCGGTTCTTCTGTGGAATGTTTCCATTCGGCACTTTTGTTGTCAATGTGGTGGGATGTTTTGTGATAGGTCTCTTATACGGATGGATAAGCCGTGGCGTGCCAGTCAGTGCCGAAATGCGCTTGTTCTTGGTGACGGGGTTCTGTGGCGGATTCACCACCTTCTCTACGTTTATGAACGAGAACTATATGCTTTTAGGCAGTGAGAAAGGCGTCTTGATGATGTGTCTCTACACGGCACTCAGCTTGTTTGTCGGTCTCCTGATGCTCTATTGGGGACACAAACTCAGCTGTGCATGGTAGGAATTTTGCAGGTTGAAAAAATCATAGTTCGTAGCATTCTATATGGATAAAGAAGAGAAAAGACTCCTGCGACGTAAGCGGCTGATGGACAATCGGGTCTATCGGGCAATGGGTGTGTTGACACGCTATTTGGACCGTTACTACTTGGACGCGCTCATCGGCTTGATTCCAGGATGGGGCGATGTCATTGCTTTGGTGGGTGCAGTGCCGTTTGTCTATTTTTCTCTGTTCGTCATCAAGAGTGTCCCGTTGACGCTTGCCGTCCTCAACAACGCACTGCGCGATGTGCTGCTGGGCTTGTTGCCTTTCTCTGTGGGCGATGTGATAGACTTCTTCCATCGTGCGCAAGTGCAGAATATGAAGATGGTGCAAGGCTTTGTGGATGGCGACGAGCAAATCATCGCTCATGTGAATCGGAAGGCAGCGCAATCCGTTTTGGTGCTCATTCTTCTGTTGGTGCTCATCGTGGGGATGATTTGGCTCCTCATTTCTTTGGGAAGCTACTTGTACTCGCTGTTGCCGTGGTCGGCAGCTCAATAGGGCAGAAACAGGGGGCGTTTATCCTGTCTCCACGGTGTCGTCCGCCTTTTCTGTGCAACTTTTCCTGAAAAGCCACGTCGCTTAGTGGGATTTTTCGTAATTTTGCCACCAAAAATTGAAAATCAATGAAATTCGACCTGAAGAAAGTGCTGCCCGACGTGTACTGCGTTTTGCTGTTTGTGGCTATCGCACTATTGTATTTTGTCTCGCCTGTGAGCAAGGGCTATCGTTTGGAACAGCATGATAGTGCTGCTGGTGCAGGCATCAGTGTGGAAATCGGACACTATCGTGATACTCATAACGGAGATACTCCCCGATGGATTACGAGCCTCTTTGGCGGCATGCCTACCTATCAGATTGCGCCGTCGTATGGCTCTACACGTCCGATGGCGGCAGTGGAGAAGGCCTATCATTTGTGGCTGCCCGATTATGTGTGGTATGTCTTTGCCTACATGCTGGGCTTCTACATCCTGCTGCGCGCTTTCGACTTCCGTCGCTGGATGGCAGCTTTGGGGGCAGTGGTGTGGGCTTTCAGCAGCTACTTCTTCATCATCATCGCCGCAGGTCACATTTGGAAAGTCATCACCCTTGCTTATGTGCCGCCCACCATTGCGGGCATGGTGCTCTGCTACCGCAAGAAATATCTCGTCGGCATCATCGTGACGGCTCTTTTTGCCACTTTGCAGATACAGGCCAACCATGTTCAGATGTCCTATTACTTCCTCATCCCCGAACTCCTCATGGTGGTGGCGTTCCTCATCCAAGCCATCCGTCAGAAAGAGATTGCTTCTTTCTGCAAGGCGACGGCTGGCATCGCCCTCGCGGCTGTTTTGGCGGTGTGCATCAACGTCTCCAACCTCTACCACACCTATGATTACGCCAAAGACACCATGCGTGGCAAGAGCGAGTTGGTCAAGCATGGCAAGACCGACGACCAAACTGACAGTGGTTTGGAACGCAGTTATATCACGGCTTGGAGCTATGGGGTGGACGAATCCATGACTTTCCTCATTCCCAACGTGAAAGGTGGGGCGAGTGTGCCGCTCTCGCAGAATAAGACTGCCATGAAGCAGGCGGACGGACAGATGGAGCAGATGGGCATCTATCACGCTTTCACGCAGTATTGGGGTGAACAGCCAGGCACCAGCGGTCCTGTCTATTTGGGTGCGTTGGTGTGCATGCTCTTTGTCATGGGCTTGCTGGTCATTCCTCATCGTAACCCTCTCAAATGGGCACTCTTGGCAGCCGCATTGTTCACACTTCTGCTTTCTTGGGGACACAACTTCATGCCGTTTACCAATTTCTTCATCGACCATGTACCCATGTATGCCAAGTTCCGTACCGTGGCAAGCATTCTTGTGGTTGTTGAGTTTGTAGTGCCTTTCATCGCTCTTTGGGGCTTGAAGGAGTGGATGGAGAAACCTGCATTGAAACCGCTTTATGTCGCCACCGTCTTCACCGTGGTCATCTGTCTTGTATATGTGATGGCTCCAGGGTTGGGTCACGACCTCCTCAGCATCTCCGACCGTCAAGCTGTGGCTCAGTATGTGGATGCTGGCTATTTCGATGAGGCTTTTGGACAGAACATTCTGCGTAGCCTTTCTGATATGCGCGCAGCGATGGTGAAAGCAGACGCATGGCGCAGCATTCTGTTTATCATGTTGGGTGTGGTAGCCTTATGGTGGTATGCCAAGAAGGTTTCTGCTGCTCCCTCAGACACTCGCAAGGCTGAAAGGCTCCTGGTTTGTAGCCTCTTGATTATCAGTCTTGTCGATATGTGGCAGGTGAATAAGCGTTATCTTAACGATGAAATGTTTGTAGAACCCCAGGGAGCGGCACGCATTCAGAAGACGGATGCCGACAAGTATATTTTGGAGAAGAGTGGAGAAGGCCGTGATTATCGTGTGTTGAATTTCACGGTTTCTACCTTCAACGATAACACCACCAGTGCTTTTTACAGCTCTGTGGGTGGCTATCACGCTGCCAAGCTCCGTCGTTATCAGGAGTTGATTGAGCGGCATATCGCCCCCGAAATGCCCAAAGTTTATGCTGCCTTACGGGTTGCGCCTGTCGATACACTTGCCATGATGGAGCAGCAGGCATTATATCCGCAGCAGACACTATATCCTATATACGACCTCTCCGTCGTGAACACCGATTCGCTTTTCCCTGTTATCAATATGCTCAACACTCGCTGGTTCATCCTTGGTGCTGGCGAGAAGGGTGAGGTCAAGCTGCCCGTGGAGAACACTACTGCTATGGGTAATGCTTGGTTCGTCACTGACATTCAGTGGGTTGCTAATGCCAACGAAGAACTGGATGCTCTCTCGCAGGTCAATCTTCGTCAAACAGCCGTGGTGGCAAAGGACGACTTCGGCTTCTTGAAGGCAGGAGGTGAGGGTACGGTCAAGCTCACTTCCTATGGTTCGGACGAGGCAACCTACGAGGTGGAGTCGGCGAAAGGCGGCTTGGTGGTTTTCTCTGAGGTGTATTATCCCGGATGGACAGCCACCATCGACGGACAGCCAGCTCAAGTGGGGCGTGCCAATTATGTGTTGCGTGCTCTAAATGTGCCAGCTGGCAAGCACGAAGTGGTGTTCACCTTCGCCCCTCAGAGCATCGATGCCACAGAAACCATTGCTTATGTAGCGTTGGGCATTCTTCTGCTGCTCATCGTGGTAGCCGTTGTGTTGAACCTGAAAAAGAAGAAGGTATGAAGATTTCGTTGCTGCAACCCGACATCGTGTGGGGCAATCCCGTGGCTAACCATGAACATCTGGAAGAAATGATGTGGGGGCTTGAACGGAGCGACCTCTATGTGCTGCCCGAGATGTTCTCTACGGGCTTTGCCGTCCAACCTGCTGGCATTGCCGAGGTTGACGGTTGTTCGCTTGCGTGGATGAAGCGGATGGCGGTGGAACTGAAAGGAGCGGTGTGTGGCAGTGTGGCTGTTGATGAGGATGGCACTTTCTTCAATCGTTTCTACTTCGTCAAGCCCAATGGTGATGTGGTTGCTTACGACAAACGCCACCTCTTCACCTATGGTGATGAGCATCGTCACTACCAACGTGGCAGTCAGCGCGCTGTTGTGGAGTATCGGGGGTGTCGTTTCCTCTTGCAAGTGTGTTACGACTTGCGTTTCCCCTGCTTCTCACGCAATAATGAAAAGATTCCTTACGATTGCGCCCTCTATGTGGCTTCATGGCCAACCAGTCGTTTGGCTGTGTGGGACACCCTGCTCCATGCTCGTGCCATTGAGAATCAATGCTATGTGGCAGGTGTGAACCGTATCGGCTCTGACACCACTTGCCAATATAGCGGAGGCACTATGCTTGTCGATGCTTATGGCAATACCGCTGCCGCCTGTCCCCTTGATGAGGAGTCCGCTATCACCATCGACCTTGATTTACAGCGTCTTCGTGATTTTCGACGCAAATTCCCCGTATTGAAAGATGCCGATTAGTGTTACAGAAACACTAATCGGCATCTTTCGTATGGTTGAAACTCATTTGAAGAAAGTTTTCTTTCCATTGACTATATATATGCCACGAGCCAATGGAGGTGACAGCAACAGGCGACCATGCAAGTCGTAAATGTCTGCGTGGCGCAAGGGTGGGGCTTGAGTTGCTGATGGCGTATTGATGCCCGTTTCTTCGTCGGCAATGAATGTTCCGCAGATGACACCGCGCCCGACTGTACTCATATAGACACGTCCGTACTCGTTCATGTCGCCCGACACGATCTGTGCATTGCCAGGACCGCCAAACTGGTGTTGGTCATCGTTGATGCGCTCCCAGCTGACACCCATGTCATTGCTGCGATAAAGCCCAAGACGCTGCGTGGCTGTTTTCCGTCCCCAAATGTAGAGCGAGGGGTAGCCGTCGGCTTCCTTGGCTTTGCCAGCTCCGATACATGTGCATGAACTCATGGTGATGTTCTTTATGGTAGGTGTGCCTGTGTCGCATCCTGTGAGGTGGGTTACGCCGCTACTGCCACGGGGCAGCCAGACATCGCCCGTCCTGCCATCGACCACACACATGCGTCCTGTGACACCCGTTACAGTGCGAGTCTTGGTGGTGAAAGTGTCGCTCGTCGGGTCGTAGATGTGCATGTAGAAGGTACTGCCGTTCATGCCATAGAACACATGGTCGTTCACGGGGTCAGCAAAGATGTTGGTTCCGGATGGTGCGGCTGCAAGCACTTTCCATGTTGTTCCTTTGTCGAGCGAGTAGTAAGGCTTGTTGTCTGAGGGACGTGCTATGAGGATTGTGCCCTCTGCCGATACGGCACAACTGGATATTCCTTTGTCGCTCAAAGGCTTCGTCTTTTTCACCCACGATGTGCCACCGTTCTGACTCAGATACAGGTCTCCTGCTCCGCGCAGCATCATTTTTACATTGCGGGCGGCAATGGCGATGGCACTGGTCGAACCCATCGACGGCGTAAAACGTTTGTAGTATTTCGTCACATCGGCATACAGGCAACCGTCGTAGTCGCCAATCGTGACAGCCAACGGAGCACCTGTCACGCTGACGATATTCAGGGGAACGGTCTCTTCTAACCCCGTGACACACATTTGGAAGCGTGGCTTCGAACCCCAAAGATTGGAGGTGCTGACGATGCCGTTGCCTGAAGTGAACCACGCGTAGTTGCTGTCGAACGGATCCATCTGCGCGCTGCCACACCAGTGCAGCTGGCAGCCTGACGTGAGCCACTTGATGCGACTCTCGCTATAGGTGCTGCGTCCATTTTCCATCAGGTTCGTCCATGTCTTGCCTCCGTTCTTGGAAATCCATATTTGGTCACCCCATGTGGTGCTGGCACTGGTCCAGTACTGCCCCTGCCACAAGCCCATTGAGACAGCCATCAGGCGGTTGGGATTGTCGTAAGCCACTGACACATCGCCAAATGATACTTTCTGTGGTGATATATCTGTCCATGTGTCTGTGGCAAGATCAAGTTTCATCAGTGCTCCTGTCCCGTTCGTACTGGGTCCTTCACCATCGCTGTAAGCCACATAAAGCGTCTTTCCGTCGGGTGACAGGCGGCAACGATGGGGCATATAGTCCGTGCGAGCACCTTCGATGACACACCATGTCGTGCCTCCGTCAACCGACCGAAACAGGTTGTTGCCGTCTTTATAGAGCATACCTGCAACGACGGTGGCACTGTCGATGAACTGCACGAACGACATCTTGCGGTCGTTCACAAACGTCGTTGTAGCCATGCGCTGCCATGTCTTTCCGCTGTTCTCTGACTTCCACAATCCACGAGTACGCGAACCACACAGCAGCAACTGTCCACCTGTGGGGCATATAGCTAACCGCTCGCCGCTTTGTCGTCCATAGTCATTGCCGTGGGCAGGGAACTGGCTGGTCACGGTGGCTAATTGTGTGAAAGTCTCACCATAGTCCTCCGAACAAAGGATAGCACTCAGTCCATTGTTCCAGTAAGACGTGCCACAATACATATATACTTTATTGGGCGATGATGGGTCGATGGCAAGGCTCTCCACCCCCATCAGCCCAGCCTTGTCAGCACCGAGGAAGTCTGTGATGGGTTGCCATGCCTTCTTCTCTGCGTCCCATCGGTAAGCACCGCCCACGTCTGTACGCGCATACACCACGCCCGCCTCCTGCGGACAAGTGATGACTCCCGACACGAAGCCCGCTCCGCCAAACGGCAGCGAGTTCCATTCATAATGTCCCGTCTGGGCGTGAATCGTAGTGGCGGACCATGTCATTATGACCGCCATGATGACAGATTCAATGTACTTGCTAATGCTCTTCATATATATCAGTATGTTATTTATATTTATTCTATTGTTATGCTTTGTTGTTGCAGACCATAGGCACGGGCTGTCAGTGTGCCTTGCCCACTGACGATGACCATACAACGACCATGGTAGCCAGTGCGTTGTGGAGCTGTAAAACGCTCCATGGATGTTGGGCATCCGTTGTCAGTGGCTATGATTTTGAGACCAGGAGTTGCAGAAAAGAATATCTCGTCTGAAGCATGTGGGCAGATAGTACCATTGGCATCGGTTATATCCACGTTAATAAAGCGCAGATGACGCTCTGATGGGATGGAAGCGTTATAGTGTGTTCCATCGTAATCTACACTAAGTCGGATGTTGGCAGGAGCAGACGCTGTGCGGTGCGATGTTTCGCGTACTACCTTTCCATCTTTTTTCGCCACCACCTTCACTTCGCCTGGTTCATAGCGGACACGCCATGCAACATGATATTCATGGTCGTTTTTTCTACGGACACCTTGCGATTGCCCGTTGACGAACAACTCTACCTCATCTGCTTGGTTATAGTAGCACCATAAGTCTATCGTCTGCCCATCAAGCCAGTTCCAGTGAGGGAAAAGATACAATACAGGTTGCTCTGTCCATTCGCTTTTGTACATATAATAGATGTCTTTTGGGAAACCAGCCAAGTCGATGATGCCGAAATAGCTGCTGCGGGCAGGGAAGCCGTAGGGTGTAGGTTCACCGATGTAGTCCCACCCTGTCCAGATGAATTGTCCGCTGACGTATGGTGTATGTTTCACAACATCCAACATTTCTTCGTGTGTCGAAGACCATGGGGCGTGCATGTTATCGTAGGCGGAACATTGCATTGAGGGGTGGGTATAAGGCAAATCCCATTGCTTCGGAGCTACGAAAATGCTGTCTGAGGGCATTGTGTAGTAGCCTCGTGACTGTAATGCAGAAATGGTCTCTGTGAAGAGGAAGGGCTTGTCGGGAAAGTTCTGAGGCACATCCTTCACCCATTGGTGATGATAGTTAAAGCCAATGAGGTCGAGTGCGCCGCTGCGAAAAAGGTGATTGCCTGGTGCTGGTTCGTTACAGCCAGCCGTGATGGGACGGGTGTTGTCGTAACGGCGGACGATGGAAGCCAGTCGCTGTGTCAGCATGGAGTTAAAACTCATCTCCCCTGCTTGAGCCAATGTGGAAGCATCGTGACCAGCATTGAGAATAAGGTTGGCCTGTTCCAGTGTCAACGTATCGGCATCGACACTCGACCATTGCTCCAGCACCTCATTGCCGATGGACCACATCAGTACCGATGGGTGGTTGCGGTCTCGTAGAACAAGGTCGGTCAGGTCGCGCTCTGCCCATTGGTCGAAAAAACGTGCATAATCGTTGCGCGTCTTGCGCCGACGCCACATGTCAAAGCTCTCATCCATGACAATAAAGCCCATTGTGTCACACATCGCCAGCAATTCTGGAGCAGGTGGATTGTGGGAACAGCGTATGGCGTTGCATCCCATCTGTTTCAGTTTGAGGAGTTGGCGGTGCAAAGCATCTTCGTTCAAGGCTGCACCCAACGCACCCAAATCGTGGTGCATACACACACCGTTTATCTTTAGATTTTTACCATTGAGCCAGAATCCCGTAGCAGCATCGAATCGGAAATTGCGGAAGCCCGTTGTTGTCTCCACCTCATCCACAATTTGTCCTTTGACAAGCAATTGTGTGCGTACCTTATATACTTTCGGATTGTCAGGACTCCAAAGTTCGTGCCCTTTTCCATGCCAGATATTACGAACTTTAACTTTCTCATTCGTAGGATTTTCGTAATCTACCTCCACTTTCCCATTGTGGATATGAACTCCCCATTGCTTGATATGGATAGCATGGGTCTTCGTGAGCCAAACATGGCGATAAATGCCACATCCGCTGTACCAACGGGAGTTGGGTTGGTCGGAGTTGTCAACTCGCACTGCCACAACGTTCTCGCCTTCATGGATATAAGGTGTGATGTCGTATTCAAAAGAGCTGTAGCCGTAAGGGCGGAAACCGACCTTTTGCCCGTTAATGAACACGGTGGAATTCATATATATGCCATCGAAGGACAGGAATAGCTTTTCGTCTTTCTTGCTGTTTATATCAAATTTCTTCCTGTACCATCCTACACCACCAGGCAGTGCGCCACCGCCAGCACCCGAGGGATTACCTACGTAAAAGTCGCCTTCAATAGCCCAGTCATGGGGAACGTCGAGCTGCCGCCAATGGGCATCGTCATAACTTGTTGTAGCCATACAGGCAGAGTCAGCCAGGACGAAACGCCAGTTATGGTCAAAGTTTATGCGCTCGCGAGCCACGAGTGGAGAAATGGTAAAAAAGTAAATGATAAAAACAAATGCTGTACGTTTCATAGGCTTATAATTTTTTTGTGACCATTATAGTTTACCATGATGCCGTCGTTGCCATCTGGCTCAAAAGAGTGTGGTGCTGTGCCTTCTACGAAAACCACTCGGAAACGGCGTTGCTGCAACATGCTGGGGAAAGAGCCATTGCGTGAACCTATGGTGAGAGTGTGCGATGTATCGTCATAATGTAGAGGGATGGTGGCGAATTGTCCTTTTTCATAGTTGTAGTTCGTGCCCTCGTCTTCGTAGAGTGTGAAAGTTCCGTTTGCGCCAGCATAGACGTAAATCGTGATAAGGTCTGCGGGTCGCTCGTCTGTATATTCGATGGAAGGTCCTACTGGGAGTATGGATCCGCCACGGACAAACAGGGGAATGCGCTCGTAAGGAGCATCTGCTAATCCGCTCTTGACGATTTTGCTTGTGTAAAAATCGTACCATGTACCTTTTGGCAAATAAACGGCTCTTTGCCGTGTACCATATTCAAAGACAGGTGCCACCATCAATGCGGGACCAAAGAAAAATTGGTCACTGACATTGCGGGCGATGGTGTCGGTGGGATAGTCCATGACGAGGGGACGCATTAAGGTATAGTCTTCAAAATGGGTCATAGCTGCTAAGCTATAGATGTAGGGCAACAGACGGTAGCGTAGCCGATGATAGTAAAGGATGCTTTTGTAAGCGGGATGTCCTTCGGGAGCAATGTTCCATACCTCACGCAGTGGCCATTGTCCGTGGGTACGATAGAGCGGACAGAAAGAACCGAACTGATGCCAACGGGCATTCAACTCTCTCCATTCGCGAAGGTCGGCGTTTTCCTCGTGTTGCGAGTCCCATACGCCTTGAGCCACCATGTAGCGTTTTTCTACGGAGAATCCGCCAATATCCATTGTCCACCAAGGTATGCCGCTAATCGAAAAGTTCAGACCTGCCGATAGTTGTGCTTTCATGTCTTCCCATCGTGTTCCGATGTCACCGCTCCAAGTGGCTGTAGAGTAGCGTTGCAGTCCTGCGAAACCACTGCGTGTGAGTAGAAATACACGATCGTTTGGATTGACGGTGCGTTGTCCGTTGTAGATGGCTTCGGCATTCTCCAAGGCATAAGCATTAAAGTATTCTGTAGAAGATCCAAGGGCTGTAGGACCGCAGAGGGACTTTCTATAGGGAAGGTCGGTGCAATCACGGATGTTTGGCTCGGATGCGTCCATCCACCATGCATCGAAGCCATAAGGTTGATACAGGCACTCGTTCATCTGCTGCCAGAAGAGTTTGCGGGCATCTTCGGAGTAAGCATCGTAAAAACCGTAGGTGTAGCCTTGTCCAATCCAGTCGCGTAGGCTGTCGCAAACGGATTGCTGATAAATCCAGTTCTGTGTATCGAAGGCTTTGAAATGCTCGGTTGTTGTGTAGAACTTGGGCCACACGCTAATCATGATGTGTCCGTGCATGGCATGGACGCTATCTACCATTGCCTTAGGGTCAGGATAGCGTGCGGCATCAAAGCGATGGCTGCCCCATTCGGCTTCGGGCCAGTAACTCCAATCCTGTACGATATTGTCAATGGGTATGTGACGATTACGGAAGGTTCTGAGGGTGGAGAGCACATCGTCTTGTGTGGCATAACGTTCGCGGCTCTGCCAAAAGCCCATTGCCCAACGTGGCATGATGGGAGAACGTCCTGTGAGTTGACGATACCCGCTGATAATTTCGTCCATTGATGGTCCTGCAATGAAATAGTAATCCAGTTGAGGTGTCATCTCACTCCACCATTGATGCAGTTGCTGTTCCTCGTAGGGAGGTAGCACGCGTAATCCGCAATAGCTCTCATTGCCGTCGGGCTGCCATTCTATGCGTAATCGGTGGGCTTGTCCTGCTGTGAGTTGGGTTTGAAACTTGCGGCTATTGGGATTCCATGCGGTGCGCCAAATGGTAGGTTGTACCTCCACATTATCTATAAGTACACGCATATAACCTGCATAAAAGACAATGAAGCGGAACTCGCCCGTTTCAGCAGGAGTGATAGTGCCTTCATAGACGACGTTTGTACCATCAAGAGGGAAGTCCTGTGGCAGATTCTTGATAGTCTTGATGTTCTCGAAGTAGATGCTGTCTTCCTGGCGAACGAGCACACGTCCGTCGGCGGCGGTGTAAGTTCCCGTGAGTGTGTGTTCATGTCCTTCTGTGTCGTGCAAAGAGAACACTTCACCCAGTTGCTTGTAATCCTCTGGATTTCCCCATCGGCAAAGGCTGTAAGAATCAAGCAACAAGCCGTATCCATAGGTGGAGAGGACAAAGGGAATACTTACTTTCGTATTGTATTGGAAAAGATCCTCATTGCACCCCTTCCAGTTCCATTTGTCGGCTTGGTGTTGCCCCAATCCGTAGAAAGCCTCATCGTCAGGTGAAAGGAAACGTAGGCGGGTCGTGTACCCTTGGCTGCCATCATCGGGAGCTGTGATGGGCTGGAAGGTCATGGCCTTGGTAGGGGTGTTGGTCAGTAGCGGACGGGCATTTCTGTCTGTAAAACGTAGGCTGCCTGTTTTCAGTGAAATGTGGGTCACCACCTCTGAGGTGCGGACAACAAGTGTGTCATCATCTTGTGTCACTGTTGTCCATGTGCTTTCTTGATTACCGTTTTGTTCCACAGTTATCAGTGATGCTTTATCGTGCCATCTGCTATCGGGTGTAGCCGAAACATGAATAACCTTGTCTGTGACAGCCGTCAGCCGCAGCATCTTTGTCCCACTCGGCTCTGGGGCAGAAAGATGAATGGTCACTACATTATCCTTGATGCTGTATGGTTCACGATGGCAAGCGACCATCACCAATGTGATGAGAATAAAAATTGTGGATTGGATAGGGAATAATCTGCTGTGCATGTTTTGAATCTGTTGTTTCATTTTCTTATATGATTTGTTCTCAATGCTTTCTCTAATCAGTCGTGCGCTGCTGCGGTCAGCTTAATTTTGAAACAGACAACAGGGTCTGTCACATTCCTCATTGTAGCATCTATCAGCAGACCGTCGTTGGTGTGGCGGAAGGCGACGGGTTGACCATCTGTTAGACAGGATATGCTGTCAATATGCTGATTGTTGAGTGTCTGGATCTGAAAGGGTTGGCCATCCCACCGCATGACGAAAGCATAGACGATGCTGTCGCCACGGCAGGTGAAGCGGACATTCCGCTCGTCGCTGACCTTGTAGGCTCGTGTGCCATAGACACCCTCGCCATAGGTCTTCAGCCAACGACCGATGGTGCGCAGTATCTGCTGCTGGTTTTCGGGGATTGTGCCGTCAGCTTTGGGCGATATGTTCAGACACAGGTTGCCGTTCTTCGAGATGTTGTTCACCAGCGAACGTATGATTCCGTCGGCACTCTGTAGCTTTAGCCCCTCAATATAGCCGAACTTATTGCCGATTGGGTCATCTACCTGCCAGTAGTGGTTGAGGGTGTGCTTGGGGGCGCGGCTCATGCGCTCGAAGTCTTGGATGGAACCGGCAAGGTAGGCTGTGCTCTTTGACTGGATGCTGACGTTCTTGCCCCAGTGGGTAGCACTATTATAATAGTATCGCGCGAGGCGCAGTTTCCACGGGTCGAGCGAACGGTAGTTGATGCCATTGTCGAAGTAGAGAAGGTCGGGTTGATAGCGGTCGATTAGTTCTCTCACACGCATTTCCCATTCGTTCAGGAACGCATCGCTTTGGGGATGATGCCCTTCAGCCGCGGCTTCGTCGATGACGGCTTCGGTCACACCTGCTGCGACCGTAGCCTGTGCCTTTGGTCCCATGCCGCTCTGTTCCGTCGGCTTTTGAGGTGGACCGTAAAGTCCTGCATATTTGGGCAGGAATAGGTCGGTTGAGTCTTTGGGTAGTTTGAGGGGATACATGAAGTCCCAGTTTTCGATGCGGTGGTTCGACACGCCAAAGCGCAGTCCCTCAGCCCTTACGGCTTTTGCCAACAGACCAATGATGTCGCGTCGTGGCCCCATGCGCTTGGCGTTCCATTTTGTCAGACGGCTGTCGTACATGGCAAAGCCGTCGTGGTGTTCAGCAGTGGGGATGACATAGCGAGCACCAGCCTCGCGGAACAGGGCTGCCCACTCCTCGGCATCGAACTTCTCGGCCTTGAACAGCGGAATGAAATCCTTATAGCCAAACTCACATGGGTTTCCCCACCGCTGGCGGTGTTCTCGGCTCATGGCATTGTACATGTGCTTGGGATACCACTCGCTGCCCGAAGCTGGCACACTATAAACGCCCCAATGGATGAAAATGCCGAATTTAGCGTCCATAAACCACTCGGGCGTGCGGTAGTTCTCGCGGATGGACGCCCACGTCGCCTCGTAAGGTCCAGTGGGACACTTCTCCAGTTGCTTCTCCGTCACTTTGATGGTCACTCGCTCTGTCGATTGCGCCGATACAAGCAGGAAAATGCACAGGAAAAAGCTACTGATACAAATACGTTTCATCTTGTTGTATAGGATATGTCGTGCAAAGTAAACCATAAATCTTCGAATAGGCTTTTGATAAATGCTCAATCGGTATCACTTTTTGCTACATCATCCTTGATGGCGGAGAAGGACAAAGGCGGCATTTGCCTTAGGCTTCACCCCCTCCTTTGCAGCGCACGATACTGCGTGGGTGAAACTCCCATCTGCTTCTTGAACTGGGCGGAGAAATAGGATGGGGACTCGAAGTCGAGCTGGTAGGCGATGGATTTCAGCGGCAGGTTTGTGGCGAGGAGCAGGTGTCGTGCCTGTTCTATCTTTTGTGTTTGCAAATACCTCACTGGCGAACAGCCCTTTTGCAGCCCGAACTTGCGGCGGAAAAGGGAATAGCTCATGCCAACTTCGCGAGCCAAGTCGTTCATCGGCAGGTGGAAATCAGGTTGAGCCATCAGCATGCAAGCCCGTTCGATGTTTTCCTCATATCGCGAATGGCTCACCATCTGCATCTCGCTCAGGCTGCCCAGCAAGGCGATGATGTAGTTGACCAACCCATTGAGCACATGCTGATATACAGGCAGTTCCGTGTCCGCCACCTGCATCGCCTTCTGAAAGAGCGGCAAAACTTCAGTGTTGACCCCAATGTCAAACACAGGCTTCTCCCTGCGGCAGTTGCTGCCCGCCAACCACTGTTCCACATCGGTGTTGTTGATGCCAATCCAGTAATGACTCCAACCTGTCTCCTCGTTGGGATAGTAGGTGTGCCACTCATCGGGGAAAAGAACGAAAATCATGCCCTGGTGAATGTCAAACACACCGCCACTGCGGGTCTCGAGCGTTCCCTTGCCCTCCGTGACAAATACTAACTGATACTCTTTCAGCGTCCGTCCTTTGTCAGGCTCAAAATAATAACCAGTCAGGTGATTGGGGGTCGGATAGGCGGCATAAGCAGGGACGGTCTCATACCCCACGCAGGTGATAGGCTGTCCCGTCTGTTCTCCCAAGATGTTGACGAAGTATTTGATGGAATTGTTCATGTCTCTCCGATAAGCCCCTATCGGTGTTTAGCGTCAGTAAAATGTTGCTCGTTGCAAAGATACAACATTTCCCTTTCTGTCCACGAATACTTATCCGAGAATTTTCCGAAAACCGAAAAGTTTCTCTCGCCCCTCACTTCTTGTTCCGTACCCCCTAAAATCGATGTCCCCGACTCCGATTGGTCGGAGTCGGGGACATCGGTCGGTCGGA